>NZ_JBQUZE010000001.1:0-513381 GCF_056314005.1 Methylophilus sp. DMC18 | reverse complement strand
CATTCGATACATTACCCGTCACCGCACCTACATCATCAAAGACACTGTCTATCGTCGGCTTGTTCGGCGCTTGTGTGTCTATCGTCACTGCATAGCTGTTAGAGGTTGGCGACTCATTGCCAGCCTTGTCCGTAGACTTCGCTGTAAACGTATGTAACCCATCTACCAACGTCGTTGTTGGCGTAAAGCTCCAAGTACCATCCGCCTTCACGGTCGTTGTGCCTAATACGGTATTGCCATCGTACACAGTGATCTGTGAACCAGCTTCACCTTTACCAGAAATCGTCGGCGTGGTGTCATCTGTCACACCAGTATTCACAACCGTGCCTTGCTTGCTACCAACATCATCTTGTACGTCGTCTATCGTAGGCGCTACCGGCGCTTTCGTATCTACATTGATCTTGTACTCTGGGGTCGCATCACTTGGCTTGCCTGCTGCGTTGATCGCAATTGCCTTGAAGCCATAAGCTCCATCAGCCAACGGCGTTTTCGGCGTAAAGCTCCAGCTACCGTTATTCACAGCAACCGTACCTTGTGAAACACCATTCAAGAACACTTCTACACTGACCGCACCCGCTGGTGCTGTACCAACAACAGTAGGCGTCGTGTCATTAGTGTCTCCACCTTGTGCAACTGTCCCTGTAATCGGCGCAACGTCATCGTTAATCGCCGTGATCGTCGGCACGCCTACTGTACTTGTATCAATTGTGAAGTTAGTCGCTGGGGTCTTGCCACTGGTGTTGCCAGCAGCATCTGTCGCCGTGACATTGATACTGTGCGATCCATCTACCAATGGGGTCGTCGGTGTGAAGCTCCAAGTACCGTCTGGCTGCACTGTGGTCGTACCAATCGGCTGATTGTTATCGTACACAGTGATCGTAGCTCCAGGCTCGCCTGTACCACTTACCGTTGGGGTGTTGTCGTCTGTCGTATCCCCAGTGTTGATCGCTCCAACTTTCGGGGCAACGTCATCGGTGATTTGGTTCACGTTCACCGCAGGTGGCGTGGTGTCTACTACAAATGGGAAACCACCTGTCTTGCCACTTTCAACCCCAGCTGCACTTACTGCGGTCGCAGTAATATTGTGATTGCCTTCGCTCAATGGCTTAGTCGGTGTAAATACCCAGTCTCCCTTCGCATCAGAAGTCGTTGTGCCAATCAGTACACCATTGTCATAAACATTGATTTTCAGATTAGCTCCCGCTGTACCTACCACAGTCGGCGTCGTATCGTCTGTTGTGCTGTTCTTCTGAATCGGTCCTTGTTTTGCACCAAAGTCGTCGTCAATCCGAACAATTGATGGGTCTTGTGGCGCATTCGTGTCGACATTGATCACGTACTTGTCACTAGGCACACTGTTGTTACCAGCAGCATCCGTAGAAACAGCCGTCAACTCTCTTGTACCGTTCAGCAATGGGCTAGAGGGCTCAAGACTCCATGTACCATCCGCTTTTACAACGGTTGTACCAATCGCATTCTTGCCGTCATATACAGTAATAGTGGAGCCAGGCTCACCTTTACCACTGATCGTAGGCTTAGCATCATCGGTAAAGCCACCATTCGATACATTACCCGTCACCGCACCTACATCATCAAAGACACTGTCTATCGTCGGCTTGTTCGGCGCTTGTGTGTCAACTGTGAATGTAAGTGTTGAAGATTTATCACTTTCGTTACCTGCCGGGTCGGTAGCTGTAGTTGTAATTACATGCTGCCCGTCATTAAGCGCTTTAGATGGTGTCGCCGCCCACGTACCGTCTTGTTTGACTATAGCAGTCGCAATAACATTTACACCATCATATACTTTGATCAAATCACCTGGGGTTGCGCCAGAACCAGAAAAATCAGGAATATTGTCATTCGTGGTAGATTTATCAATAATATTTCCAACCACAGGCGCAAAGTCGTCGTATGCTACAAAAGCGCCTGGCGCAACTGGCGGTGTTCCATCAACAGTAAATGTTTCACTGGCTTTAATGGTGACATTACCTGCCAAATCAGTCACTTTGATTTGTGGTGTATAGGTACCATCAGGTAAATTCGCGTCTTTTAACGTCACGCTCCACACAACCTTACCCGAAGCATCGGTAGTAACAACAGCCTTGTATGTTCCACCATTGATGGTAACAATCACAGTGTCTGTCAGCTTTTCTGTCGTACCCGTTAAGGTTGGAGCGCGGTTCTTGGTAAGGTTATCTGTTTGACTAAACCCTGTATCGTCAATGAGAGTTTCCGGCAGTTGACCGCTAATAGCTGTAGCGTCTGGGTTTACCGTATCAACAGTAAATACAAAAGGGGCAGTTGGCACACTTACATTACCTGCCGGGTCTGTCGCAGTGATCGTGGCTGTATAAGTTTGATCCTTCAATGGGACAGAAGGAAGGCCACTCCAGGTCCCATCAGCCTTCACACTAGCGGTAATTGTAACTGTCGTACCATCCGAGCCCTTAATTGTGACAGTAACAATATCACCAGGCGTTTGATTCTCGCCTTTAAACTCGGGAACGTTATCATTCGTTACGCCCCCATTGGAGATTTGCCCTACCACAGGAGCGACATCGTCAATAACTTGGTACTCATTAGGTGCTGATGGGGGAGTCGTATCGAGTACAGCAGAGTCACTCGCTGACGGCGAGGTCTGACCAGACTGATTTGTAATCGATGCTGTTACGGTTATTGTTGAGCCTTGAGGAGGCAACGGACTTACTTCTAGTGTAATCCCTCCTCGAGAAATATCCAATGCAGAAATAGCAATTGCACGTGTACCATTGTTATCGGTGACATTTAAAACATCACCAGGCTCAACACCAACAGGCAATCCGATCAAGACAGTTACAAATTGCTTACCATTTAATTCGCTTTGGTTAATGAAGTTGTTGTTATCAACATCATCTTCAAGAGTCACCGAAGGAGCGGCACCAGATGGCGTTAAATAAACAAAGTTAGGACTAAACCCTCGGCCACCATCTCCGGCCCCACCGCCAGCAGCATTGCCCCCTGTATAGTTTGCACCAGAACCATCTTGCGTTTGGATGCGATCCAGGTTAACGAATGAGGCATTACCATCACTACCTGCTTCACCAGCAGCCGGGTTATCAAGCACCTCAGTAACATCGCGGCCTTCATTCAAGGCAGTTAAAACGGCATCAAATACGGCTTGGTTAACAGCATTTTCTGTGACATCGGATACATCAACTTGCGCAAGGTTATCCGTAATTTTGACGGTTTGCGCTTCTGCAAAATTAACAGTTTCACCATTTGCAAGTTTCACAGTAACCGCCGAGCCAGAGGCAGTAATTACTTTATCTCCTGCATGCAGCGTTTCGCCCTGTTTCAACATATGGCGACTGCCATTTGCATCCACAACAATTGCCATACCTTGAACGTTTGTAACTGTACCGATCACAGTAGCCATTTTTTCCTCACTTTAAGTTGAGACAATTTTGATAGTCTCGTATTAAACGCGAGTAAACAATGAAAATCTATTGTACTAAAGTACAGTATGAAACTCGGGATATAAAACGCTTAAGTAATTTAAAAGTCATAACGCGTAGAGATATAAAAAAAGCGGAGTCAAATGACTCCGCTTTCATTTAAACAACTTAATCGTCTTGGAATAGTTACTCAACAGCCTGGAAACGAATAATTTCTACACGACGGTTGGCATCGTTACCTTCCACTGGATCGTTTTCAGCAATCGGCTGTGAGAAACCATAGCCCTTAACAACCAGACGCTTAGCATCAGTGCCTTTTTTGATCAGATAGTCGGCCACGGCTTTTGCACGTTTTTCAGACAACAGCAAATTGTACTTTTCTTTAGAAGTACTACGCTTGTCCGTGTGGCCGGCAATCTCAACCTTGTCGTTGCCCCACTCTTTGACAATATCATTCACAATATCCAGGTCGGCATAGGACTCTGGCAAGATAATCGCGCTATTAGCCTGGAACAGAATGCGTGGCGTAAATTTCATGGTCGCCTTTTCTTGTGCTTTAGGCTTAAAGGCTTCACCACTACCTTCCCATGGCTTGGCATTTGCCAGCAATGCTGCTTTATCGGGCACGATTTGCTCAGGCACTACTGCTTTACACACATTCTCGCGATCCATGTACTCTTCACGAGGATAATCACCCACATCTGTGCGTGTAACGCCGAGTTTGCTCAGCAACAAGCCTTGACCTGCATACGTTTTTGCATAGGCCGTATTCAAATCCATTTCCGCAATAGTGAAGTTACGACGTGACTGGAAGTATTCGTTTTCAGTATCCAGCAAGTCAAGCAAGGTACGCTGGCCGATTTCGTATTGCTTGCGATAAGCCAAGCGCGCATTTTCAATCGAATCCTGATGCTGTTTGCGGTAAGCCACTTGCTCAGTCAGTTGCTTAATGCTGTTGTAAGAAATTGCAACCAGTTGGCGGGTATCAATACACGCTTTATCTCGCAAGTCGTGCGAGCGGTTCAGGGTTTCAACCGCAGAATCCAGATTGGATTTATCCGTAAAGCCGTTGAAAATATTCCAGCTCGCAGTTACTTCCAGCGTATCGGCAGCTAAAGTACTGAGTCTACTTTTATCGTTGACGTCAATAATTTTACGGCCTTGCAAATCAACACGCGGCATAAAGGCAGCTTTACGACCGGAAACAGATTTTTCAACCGCAATAATATTTTCGATCGCAGCCAGAACGTTCGGGTTTTGCTTGTAAGCAGCATCTAACACCTGATCAGCTGAAGGAGCAAGACCATCGCCCGTCATCATCACTTCATTCAGATTCTCCGGCGGCAACTCACCTACCAGACGCTGAAAGCGCGCAGAAACATCATACAAATTATTTGTTTCCGTCACCAGATTAGCCTCGGCCAAAGCAAGACGCCCTGTTGCTTGCTCAAGGTCAACCTTCTTACCTACACCGGCATCTACACGAGACTTGATCTTATCGAAGACTTGCTTGTGCACGACAAAGTTATCCTGAGCATAAGAGACCAAGCGGCGGTAACGGATCAAATCGTAGTAAGCCGTGGCGGTATCTAACGCTACTGCCTGCATCTGCCCTTGCAACTCGTAGAAGCGTGACTTAGCCACATGGTCCAGACGACCGACTTCTGATGGCGTCGCCAGGCCATCAAAAATCATTTGGCGCAGAGTCAGGGTGGATTGCTGGTTAGGAGAATAGGTATTGCTTACATTAGGGGTCAGGCGCTCCTGATTTCTGAACACCTGATCTACAGTCACGTTCGGCAGATATTTGCCTTTGGCCGCAGACTCATCCAGTTCCGCTGACTTAAATGCATGAAAGCTCGCTTGAACTTCTGGGTTCTCTGATACTGCTTTCTCGATAATTTTTTCGAGACTTTCAGGACTCGCCGCCCAGGCCAACGAAGAATAAGAGAACACGCCCACGAGGAGCGCTGAGGCAATTTTTTTTAGTTTCATTTGCAGACTCTTAACAAGTTATAAAGATTCATCCAAAATCAGTATAACCACGGAACTAAGCCTGCACAAGAGTGGTCACCGCAATAAACCACAAACTTTTTGATAAATTTAGTGTAATTAGTCAAAAAAATGGAATTGATGCAATATAAAAACTCAAAAAAACCTTCATATATTCATATATTTACACGATAAATATATGAGTTAACTTATTTATTACACGTTAATTTAGTTGAGATTTATTTAAGCTGGGATTTTTAATGCCCACATTACCGGCAAAATGTCCCGGCGTGGACTGCCCCTGCAGAACCAAAGCCAAATGCAACCGGTCGCGCACCTTAAGCGTATCAAAGACAGAAGTAAGATGTGCCTTAACCGTACGCTCGGAGATGGCCAGTAAGCGGGCAATCTCTTTATTACTACTTCCTTTAGCGGCCTCTAACGCCACCTCTCGCTCACGCTTGGTCAAATTCTCCAGAATATCCTCTGGCACAGCTGACGTGGCTTTGCCACCGGTTGTGAGGCTGATCAGATGCTTGAGTACATCACGTCCCAGCCAGACCCCGCCTTGCGAAACCACACTAGAAACCTCTTTTAGCACATTTGGATGTGCATACGCATGCAAATAGCCAACCGCCCCTGACTCCAGTGCCTGCATGGCTTCAACTTGCTCGGGGTTATTGGAGAGGACGATGACTTTGGCGGCAGGCAACACGCGAAGAATGTGTTGCACAGATTGACGCCAAAGGCTGCCCTGCTCTAGTTGCGCATGCACCCAAATGATGGGTGCCCCTGCAATATCTGCAGAAATCACATCAGAAATGAGGGTTGATTGAGGAAAGGCCTTTTGCCAGGACTCGATTGCGTTTTTGAGGGTCGTGATAAATATATGCTTCATAGTTTTTAGCGCTCGGTCAATGCGTACGATTTAGCTTTTAACACTGGTTTTAATAAATAAGACAGCACCGTTTTTTTACCTGTGAGGATATCTACCTGTGCCACCATCCCCGGAATAATCGGCAGATGGTCGCCAAGATTATTCTTGGTTGTCCTCACTTTAACGACATAATATGCATTACCTTTATCGTCTATCGTGGAATCTGCAGCAATATCTTCTACAACACCATCCAAACTACCATATATAGTGTAATCGTAGGCCGTGAGTTTGACCACTGCCGGCTGTTGCGGCCGGATAAAGGCGATATCCTTGGTTTGTACTTTGGTTTCAATCACCAGTGCATCATCGCCTGGCACAATCTCCATCACCTCTTTACCAGGCTGAATGACGCCGCCTACCGTATTATAGTAAAGCTTGCTGATTTTGCCGTTCACCGGCGAAGTCAGTGTCGACTGTTTCACTTTGTCTGAAAGCGCTACACTGGATTGTGTCAGACTGTTGATTTTGGCAGTCGTCTCATTCAAATCTGTGCGGACTTTGCTCATGAAGGATTGTTGTGCTTCAGAAACCTTGCGGCGCGCTTCTGAAATCGCGGCGGTCAATCGTGACATCTGTGCCGATGCCTGATCAATATCCCCTTTGGCACGGTTTGCATCACGCTCCAAGCGCAAAATCTCAATCTCTGAAACCGCTCCACTACTGAGTAAAGGGCGATTGGCAGCGAGCTCTTTACTGGTAGACTCATAAGTCTTGATCGCCACTTCTTTCTTAAACTGCACTTCCGATAGTTCACGTTCGCGTTGCGATAGTTGGTCACGTGCAATATTGATTTGCGAATTCAACTCATCTCTGGCAGCGTTAAATAACTGCAGCTCTTGCAAATAGGTATCAGGCGCTTTTTCTTGCACCTCACTGGGCGGGTTAAAGCTACCGCCATTTGCCAATGCCTTCAGTCGCGCCTCTTTGGCCGTCAAGGAAAGGTACTGACTCTGGTTTTCCTTGAGGGAGGAGATCGCCCGCGTTTCATCAATCTTGATCAAGGGTTGACCGCGTTTAACCGTATCCCCCAGCTGTACCATGATGTCAGTCACAATCCCACCATCCAGCGATTGCACAACCTGCACCTGACGTGACGGAATCACACGCCCCTCGCCACGGGTTACCTCATCAACCTTGGCAATGCCGGCCCAAACCAGCAAAACTACCAAGATGCCGAGGATAGAATACATGATCAGCTTGGCATGCAGCATGGTGTCTTCGACCATCACATCATGCGCCTGCTCCACCCAGGTGCGCGATTCCGCTGTCTCGGTTTTGACAATTCTATCCACCAGCGCGTGTACAGGCTTACCCAGGCGCACCCAAATACTGTCTGGTTTGGTAATCTGACCAATTTGATCGTATATTTTTTTTGCCATGATTATCTTGCCTTACCCACTTTGCCCGCACGCAATGCTGCAGTCACGTCTTCTTTACTGCCATCTGCAACCACTTGGCCAGAGTCAATGACGATCAACCGATCCGCCAGCTCCAGCATCGCGTTGCGGTGACTAATCACGACCAGCGTTTTTCCGGCAATGGCTTCGCCAATTCTGCGCTTAACGCTTTCTTCGCCTGAGTGATCCATGGCACTGGTCGGCTCATCGAGCAACACAATTTGCGGATGAGTCACAAACGCACGTGCAATCCCCACCCCCTGGCGCTGACCACCAGACAGCGTATCGCCACGCTCGCCGATTTCAAGATCAAAGCCTTTGGGGTGCGCATTGACAAACTCGGCAATCCCCCCCACCTGAGCCGCTTGCAAGACCGATTGATCATCGGCATGCGGGTCTCGCAACGTAATGTTGTCACGCAACGATCCAAAAAACAGGTGATTATCCTGCTGCACATAGCCAATGCTGCGACGTAACTCGGCCGGATCGATTTGACGCGCGTCGATGCCATCAATCAGAATCGCGCCCTCGGTTGGCTGGTACAAGCCCAGAATCAGCTTGTTGATTGTCGTCTTGCCAGAGCCCATCCGTCCGATCAGCCCAACATGCTCACCCGCTTGAATCCTGAAAGACACCCGCTGCAAGGCAAACTCATCCGAACCAGGATATTTAAAGGAGACATTTTTAAACTCGATTTCGCCCTTGAAAGCAGGTCGCGAGAGGAAATTCATGCCTTTACTACGCTCAACCGGCTTGCCCATAATGTCATCCAGCGATTTCAGCGAAGTCGCCGCAGTGTGGTACTGGGTAAACAGATTGGCAATTTGTGAAATCGGCGCCAGGGCACGGCTGGTCAACTGCGAGCAAGCAATCAAACCGCCCATGGTCAAATCACCATTCGAGATCAGGTAAACGCCCAGAATAATGATGGCGACACTAATGATCTGCTGTAAAGCGTAAGTGCCGTTGGTAATCGATGACGAGAGCAGTTTGATCTTGCTGCCAACTTCTGACAGAAACAGCGCACTCTTCTCCCACTTGCCTTGCATTTGCCCTTCCACGCCCATGGATTTCACCGTCTCCAGCCCCACCAGACTTTCAATCAGTGTGGCATTGCGCTGTGCGCTGGCACGGTACATGGTTTCAGACAGGTCATGCAGTTTGGTTTGCACGCTCAACGAGTAGATCAGCACAATGGCACCGCCAATCACAGCAGGTAGCACCATCAACGGACTGATCCAGGCAATCACCACCAGAAAAATAATCCCGAACGGCAGGTCGATCAACGTCACCACGGTGGCTGAAGTAATAAAGTCGCGCACACTTTCAAACGAACGCAGATTGGAAGCAAACGAGCCAACGGAATTCGGTCTGGCTTCATACCGCGTGCCCAGGACCTTTTCCATGATCTGTGCACTGAGTTTCACATCAATACGCGCGCTGGCCCAATCCAGAAAATAGGTACGCATTGAACGTAACAGCAAATCCCCCAGCACTATCAGCGCCACACCTAAGCCGAGCACCCACAAGGTCTCAACTGCCTTGTTGGGTACCACGCGGTCATAGACGTTCATGGTGAACAACGGCATGGCCAGCGCAAATAGATTAATCAGCAATGCGGCAATCATCACATCGCGGTAAATCGCGCGGTTTTCGGCAAGCGTGCCCCAGAACCAGTGCCGGACTTTGATACGGCCCACCTCAGGCGTACGTGCATCAAAAATGAAGTTTTGCCGGGTAATCAAGGCATAGCCGGTATATTGCGCAGCCAAATCCGCCAGACTGATGGTGACCGGCTCAGAAGACAGCTCAGGGAAAATAACCTGGGCAAAATGCTGCGACTGATCTACCTGAATCAACTGGCAGGCCCGGTCGTTGTTCAACAGCAACGTGACATCCACCTGCGGTTGCAGCAATGTTGGAATGGCCGCTTGCTTGACCGTCACATCCAGTTGCAAACGCTCCGCAGAACGTTTGAATAATTCGGGACTTAATTTGCCATTCTGCAACGGCAAGCCTGAAATCAGGGCGTCGCGTGTAGTGGCCAACCGGTTATGGCGGCAAATATAAAGGAGGCACTCCAGCAGAGCGTCTTTCTCGGTTTTATTGAAGTATGGCGTCGTTTCCATGGCAGATGACTTATTATTATCCTTGTCCGAGTGATATCAGCGACTGATTAGCAAGATTGATTGTATGGTGTTTTAATTGATATCAAAACGGGGAGTATATGGCATAACCCCGTTGAATTACAAAAATTGACCGTATCAGAGCTCGCCAAACGAGAGGCTTTCCTGTACGTAGGGGCCGGTCACCGCCTCTATTCCCACCGCATTCAAGCTATCCAGCTCCTGCTGATCCTGCACCCCCTCGGCAATCGGCACGATGCCCATGGTGCGCACCATCATGCAGAGGCCGCGCATCAGTGATTGCTGTTGTGGCCGCAAATGAATATCGCGGATTAGAGATGCGTCAAACTTGATATAGTCCAGTCCCAGTTCGTGTAAGTCACCTAACTGCGCCAAGCGGGTGGCGACATGTTCCATCCCGACCATGCAACCCAGCGACTTGACCAGATGCACAAACTCCCTGAACTTAATAAAGTCACTAAACGCCGCTTCTTCTGCTACCTCAAAACTCAACCTGGCAGGTTGATTCACGGACAGGATCAAGGCCTGCAGCTTGTCACGGTAATCATCACTACGCATTGCCGCTGCCGAGACATTCACACTTAAATTGGCGTTGCTCTTGGCCAGCATATCGACGGCATACTCCAACGCAAGACCATCCAGCGTTTTGATCATATCGAGCTGGCTGGCCCAATCAATAAAGGCCCCCGCTGCCAGCCATTGATCGCCTTCATCAATATGCAAGCGCAAGGGGCATTCGTAGTGGAACAATTGTTGATGCCGCTGCATCACCGGATAGCAGGCGAGCTTGATTTGCTTTTGCTCAATTGCCTGCAGGAACTGCTGCTTCCACTGGTTCAGATAATTTTTTCTTGAGGTGACGATGCTATTGGCATTCATGACGCGCATCGGCAAGGCGGCCTGATCCTCAGCCAGGTCAAGAATAAATTGCATGACGCGGTAGATATCGGCAAAGTCGTCGCCTTTTTTGGTTTTGGTATGCGTCACGACAAACTGGAATTGCAGCATCTGCTGCGCGGCATTGAGTTTTTCCAGCACCAGTTTGAGCTCGGTCGCCACGGCGAAATCATCGACAGGCTGGCGACTGAAAATCCCGAAAACGCCCCCTGCCAGTCGGCCGCAAACCACATCAGGATAATGTGCCATCTGCTGCAACAGCGCATCGCCGATTTTTTTGATCAGCTGGTTGGTCACACTGTAGCCCATTTGCCGGTCGATGTCGGACAGGTTACGCATTTGTACCAGAATCAGCATACCCTCGACAAAACTGTCATTCTTGAGTGCCACCGATGCCGTGTTGGTGAAATGTGACTGGTTCATGAGACCGGTCACTTCGTCATAGTTGATTTGCTGGTTAAAAGTATTCAAGCGCTCGGACTCTGCCGTCACCATAGACTTGACGCGCTCGGACAAGGTGTTCATGGTGCGCACCAGCTTCTTGAACTCTTCCGTCTCCGGCTCGGCAATCGTAATGTATTTACGCTCACCCAAGGCTTCTGCCTGCCCAATGACTTCATCCAGTGGCCGCAAGATTTTCTTGAGCCATACGCCAGAAATCGCATAGCTCAACAAGGCAACCAGCAGTGTCCACAGCAAGGCATGACGAGACGTTTCCCACAGCTGGTCATAAGCCAGCGACGGCTCGCTTTCCATGATCAGGGTGCCATATTGCTGCCAACCGGACTGAATATTGGCAACGCCGGGTTGGATCTCAATTGACAATAAAGACTGGAACCAGCTTGGGGCCTCTGAATGGGGCGCACGATTCACGCGTTCTATCATGGTCTTGTTGTCAGGCGACACAATCGCAATGCGGCGATAGTGCCCCATGTCAAACTGGGCGCTGACGATCAGCTCAACCGTGACATTGTCTTTTTGAATATTGGAAAGTGTAATGGCCAGCCCGTTGGCATTATCGTTATTTTTTTTCTGTAGCTGCTCCGCCATATAACGGTGGTCATTATAGACCCCCAGAAACAGACATCCGGCGGCCACCATCAAAATGATGGCCGAAATTGCAATGCGTATTTGTTTGATTAATGACATCAGAAAGCCCTCTTACTTTCCTGGGGGGAGATTGGCAGCTGCCCGGTCCTTGTGCAGACTCTATGTGCAAGCCTAGCATCCTCACCCCATAATAACCATAGCTCTAACCATTTTTCCATCATTCCAATCCGTCCTGTCGCATCCGCGTCAACACATCTCGCCATTTTGAGATGTTGGTTGGCGAGCCCGCACGTACCGTCGGGTTATTCGCCACAAACAAACCCTTGTCGTTAAAACTGAAGACAGGCGCCAGGTCGCCCCGGCGCGAAGCCGGTAGCAATTCAAAATTGAGGTTATCCAGAATCAGTGGGTCGCTGTTAGGCGTGGCATAGTAAGCCAGCACCATGTGCGGGCGGATTGAGCCGCTAGGCATGCGTGCCCGAACATACGTGAGACGTAATTTATCCTGTGAAATACCCAGTTTCTTGAGCAAAATATATTTGACAATACTGAAGTCCTCGCAGTCCCCCGCCCCCTTGCCCAAGGTTTCGAGCGGGCTGGCCCAGTAATCCTCCATGCCCCACAGCGTATAGTCGTCCACAAACAGCACGTGCTGATTGGTAAAATCATTGACCATGCCGACCTTGGTCATTTCGCCGGAGCCGGCAATCTGCGCAAACAGCTCATTCAGACGCATGACATTCTGATAAGCCTCTTCGCCGTAACGCTGGCGGACTTTCTCCAGCATCGCCAGCACATAATCATCCGCCTGGATCTGCGACCATAGCAGGCTGATTGCCAGGCATAGGCCTGTCAATACTCTGGCAAAGGTGGATGGCGTCAATTTCATGTCAGTTAAGGTTTTACAGGCAACGATTATGTCACGATGAAAAGAGACACAATTTAACAAACAAAATGGTTTTCATCGACAACTTCTGCGCGGTCTCATACACCCAATCACTCAAACATGACAGAGACAACAAAGACAAGTATGGACGGATTGGGTAAAATGCTGGTTTTTCGCATCTATTAAATTGTTTAACCATGACGTCACTCACCACGCTCAACGCACTCTCGCCGCTAGATGGCCGCTATCAATCAAAACTTGACCCTTTGCGGCCTTATTTCAGCGAGTATGCCCTGATCAAATATCGCGCGATGGTAGAGGTCGCCTGGTTAAAAGCGCTAAGTGCCGCCCCTGAACTGGCTGAAATCGCGCCATTCAGCCCGACGACCATAGACGAACTGGATGCTGCGATTGCCGCATTCAGCGAAGCGGATGCCATGCAGGTCAAAGCCATCGAAGTACGTACCAATCACGATGTGAAAGCGCTGGAATACTGGCTCAAAGAGAAGTTTGACGGCAATCCTGAAATCAAGAAAGCCAGTGAATTTATCCATTTTGCCTGTACCTCAGAAGACATCAACAACCTGTCTCACGCCCTGATGCTGAAATCTGCGCGTGAAGCCGTCATGCAGCCTAACCTGCAGGCAGTCATTGCCCGCCTGACTGAGTTGGCGCAAGCGCTGGCTGAGCAACCGATGTTGTCCCGTACGCATGGTCAAACGGCCAGCCCTACCACCATGGGCAAAGAGCTGGCGAACGTGGTTTATCGCCTGCAACGCCAGTTGAAACAACTGCAAGCGAACGAAATTTTGGGCAAGATCAACGGTGCCGTGGGTAACTTCAATGCACATTTGTCTGCCTACCCTGATTTTGACTGGGAAAGCTTTGCCAAACGCTTTGTCGAGTCTCTGGGCCTGACGTACAACCCGCTGACCATCCAGATCGAGCCGCATGATTACATGGCTGAGATTTACGACACGCTGGCACGGATCAATACCATCCTGATTGACTTGAACCGCGACATCTGGGGCTATATCTCGGTCGGCTATTTCAAGCAAAAAGTTAAAGCGGGCGAAATTGGCTCCTCGACCATGCCACACAAGGTCAACCCGATTGATTTTGAAAACTCTGAAGGCAACCTGGGCCTTGCTAACGCGATTTTGCGTCACCTGGCCGAGAAACTGCCTATCTCACGCTGGCAGCGTGACCTGACCGACTCTACCGTGTTGCGTAATATGGGCGTGGCCTTTGGTTACACGCTACTGGGGTATGACTCTTGCCTGCGCGGCCTGAATAAGCTGGAAATCAATCCGCAGCGCCTGCTGGAAGACCTGGACAATAGCTGGGAAGTACTGGCCGAGCCGATTCAAACCGTAATGCGCCGTTATGGCATTGAAAATCCTTATGAGCAACTCAAAGAGCTGACACGCGGTAAAGGCGGCATTAACAAACAATCGCTGCATGCTTTTATCGAGACACTACCTATCCCGGCCGAAGCCAAGCAGGCGTTGCTGGCAATGACCCCTGCAACTTATACCGGCAAGGCCAGTCAACTGGTTAAACATATTTAAATCGCCGTTGATTTGACCAGGGAACTCTTAGCGTACTTCATTCAACCATTTTCATTCAGGACATCTGCCCCGCAGCCGCTCTGGCGACCTGGGCAGGTTTCCTTGCTTCACCGTTTCATACAGCTCTGCTTCATTACCCCTCTGTGCCTGCTGAAAAACCGCTTGCGCGGCTTGATCAAATACGTTTTTTTTCTTCTCCCGCTGTTATCGGCTTTGCCAGCGATTGCCGAAGAACCCTTATGGTTTGAGGTGCAAACCGACAATCGCTACCGCACGCGTTTTTTTATCAGCGGCAATCCGTTACCGGCGCAGCAGTCCAAGCTGCGTGAGTTGCTGCAAAAACACTTGAGCATTCATGAGGCGATGTCCAACCCGCGCATGAATGCGAGCGAGTGGCAGCGGCTGATCCAGAAAACCCCACAGGAAATCAGCGACTTGCTCGCCACTGAAGGCTACTTTAAGACCCAAACCACCCTACGCCGACCAGACGCGACACAAGCCGAATTCCACCTCATGTTGCCGCCACCAGCCACCGTCAAGCAGGTCAACGTCAGCATCTCTGGGGAAGTGCAACAGCCTGTCTACCAGGCTACACTCGAGGCCGCGCAAAAAAGCTGGCCCTTACCGGTGAACAGCATTTTTACACAAGCAGCTTGGACCAGCGCCAAGCGCGATATCCTTGCCGCTTTGTTAAGGGATCAATTTCCCAACGCAAAACTGACGCGCTCGCAAGCCCTGGTCGATCCGGCAACCCAGGCTGTCATGATCGAAGTCGCGGTAGACTCTGGCCCGGCAGTCAAGGTGGGGCACGTGCTCATCCAGGGCTTGCAACATTACCCGGAATCCCTGATCAGACCGCTGATTACACTCAAAACCGGGGCGCCCTACCGCCAGGAGGATCTGCTCACTTTACAGAACAGTTTTATGAGCACGGGCAAATTTAGAGCGGTCGACGTCATTGCCAAAACCGATCAACTCAACCCGGACCGGTCTGCCGACATCACGGTGACGGTCACCGAACTCGAGCAATATTCCATGCGTATCGGCACCGGCGCCAGTACCAATACCGGGGCCAGAGTAGTATTCAATTACACCAACCGCAACCTGTTTGACCGCGGACTATTGTGGGACAGTAGCGTAAGGCTTGAACAACGCTTACAGGCTGTGACCTCCAACATTACCTTTCTGACGGATGAGCAGGGCTATCGCGACAGCATTCAAAACAACCTGATCCGTACCGCCGTAGAAGGCCAGGTCACCACCGCCATCCAAAATGGGGTGCGCCGCTATTGGGGGCAGCCGACAAGCATAGAACAATTTGTCGGCGCCAACCTGTTGTATGAGTTTTTGACCGTAGACGGCGAAAATTCTCAGTTTAATAAAGCAGCAACCGTCGCCTATGGCTTTAATATGCGCAGACTCAACAATGCGCTGGCACCCACTAAAGGCTGGATTTTCAATACACAATTCCAGCTGGCCCCATTAGACAAACTGTCAGATGGTCGTTTTTTGCAATCGCAGGCCAGGTTACAGGCGTTTTACCCGTTGACGGAGTCTACCCAGTGGCTGGGCCGCATTGAAGTGGGCAGTATTACTGGCTCTGGCAGGGTGCCAGCGACTTATTTGTTCCGCGCCGGTGGCGACCAGTCGGTGCGCGGCTATGCTTTCCAGTCTTTAGGCGTGAAAGAGGCAGACGCCATTGTAGGCGGCCGCGTGCTGCTCACGGGCAGCAGTGAAATCGTACAATGGCTCACCACCTCTTGGGGCGCCGCCGTGTTTGTCGATTTCGGCAATGCGGCCAACAGCTGGAAAGACTACGAACCAGCACTGGGCTATGGCCTCGGGGCCCGCTGGCGTAGCCCGATTGGCCCGGTCGGGGTGGATATTGCCCGTGGTCAGGAGACCGGCGAATACCGCCTGCATTTTAATCTGGGAGTGAATTTCTAATGTCACGCCTGCGCTACCTGTCGTCACTATTCAAACAATTTATAGCGCTGCTGCTTTGCCTGTCGCTCATCATCACGCCGCAAATCGTGTGGGCCGCCAATATTCTGGTGCTCACCAGCCTGACCTCGTTTGAAACCGATTTGGGGAATGCGACACTGAGCGTGACAGGCATAGACTCGCATATGCAACTGACGGTCACGCCCCAGGGCAAACTCACCGTCTCACAGTTTTCTGCCAAGCAGGTCACATTGCGTTACAAACCGGCAAATGCACTAGCACCGACAACCTCGCAGCCCCAGCCGCCCCTGCCTGCCCATATTCACATCCCCTTGCCGTTCTATCTGCATCTGGGACAGATTGAACAATTGACCATTATTCAAGGCCAGAGCATCACGCAGGTTTCGCATCTCCAGTTTGATCTGGATGCAGACAATACCGCCCTGCAATTTAATATCAGCCAGGCACACAGCCCCTGGGGCAACCTCAGCAGCCACTTTAAGATGCAGAATGCAGCGCCATTCAATTTAAGCGGCTGGCTGGACCTGCAGCAACCGCAAGGTGACCTGCCCTATCATTTGCGCATGACGCTGGCTGGTAATTTGACGCGACTGGAAATGACGGCTAATCATCATTACCAACCGGAGGCACGGCCATTCGCGCTGATTCCGGTTGAAATGTCCGGCCCAGAGCCATCGACCAAAGATGCTATTAATAAAAATCCTATCAATAAGCACCAGAAAATACTGGATACAGTGCAGTTGCAGGCCTCCATCGGCCTGGACGACCAGCGCCAAAGCCATCTCGCGTTTCACTTGCAACAGTTTCAAGCCAAACACCTGCATCCCCAGCTAGGCGGAGCCATGGATTTGAATATCGTTGCCGATGGCAGCCTAACCGAACAAGGGCTGGTCAACATCACCGTGGATGCAGGCAATAGCCGTTTGCAACAACAGCCGCTCATCCTCAAAGGGCAAGCGCAATTGCGTGGCAGTGTATTAAGCCTGCTGGACCTAAAAGCGCAGCTGGACCAGAATACATTCAGCATCCAAACCCAGCCACTCAGCCAGGCCAATCCATGGTCAACGCAACAAACTCGCTTGATCTGGCAAGCCAATCTGGCCTCGCTGGCACAGTTGATGCCGGGCTTTAGCGGCAAGCTGCAAGGCCAAGGCGACATTACCCAAGGCGAGGGCAGTTTTTCGACCTCGTATCATCTGTCTGGCGCGAAATTGCAGCTGCCAAAAGGTTTATCCCTGGCGGGTCTGCAAGTCGACGGGCACTTTTCCAATCAATCACAGGCCACGCTGGACAACCAGATTCAGTTACAAGGCCTGTCGCAGCAAGATGCGCGTGGCATGGACAGCCCACCTATTGATGCCGAACTCAGACTGAAGGGCAACCTGGACCAACACCAACTCACCCTCACTGTCACTGACAGCGATGCGCAACGACAAAGAAACTTGCTGCTGGCGCTCAATGGCCATTGGCAGGACAGCGGCTTGCAAGACCCGGGCTGGCAAGCCTCCCTCACCCAATTGCAAGATCAGGCGGGTAAAGTGTTTCAGCTTGAAAAACCGGCAGCCCTGGCCTGGCAGCCTGAGCAGGGCTTTCAGCTCAGAGACTTTATTCTAAAGGCCAAATCCGGCGGGCAATTGCAGATAACAGCACTCCACTATCGCCCGCCCCAGGCGGCCAATGCGCGCACGCAGGCGCCAGGACAAGCCGTTGCATTGCATACACAAGGCGCGCTAGACCACTTTCCAGTGCAAGCGCTGCTTGGCTGGCTTGGCCAGGGCTCTGCGGAGGCACTGCCCGCCGACGCACTGCGGTTATCAGGTCAATGGTCACTGGCCATGGACCAGCACCTGAACGGATCCTTGCATCTGGAGCGGTCTGACGGTGATTGGCAGATATTCGATACCACCGCCAACGCCTGGCAAGCGCTAGGCATACAAATATTGCAGGCAGACTGGCAAGCCAACAACGACGGCATGCAGCTACAAGCCACGCTGCAATCCAACGGTGACGCGCAACGGGCGATTGACCTGCAATTTTCTGCGGCGACAGAAGTCACCCCCACCGCCGAGGGGCTGGTGATCAAGAAAACCGCGCCGTTGCAGGCCATGCTCAAAGCACATCTGCCGCAATTAAACTGGCTCAATAAACTGCTGCCAGACACACAAGTGGGCGGGCAACTCAATATTCAAGCGGCAGCTCATGGCACCATTGCACAACCTAGCCTGCAAGGCAGCATGCAGGGCAGCGCATTATCGTTACAAGTGCCGTCTCAAGGCCTGTGGCTGGAGCAAGGCACGCTCAATGCCACGCTTGCCACAGACCAGATACGCCTCCAGCAATTGCACTTTGCCGGCAAAAGTGGTGAACTGAATGGCAGTGGCGTGTTTCAGTTTAATCAGGAAGACTGGCAGCTCAATGCCGCCTTGCAGCTAGACAAGCTACAGGCGCTGTCACGGGTAGACCGCTGGGTGCAATTAAGTGGCCAGACCAAGCTCAGTATGAATAGCCAGCAAACGACGATCAGTGGTAATCTCAAAATTCATAAAGGCTTGTTTGAACTGCCCAAGGCGGACAAACCCACGCTGGATGAGGATGTCGTGATTGAATCCCCGCAAGCTCGAACGGAGACAGCCTCCAAACTATTGCTTCAATCATTTGCGCTGGATTTTGGCGATAAACCTACCGTGCTTCCGTTTAAGGAATCAGAACAGTTCATGCTCAGGGGGCAGGGCCTGAATGCCGCCTTGAGTGGCAAGCTGCAACTCAACGGCCTGCTGGATGCACTCAGCGCCACCGGCACACTGGACCTTACCGGCACCTATCTCGCCTACGGCCAATCGCTGAATATTGAAACCGGACGGCTGATTTTTAGTGGCAAACTGCCCAATATCGGTCTCGATGTGCTGGCGACCCGGCAAGTGGACACTACCAAGGTTGGGATTCAGATTAATGGCAGCCTGCAAACGCCGCGCCTGAAACTGGTCTCCACACCGGAAACCAGCAATGAAAACAAAGTCGCGCTACTGGTGCTGGGCCAACCCATGTCACAAGTCGGCAGCAGCGACCTCGCCCTGCTGTCTGTCGCGGCGGGCGCCCTGCTGTCGCAAGGCGACTCGGTCTCGTTACAAACCCGGTTGGCGCAAGCCGTGGGGCTGGACAGCATCGATGTCCGCGGCAGTGGCCCGACCAATTATGCCGTCAGCGTCGGCAAACGCATTAACCGCAATCTGGTGGTCGGCTATGAAAAAAGCATTGTCGGCCTGTTAAATGTTGGTAAACTGACCTACCAACTCACCAAGCGCATTTCCATTGAAACCAGGACAGGTTCAGAGAATGCACTGGATGTGTTTTATGGTTTTAGTTTTGACTAGACGACTGACTGACGCATGCATACAGATAAACCCAACCCGAGATTAGCGGTGCTGATTGATGCGGACAACACGTTTAACGTCATCCCCATCATTGATGCGCTGTTTGAAGAAATTTCCAAGTTTGGTGATGCCAGCATCCGCCGCATTTATGGTGACTGGACGCAACACCAACTAAGCCGCTGGAAAGAAGTGCTGCCCAAGCATGCCATCCAGCCCATGCAGCAATATGCCAACACCAAGGGTAAAAACGCCACAGACAGCGCCCTTATTATTGATGCAATGGATTTACTGTATACCGCACCGCTGGATGGCGTCTGCATCGTGTCGAGTGACAGTGACTTTACCAGGCTGGCGATCCGCTTCCGTGAGTCAGGCAAATCGGTATATGGCTTTGGTGAGGCCAAAACGCCCGAATCATTGCGTGCCGCCTGTAACCGCTTTGTGTTTATCGAGATTCTTTCCCAAGACAAAAAAGCCGATACCGATGAATCAGCCGCGGTCATGGACAAGAGCACTGCGGACAAACCAGATACGCTGAGCAAGCAAGCAACGGCAATCGCTGAACCGTTGTTGCTAAGCCCCACCGTCAAAAAAACCTCACAACAACTGGCCATGGATGCCAAGCTGGTGTCCCTGACGCGATCCGCCATAGAAGCGCTTTCGGAAGATGACGGCTTTGCCAACCTCAGTGAGGTCAAAAAACATATGATTAAAAACTATTCTGCGTTTGACTCCAGAAACTATGGATATGCTAAATTTAGCGAGTTGATTCAATCCATCGGGCTGTTTGAGCTGGATCACAAAAAGCAGCACGTTAAAGACAAACGAAAAAAATGACAGAAATTCTGATTCTTTATTACTCTCAAGGCGGTGCCGTGCGCGAGCTGGCACAACAGATTGCACGCGGTGTAGAGAGTGTGCCCGGTGCTCAGGCACGTCTGCGCACAGTGCCCAAAATCTCGGCCAACTGTGAGGCCACCGAGCCCGAGATCCCAAGCAGTGGTGCACCCTATGCCACACTGCAAGATCTCGAAGAATGTGCCGGACTGGCACTAGGCAGCCCAACACGGTTTGGCAATATGGCTGCCCCAATGAAATATTTTCTCGATGGCACCTCCGGGCTCTGGCTCAAAGGCGCGCTGATTGGCAAACCGGCGGCCGTGTTCACCTCCAGTGGCTCCATGCACGGCGGCAATGAAATGACTTTGATGACCATGATGATCCCGCTGCTGCACCATGGCATGCTATTGATGGGCTTGCCATATTCCGAGCCGCAATTGGGGACAACTAAAACCGGTGGCACCCCGTATGGTGCCAGTCATATCGGCGGCGCGATGGATGATCAGCCCTTGTCTGACGATGAGAAGAAATTATGTCTGGCCTTGGGCAAACGTCTGGCCCACACCGCGCTCAAATTGCAATAATCGTTTTTTTTAGGGAATTTTAAGTATGTCTGATGCACCCATCCCGAAATCATTGGCTCGTGAAGCCCGTCAATTCTTGTTTTCAACCCGTCATGCCATTTTGTCGACGCATTCGATGAAGTATCCCGGCTTTCCCTTTGGCTCGGTGGCACCGTTTGTCTGCAACCAGCAGGCAGAGCCCGTGGTTCTGATCAGCACGATTGCCGAACATACAAAAAATATTCTCGAAAACGCCAAAGTCTCTTTACTGGTGTTTTCCGGGGCTGAAGACTTGCAAGCCAACGCGCGCCTGACATTGATGGGTGAAGCCATGCCTTGCGACAAGCAGGATGCCGATTTGCGCGCCCGCTACCTGCGCTATTTGCCACAGGCAGCCAGCTACTTTGATATGCATGACTTTCATTTTTACCGCATTCAGGTGGAGCATGTGCGCTACATTGCCGGCTTTGGCCGCATGGGCTGGTTTGAAGGCTCGGCGCTCAACGAAGGGCTGGGCGAGAGCATGCTCGCCGCGCAAGAAGCGGGCATCGTCGCCCATATGAACGAGGACCACAAGGATAGCCTGCTGCAGTATTGCAAGCATGTTCATGACATCACCGCCGACCATGCAGAAATGATAGGCCTGGATGCTGAAGGGTTTGATGTGCAATATCATCAGGGTGAAGAAACACAAGGGTTATTGCGGTTTGCCTTTGAGCAGCCGGTATTGAACGCCATGGATGCGCGCAAAGCCTTGGTAGCCTTGTCTCAAGCGTGCAAAGCATGATCGCGCGCTGGTTGATGGTCAGTCGCTGGGTCGCCAGCGTCAGCTTGATTGCGCTGATTGTATTGTGTCTGGGGTGGGAGATTTTATGGGCGCCCTTGCGGGCGGGTGGCAGCTTGCTGTTTTTAAAAGTCTTGCCGCTGTTGGGCCCGTTATTCGGCATTTTGCGTGGCAAGCGTTATACCTACCAATGGTCAGGCATGCTGATTCTGTTTTACTTTACCGAGGGCGTGGTGCGGACATGGTCAGAAACGGGGCTCAGCCATTGGCTGGCGCTGGCAGAGGTCATCTTCAGCGCATTGTTTTTTGCCAGCGTCGTCACCTATGCCAAATTTAGCGGTAGCCGCTATCAGGCCGCCTGACCAACATTGCCTCACCGCCTGGATTGGCCATTTTTGCTGTAAATTCTTTGTTGAATCCACGCTGACAAGCTCGGTAAACCTTATATAATATCGGGCATGAAAATCCTGTTATCTAATGACGATGGCTATCTTGCGCCCGGCCTCAATGTCCTGGCCGCGCATTTAAGCAAAATAGCCGAAATCACCGTGGTCGCGCCCGAGCGTAACCGCAGTGGTGCCAGCAACTCACTTACCCTGGACAGACCTTTAAGTGTCAAACAAGCCGCCAATGGCTTTTTTTATGTCAATGGCACCCCCACCGACTGCGTGCATATTGCCCTGACTGGCCTCATGCAGGAAATGCCGGACATGGTGATCAGTGGTATCAATGATGGCGCCAATATGGGCGACGATACCATTTACTCTGGCACCGTAGCTGCAGCGACTGAGGGGTATTTGCTGGGCATTCCTTCTTTTGCCATTTCGATGTCACAACATCAGGCACTGCACTTTGAAACGGCGGCCAAGATCGTGGTGGACCTGGTCCAGCAATACAACCACAGCGAGTTTACCGAGCCAACCTTGTTAAACATCAATGTGCCAGATGTACCATTTGAAGAAATCAAAGGTAAAAAAATCACGCGACTGGGCAAACGTCACAAGGCCGAACCCGTCATTCAACTGCAAACCCCCAGAGGCGAAACCGTTTACTGGGTAGGTGCCGCGGGCCAGCCGAATGACGGCGGTGAAGGGACTGACTTTCACGCCGTGGCCGAAGGCTATGTCTCCATTTCACCCATACAGGTAGATTTAACCAAACACTCTCAAATTGCCACCCTGCAGCAATGGCTGCAAAGCAAGCAATAAGTCATCAAGAATTCAGTGACATGGCGATTCCAAGAACATCACACAAAACCGGTATCGGAATGACCTCTTCGCGGACACGCGAGCGCATGTTGACGCGCCTGCGTGAGCAAGGCATCCAGGATGAAGTGGTCATAGCGGCCATGGCAGAGATTCCTCGCCATATCTTCGTCGATGAAGCGCTGTCTATCCGCGCCTATGAAGACGTTTCATTGCCGATTGGTTACGGTCAGACCATTTCGCAGCCATATATCGTGGCCAAAATGACGCAAATTCTGCGCAATGGCAAACCATTGAACAAAGTGCTTGAGATTGGCACGGGCTGCGGCTACCAGACCGCCGTGTTGTCGCGCGTGAGCACCGAAGTCTACTCACTGGAACGCATCCGGCCGCTGGTGATGAAAGCCAGAAACCATCTGCGCACCTTGAAATGTACCAATGTCAAACTGGACCACGCCGATGGCAGCCTGGGCCTCAAGGATTATGGCCCGTTTGATGCCATTATGGTCACCGCGGCGGCCAGCCATGTGCCGCCTGAGCTGGTCGAACAATTAGCCGTCGGTGGTCGCATGGTCATCCCGGTCGGCACTACCGACCAGGTACTGCATTTAATTGAACGCACCGCCCAGGGAATTCAGCAAACCGCGCTGGAATCCGTGAAGTTTGTCCCATTGCTAGGAGGCACTGCTTTATCATGAATCTACGCACCTTGCTGACCGCGTGCGGAACCACCTGTACACTTGCTGCCTGTGCCCTCAACTCTCCCATGCCGCGCGCACCGGTGGTCACCAGCGTGTCACCTGCGCCAGAGAGCAAACCGGCTGCGCCGGTCAGCGTGGGGGCAAATCAGTACCTGGTACAAAAAGGCGATACGCTCTACAGTATCGGCCGCAAATTTGGCATCCCGTTCATAAAGCTGGCCGAGTTCAACCAGCTGCAAGCGCCGTATGAGATTCATGTCGGCCAGGTCCTCAACCTGACCGCAAAAAGCGGCACCAGCGCAACAAACAATAAAGCCACCGATCCTGCAGGCGCGGATGATGCTGAAGTAGTCACCTCGGCGATCAGCAGACCAGACATGAATGCGACCCCAGAGGCTGCAAGCACGGCCAATACCGCACCAGCGCTGCAGGCCACCACAGAGGGCGAAAAGTCTGCAGCCCCCTTAGACCTCGAAGCCATCACCGACGGCGACATTCAATGGCAGTGGCCGCTGGCAGGCAAAGTGAGTGCCGGGTTTGACGTACAAACCAATAAAGGCTTGAACATCACGGGGAGCGCTGGTCAGGCGGTCAATGCCGCAGGCGCGGGGAAAGTGATTTATAGCGGCATGGATGTGCGTGGCTATGGCAAGCTGATTATCGTCAAACACAACAGCAACCTGCTCTCTGTCTATGCGCACCAGGGCAACTCGCTGGTCAAAGAGGGCGTGTTTGTGACCCAAGGTGAAAAACTCGCCACCCTGCCCGCCCCGGCCAATAACAAACTGCCTGTGCTGCATTTTGAAATCCGGCAAAAAGGCAAACCGGTAGACCCGGCGACGTATTTACCGAGTACGCCGGCCACCGCCAGCAGCCATTAAGCCGTGCCCGGTCGACGTGCGTCGTCCGCTGGCAGGTTAAACCATGCAGGTGCACTCAGCAAAGGAGCTGGTATGGACCCCAACCGTTACAGCAAAAACCGCGATATCCGGCCAGACAGCGGATGGAAAATCCTGCAGGCAGTGCTAACGCTAGGACTGGTGCTTTGCGGCCTGGTCGGGATCGCAGTCCATCTATTCAGCAGTGAGTCGCGCCCGACTGACTGGTTGCAATGGCTGATGGCCAGTCCGATGAATATGGTGCTAGCGGTCGTCACCCTGCTGGCCCTGTTTGTGTTTCACCGCTATATCAGCCATCTCAGTAACCAGCAGCGCCGCTCAGCCAGTGACTTTCCTGTTTATGTCATGATGCTGTTAGGCGCTTATTTTATCTACCAACTGCTAACCACAGGTCATTGGTAGACGCCTGCTAGCGCCCCAGTCTAACCAGATCAAAATCCAACCAGATTAAGGCCCAACCAGATCAAGCCGTTTTACGCAGGCTGCCGGCCTGCACATGGCAACGGTTCATACCACTAAAAATGGCCTTGATCGAAGCAGTGACGATATTGGTATCCATCCCCACACCGTAACACACCTTGCCCTGACACGCGACCTCGACAAACGCGCAGGCCATCGCCTCACCAGCAGACGGGCTGGCCCCTAGCGAACGCTCTTCAAAACTGCGCACCTGTACCTCAATGCCCATATGTTGCAGGGCATGAATCGCCGCATCCACCGGCCCGTTGCCCTGCCCACTGGCGATGGCGGGCACGCCATTGACTGCCATATGCATGCGGATCGCCTGGCCCTGGGCATGACTTTCCAGCTGATAGTCCTGCATATGCATAGGCATCACCGCAGACACATAGTGAGCATTAAACAGCTGCCACAGGGTCTCAGGCCCCACCTCGCTGCCGTGTTGGTCGGTATATTGCTGCACCACGGCAGAAAATTCGACCTGCATGCGTCTGGGCATCACCACCCCATAATGACTCTCAAGCAGATAAGCCACGCCACCTTTGCCTGACTGGCTATTCACCCGAATAATCGAATCATAATTGCGACCCACATCCTTGGGGTCTATCGGCAGGTAAGGCATATTCCAGGGCGCATCGGCGGGCTGCGACTGTCTTGCCGCGAATCCCTTTTTAATCGCATCCTGATGCGATCCAGAAAACGCAGTAAACACCAGATCGCCCGCATAAGGGTGGCGCGGGTGAATCTCAATCTGCGTACACTCCTCCACCGTCCGGCCAATCGCATCAATCTCAGAAAAATCCAGGCCAGGATGCACACCTTGCGAATACATATTCAGCGCCACCGTCACCAGATCCACGTTGCCCGTGCGTTCCCCATGCCCAAACAGGCAGCCTTCCACGCGATCCGCTCCGGCCATGATGCCCAGTTCGGTGGCCGCCACCGCCGTGCCGCGGTCATTGTGTGGATGCAGGCTCAGAATCACGCTGTCGCGATGCGCCAGATGTCTATGCATCCACTCAATCTGGTCGGCATACACATTCGGCGTGGCCACTTCCACCGTCGCAGGCAGGTTGATAATGATCTTGCGGTCAGGCGTTGCCTCCCAGGCCTCGGTGACTGCGTCGCACACCTCTTTGGAAAATTCAAGCTCGGTCGCCGTGAACGTCTCAGGGCTATATTGCATCACGACTTCGGTCTCAGGCATCTCGGCGGCCAGTGCTTTTACCAGACGCACCGCGTCCACGGCCATCGCCTTGACCTCTGCCTTCGTCATATTAAACACCACATCCCTGAACGTTGGCGAAATCGCGTTATACACATGCACAATCACCCGACGCGCGCCACGGACGGACTCCATCGTACGGCGGATCAGAGGCTCGCGTGCCTGCGTCAGTACCTCAATCGTCACATCCTCGGGAATCTGCTTTTCTTCAATCAAGCTACGCACAAAGTTGAAATCGGTTTGCGAAGCCGAAGGAAAAGCCACCTCAATCTCTTTAAAGCCCATCTGGCACAGCATCTTGAACATCCGGCGCTTTTTATCCGCATCCATCGGCTCAAACAGCGACTGATTACCATCGCGCAGATCAGTACTCATCCAAATCGGCGGTTGCGTGATCACTGCATTCGGCCATTGGCGGTCCGGCAGATGAACGGGAGGAAAAGCCTGATATTTATGTGCGGATTGTGTCTGCATGTTGTGCTCCAAAAGATGTTTTTGACACAACACATGATAAAGATTTTGCAAAAAATTAAATTGCTAATTCAATCAATAAAGGCACTAATTAAAAATAATATTTCAATATAAAATAATTTTTTGTAATATTATTTCAATATTTAAAATTAAATAGAAATATCCATGAAACTAGACCGTTTTGACAAAGCCATTTTAAACATCCTGCAAACCGAAGGCCATATCAGCAACCAGGATCTCGCCGACCGTATCGGCCTCTCCCCTGCCCCCTGTCTACGCCGGGTCAAAGCGCTCGAGCACGCTGGGCTAATCCTCGGCTATCAAGCGCTGGTAGACGCTAAAAAGCTAGGCCTGAGCCTGATGGCGCTCATCGGCATTTCGATGGATCAACACACCCCAGAACGCTTCGCCAATTTTGAAAGCAGCATTACACAAATCCCCGAAGTGCTGGAATGTCTGCTAATCACCGGCCAGCAGTCTGACTACTTGCTGAAAGTGGTGGTAAAAGACATGGACGACTACCAACACCTGCTACTGCATAAAATCACCAAGATTGCAGGCGTCACCGGGGTGCATACGAGTTTTGTCTTGAGAAATGTGGTGGCTCGGGCGAAAGTGCCAGTGGAGTGAGTCATAAAAAGGAGAGCTATACCAGTTAAATATGAATTAAGTACTTAAGTCATCGGACCCCAAAGCGGTCACCCGCTCGCCCAATGAGACTCTACAAAGCTCATGTTACTCTGCCTTTGATAGCTAACGTTTGAGATAAGGGGCTGGCGAGGATGATGGCACAGCCGAACTTATAAAAACTGTTTTTATAGATGCTTGTTTTCGCCAGCCCCGCTTGATGATGGGTTAGGTATTTATGGGCCAACGCATTCATTGTTCTCATTGAATATATGGGTAACTTGATTATCATCCCAAACAACAATCCAATTTATAGGCAAAACTAAAGCATCTAATATGTAAGGCTTAGTTTTGAGTAATTCAAAAGCATAAATAGCTTCAAGTTCACTTGCATCAAGGGGTTGTGAATTATTTATTTTATTTGCTGGACCGATGTACCATCCTGAATCATTTTCAGATGGATTTTGACGATGAGCATAAAGTTTATCTTCTGAGAGACATCCTTTTTTCAAAATAACTTTCTCATCGAACCTAAACCCATAAGGGTGGCAATCTAAACCTGTAACGAAATCTATTTGAGAGGCTAATGCCCAGAGAGATGTACTAATATCGGGTTTGAAGTCTTTAAATGGATTGCCAAAGTAGTCAGGTTCACAAAGTATTAATTCACCATCAATTTTTATGAATTTTAAAAGTGTCCATCCAAGTTGAATAGTCACTCCATCTTCAATACCAGGTGGTTGGTTTTTAAAGTTTGTAACAATATCAGCTGCCCATTCACCCTGCTCTGTAAGTGACTCATCACAATGAAGTGAGAACAAAGGTCTTTTTATTTTTATCATCGTTAATCTTTGATACCTAACGAATGAAAGGGACTTCCCCGTCCCGAGGTTGCGGCGGAAGCCGCAAGCAGTTAAAACTGCAATGATTTAGTTTCCACACTTCATCACGCCATTGATAGGGGAAGTCCATGAATATTGTCACACTCGGTATTGATTTAGCCAAGAATATATTCGCTTTGCACGGCGTTGACAACCAAGGTCATGCGGTTTTAATTAAGCCACGCGTGGCACGAGATCAACTGCTCTCCATTGTCGCCAACTTACCGCCTTGCCTCATTGGTGTGGAGGCTTGTACAGGCGCACACCACTGGGCAAGAGTGTTTAGTCAGCATGGACATATCGTGCGGCTCATGGCGCCCAAGTTTGTTGCGCCTTATCGCATGTCTGGCAAGCGCGGTAAAAACGATGCTGCAGATGCCGCCGCCATTTGTGAGGCCGTTACCAGACCCAATATGCGCTTTGTGCCAGTCAAAGATACTCATCAGCAAGCACTATTGTCCATCCATAGAACCCGTCAGGGATTTGTGGAGGAGCGTACCGCCTGTTACAACCGTTTACGAGGCCTGATTGCCGAGTTTGGTGTTGTGCTGCCGCAGAAGTTAGAGCGATTGCGCCGGGAGATTGATTTGCATCTTGATACCTTGCCTGACCTGGCTAGATGCTGTGTGCTGGATTTGCTGACACATGCGGATGCGTTAGATGAACGGATTACCGCCTATGACGCCTTGATTCAGCGTGCCGCAAAACAGGATGATCGCAGCCTGCGTTTGATGCAGATTCCAGGTATTGGGTACATCACCGCCAGTGCTTTGGTAGCGAGTCTGGGCAATGGGCATGACTTTGAGAGTGGCCGACAGTTAGCTGCTTGGGTGGGGTTGGTGCCGGGCCAATACAGCAGTGGAGGCAAACCCCGGCTAGGCCGGATTACCAAAGCGGGGGATGCCTATCTGCGCAGCTTGCTGGTGATGGGCGCACGGGCGGTGATGGTGAGTGTGGGGGATAAACAGGACAGGTTCAGCTGTTGGGTGCGCAGCCTGGTGGAACGTAGAGGTTACTGGAAAGCGGCGATTGCCATTGCAGCCAAAAACCTGAGACTGGTTTGGGCTGCGCTTAAATATGGGGATGACTTTAAACTCTATTCAAAGGCTGTTTAAGGCAAAACAGAATGACGTTTAAAAACAGATTGAATAACGATTGAACATTGAATCACAGCTGAACTGCCAGCGTTGATGTGTAGCGGGTTGGACCCGCGCCGGGTGTGCCTGTTTAATTCTAGGGGAGCGTATATTCCCGACTAACGAATGAGGCCCCGGCGCGCGTCTTTCATCAGGGTCCGGGCCAATCATGCCCAATATGACCGGTTGTAGTACCGCAGTCCTTCACCTTCTCGCTTAACACTGGCTACAGCAAAAGGATATTTATGCGCTGAAAAATCAAATACACAAAAATATTGCAGATAACTATTGCTTAAAATGTGGAAGCCCTTGTAGTTTGAAGTAAGGGGCGCCGTTAGGAGTCCCGCTTGAATGATGGGTTAGGTGTTTGTTTAACATGGCGAGACCTTATAAATAACCCTAAGCCAGTAAAAATTAAAATAAGAAAAGGACTTAAACAGCTAACAAAAATGTAAGTGCTACTGGCTTCTTGGGCAATAGCTGCTGCCATGTATGGGTCATTAATTTCGAATAGCCCAGAAAGTGTTAGCAGCCCTAACATCGGTAAGACAATAAACAACAGCGTGGGGTTAAAACGAGCTGACAAATACGATGCAGTGACTCCAACAATCATGGTTATTGAAATTGATAACAGTGAAGGCATTTTATCCATGACCTCGGCATTGCAGATTGCCGGGAATAGCAAGAATACGAGTAATGCAGCTCTCATGACACCTAACAGTAATTATAGAGACCCATGGGTCTCTATATTAAGAATTGGATATTTGATATACATGGCTGGAATCCATTGCTCTTTACTTGGTTTTACTGTTTATGCGTCTCCTTATTAAATTACTAATATAGAGACAGAGCGTTACTGTTTTTGTGATTGTAGTCGATAGGGGCAAACTTTCAACCTGTGATGCGACATACAAGCAGTGATAAAAATTAATCGTCGCAGAAAAGCAAAAAGCCATGCTTAGCATGGCTTTTTAATCACCGGCAAACGCACCAATTATTGCTTGGCGTCTTCGGCTTTGTAATATTCCCGCACCGGTGTCATATCAAAGTCTCTTGCCCATTTGATAATTTCATCCAGCGCTGGTGCACCAATCTCGCCGACTTGTGCGTGTATGCCTGCGCGTTCACGTATGACGAGTAAGCCTGGAATCTGCTTGACCTCAAAATAATCAGAAATTTCAGGGTCGGTTTCGGTATTGACCATGCCAAACACGATGTCAGGATTTTTTGCTGCCGCGGCCTCAAAGGTGGGTGTAAAGGCCACACAGGGATCACACCATGGCGCCCAGAAATCGACAATCACGAATGGATGATTCTCGATGGTTTCTTTAAAATTTGCTTTGGTCAGCGTAACGACTGCCATATGATCTCCAATCCGTTCAATTATATTTTTATCGCCAGCATTTTAGCAGAGGATGGCAGGCACGCTAACCGCTTTTGCTGCAAACGCGCAAAGTTTAAACAATGCTTTGGTCCCATTGACCATTAAAAAACAGCTCATTGAGCGGTTTACGGCTACGCGCCGCGGTTTCACGCTCTTTGGTTTCACCCGTGAGGCTCTCAACTGCAGCCTGGTAGCCGACGGTAACCATGGCCAGAATCTGGTAGCGCTCAGGCACGTTGAAGGTCGCTCTGGCTTTGTCGGCATCAAAACCGCCCATCTGGTGCGCCATCAGGCCAAGTGCGGTAGCTTGCAGGCACAGGTTTTCAGTAGCAGCGCCGGTATCGTATGGTGCCCATTTGTTGGGTTTGTCGTTATGACTAAACAGGGTATCGGCACAAATCAGTAACAACACCGGTGCGTTCACAGCCCAGCTCTGGTTGCCAGGCACCAGGCAGTCAAATGCTGTTTGCCAGGCTTGCAGGTTATCCGCCTTGTTGCAAATCACGTAGCGCCAAGGCTGATCGCCAAAGCAGGAAGGCGCCCAGCGGGCTGCTTCTAGCAGGCTGATGACTTGCTCTTGACTCACGCCTTGGCTGGCATCATAGGCGCGGCCACTCCAACGGTTGGCAATCAGTTCGTGTATGGGCTGCTGGGTAATGGCTGGCTTTTGCATGGTGAAATCCTCACAGTTGTTTTTTCAATTGATAAAGTAACTCTAATGCCTGCTTCGGTGTCAGGTCGTCAGGCTGTATGCGTTCCAATTCTGCGACCACCGGATGGGCAGGCGGTTCCTCGGGGGGCACGGCACTGGCGAACAAATCGTTTTGCGGTGTCGCTGCAATGGTCTGGTTTTCGAGTTGTTGCAATTTGCGTTTAGCCAATTGCACCACCGATTTGGGAATACCGGCCAGTTGCGCCACCTGTATCCCATAACTCATGGTTGCAGCGCCCTCTTCAACTTTATGCAAAAAGACGATGCCCTGACCATGCTCAACGGCGTCCAGATGGACGTTGGCGGCATGCTTGGCTTCATCGACAATGCGCGTCAGCTCAAAATAATGAGTGGCAAACAGAGTCAGTGACTTGTTTTTTTCGAGCAGTTGTTTGGCCACCGCCCAAGCCAGGCTCAAGCCATCAAAGGTACTGGTCCCACGGCCGATTTCATCCAGTAATACCAGGCTGTTTGCGGTGGCATTATTCAGGATATTTGCCGTCTCCGTCATTTCCACCATAAACGTGGAGCGGCCACCTGCCAGATCGTCTGAGGCGCCGATACGGGTAAAGATACGGTCTATCTCACCGATGACCGCAGTTTGGGCGGGCACAAAGCTGCCGCAGTAGGCCAGCAACACAATCAAGGCCGTTTGCCGCATAAAGGTGGATTTACCGCCCATGTTGGGGCCGGTGATCAGCAATAACTGCCGATAGGGATTGAGCACGACATCGTTGGCTACATAGGGCTGCGCGATACTCTCGACCACCGGATGCCGACCGCCCTGAATATCTATGCCAGTGTCAGCACGGAATTGCGGCTGCACATAATTGAGCGACCGTGCGCGCTCGGCAAAACAGGCCAGCACATCTAAGGTCGCCACGGCAGTGGCGATGCGCTGCAACTGGGCGATGTGCGGCAGTAAAGCCTCTAACACCTGTTCATACAGCATTTTTTCACGTGCCAGCGCGCGCTCATTGGCGCTCAACACTTTATCCTCAAACGCTTTTAACTCGGGCGTGATAAAGCGCTCTACATTTTTCAAGGTCTGGCGGCGACGATACTCCGCTGGCGCACTTTCTGCCTGTAAGCGGCTGATTTCAATGTAAAAACCATGCACGCTGTTGTATTCAACCTTGAGGTTAGTAATGCCAGTACGGGCTTTTTCAGCGGCCTCAAATTGCAACAGAAAATCGCCGTGGTCGGTCTGAATCGCCCGCAAGTCATCGAGCTCGGCATCGTACCCCGTCGCAATCACACCGCCCTCACGCAGCACGGCAGACGGCTCGGCTTGAATCGCCTGCACCAATATCTGCAAGGCCTCGGCAGGCACCTGCAATTCGGCGATCAGGCTCTGCAACAAGCCGGATTGTGTCCGCGGCAAGACGCTGACCAGCGCCGGCAACTGCAACAAGCTATCGCGCAGACCCGACAAATCGCGTGGCCTGGCCGACTTGAGCGCCACACGTGCGGTCATGCGCTCAATGTCGCCCACCGGATGCAAGGCTTGTTGCAACGCGCTATCCAAAAACTGTTCAAATAACTCGGCGACTGCCAGATGCCGCTGCTGGATGGTCTGCTGGTTGCGCAAAGGATGATGCAACCAATGCCGCAACAAACGCGCACCCATGGCGGTTTGCGTCGAGTTCAGCAGCGAATACAAAGTGGGAGAAGCCTCCCCGCGTATGGTGGTATCGATTTCCAGATTGCGCCGGGTGGCCGCATCCAGTTGCAGGTAATGATGGCTCTGCTCGACACGCAAGCCGACAATATGCGGCAAGGCCGTGCGCTGCGTATGTTTCACATACTCCAGCAATGCCCCCGCTGCCGTCACGGCCGCGGGCATCTCGCCACAGCCAAACCCGGCCAGGTCATGCGTATTGAATTGCTGGGTCAAACTGCGGCTGGCCGTTTCCAGATCAAATTGCCAGGGGGCAAGCCGTTTTTTGGCGCAACGTGCATGCTGCAAGACCTCAGCATTATGATCTTCAGCCATCACCAGCTCCGCCGGATGGATGCGCTCCAGCTCCTGCGGCAAATGTCCTGGTGCAATTTCAGTCAAGACAAACTCGCCTGAGGCCAGATTGAGCCGTGCTAACCCCAATACACCCTCGCCCCGGGCTACGCAGAGCAAAGTGTTATCGCGGGTTTCATCCAGCAAGGCCGCATCCGTCAGTGTGCCCGGCGTCAGGATGCGCGTCACTTCGCGCGCCACCGGCCCTTTTGAGGTCGCCGGATCGCCCACCTGCTCGCAAATAGCCACTGCCTCGCCCACTTTTGCCAGCTTGGCCAGATACTGCTCGGCCGCATGGTAAGGCAAGCCTGCCATTTTGATCGGCTCGCCATTGCTGGCACCGCGGCGAGTTAAGGTAATCCCCAACAAACGGGCTGCCTTTTCTGCATCCTCAAAAAACAGTTCATAAAAGTCACCCATGCGGTAGAACAACAGCATATCGGGATACTGTGCTTTAAGCGTCAGGTATTGACGCATCATGGGGGTGTGGTTTTCGAAGGACATGCGGATAAATCAGTGCGAGTATGGGTTGAGTGAATAAGTGTGTTTAGCCTTGGCATCTTACAACAAAAGGATGCAGGATGATCATGTGTCCGGCCAGCGGCATGACGAATACAACCGTGACCAATAGATCTATAAAAAAGCCATTGTTTCAAGCGAGGAGAACAACCTTGATGCGGGTTGTTGTGCCAGAAAAAAACAAACCCGGATTCAACTCCGGGTTTGTGACATGCCTGAACGCAATACAAAATTACAAAGTCGGCGTTTTAATCCGCTCGGTTAAATGCGGTGCAATCACCTGCAACATTTGGCTAAATACCTTAGGATTAGCCGCAACAATATTGCCGGTACGCAACCAGCTCTCGTTGCCCTCAAAGTCGCCGACGATCCCGCCAGCTTCCTGCACTAACAAAGCGCCTGCAGCAATATCCCAGGGGGAGAGATTAATCTCAAAGAAACCATCACTGTAACCCGCAGCAACGTAAGCCAGGTCGAGCGCAGCCGAACCAGGGCGGCGCAAGCCAGAGGTTTTTTTGGCCATGTCGCGGAAAATATTGATGTAGGTTTCCAGATAGCTAAAATCTTTGAATGGGAAGCCGGTAGAGAGCAAGGCTTCTTGCAGTTTTGCGCGCTGAGTGACGCGGATACGGCGGTTATTCAGGAAGGCGCCACTGCCCTTGGTGGCGGTAAAAAGGTCGTTACGAACAGGGTCGTAAATGACGGCTTGCGTCAGCACGCCTTTTTCTTGCAAGGCAATCGAGATGCAATATGCCGGAAAGTTATGCAAAAAGTTAGTGGTGCCATCCAGCGGGTCAATGATCCAGATGCTATCGGACTCGCTGTTGGATTTACCGCTCTCTTCCCCATAAAAGCCATGGGTGGGATACGCGTCCTTGAGCACGGCAATAATGGCTTGCTCGGCACCCCGGTCCACTTCACTGACGAAATCGTTAGTGTCTTTCTGCTCGATCTTGAGGGCGCCAATATCCATGGCGGCACGGTTAATGATTTTGCCAGCTTCACGCGCGGCGCGGATGGCGACATTCAGGGTTGGATGCATGCTGTGGGATTCTTGATTACACTGATAAAATGCTATTTTAGCTTTTTAAGCGCTGTGTCACAAACACAACGACCAAATATACGCATGTCTTCTAACTCTGAATCCCCCATTTTTAACAATATCCGCGTCGTGTTGTGTCAAACCAGCCATCCTGGCAATATCGGTTCGACCGCGCGCGCCATGAAAACCATGGGCCTGAACCGGCTATATTTGGTTCGTCCCAAGCACTTTCCCGATGGCGAAGCCAAGTCACTGGCCGTGAATGCAGGCGACGTGCTGGACCACGCCGTGGTCACACAAACCCTGGAAGAAGCGCTGGCTGATTGCCAGTTTGTGATTGGCGTCAGCGGCAAAGAGCGCTCGTTGTCGCAACAAGTGATGACCGTGCGTGAAGCAGCACAGGAAGTCAAAGCTGTCGCAAGCCATAGCGAGGTCGCGCTGGTGTTTGGCACCGAAATGAGCGGACTCAGCAACGCCGAAGCGGACCGCTGCCATGTACTGGCGACGATTCCGGCCAATCCGGAATACACCTCACTCAACCTGGCGCAAGCCGTGCAGGTAATGTGTTATGAAACCCGCATGGCCGTGACGACCGGTGAACTGCATTACCAGGAGAAACCGGTGGAGCTGGCGACCCAGGAAGACCTGGAGCGCTTTTATGAGCATATGCGCGAAGTCCTGGAGCATATCGGCTATATCAATCCACGTGCACCGAAAAAACTGTTTGAGCGCTTGCGCCGCCTGTATGGCCGTACCCGGCTAGAAAAAGAGGAGGTGAACCTGTTGCGCGGGATTTTGACGCTCACGGTCAATCCAAAAAAACACAGCAAGTATTAGTGACTGCGTTCACCCCATAGGGACAAACAGAGCCACAGATAACCAGGCAAAACGCCGATTGCGTTTATCGGCGGTGAATACTTCTCCCCCATGCGCCGTCAAATCGCCGCCAACCCGATCTTCGCCCGCGCCTCATTGCAAACGACCGAGCCTGCTTCAAACTCGCGGCAGGTGCTCGAGCGCAAGGCATAAATACTGCACCCGACTGACTGCCCGACCTGCCCTTGTAACGCGACACAACGAACCGGCTTGATCTCGGTGCCCTGCATGCAAACATAGGTCTCATTGACTTTTTTCGTCATGGCGGCCGGCACCGTCCCCAGTGGATGCGCGTCAGTCTCAGCCCAGTAAAACGAGACGCGGAAACTGGCACAGCAGGCGCCACAGGATTGGCAATGATCTGACATTCAACACGAATTTCTAATAAACACGCTCGCTATTTTAACGGCTTTCCCTTTTTTAGCCACAACGCCCACACCAGGCAAAGAGAGACAAAAACGTGTGTTTCATGGGTTTCCTCTGCGATCTCTTCGCCCGCTGTGGCTAACCATCCCTCCCAAGCAATAACCCGGCAAGCCTAAGCCAAGACTTGTGGCATAATGCGCGCATGTTCAAACATCTTAAAGAAGATATTTCGATTGTGTTTGACCGTGACCCGGCCGCACGGACACATTTCGAGATTCTGACCACCTACCCTGGCGTCCACGCGCTGATTTTGCATCGTTTCAGTCACTGGTTATGGAGTCACCGGCTCTATTGGCTGGGACGCGCGTTGTCGCATCTTGGCCGCTGGCTGACCGGCATCGAGATTCATCCCGGCGCCACCATTGGTCGGCGCGTGTTTATTGACCATGGCATGGGCGTGGTGATCGGCGAAACAGCCATTATTGGCGATGACTGCACGCTCTACCATGGCGTCACCTTGGGCGGCACCAGCTGGAACAAGGGCAAACGTCATCCAACACTGGAATCTGGTGTGGTCATTGGCGCTGGAGCCAAAGTGTTGGGGCCCATCACCGTCGGCAAGAACGCCAAAATCGGCTCCAATGCCGTAGTGGTCAAAGACGTCCCTGAAAACGCCACTGCGGTTGGGATTCCGGCGCGTATCCTCGAGGAGGAAAAAGCCAAGCAACGCCATGATGTCGCACAGAAAATGGGGTTCAACGCCTATGCGGTGGGCAACGATGAAAATGACCCGATGATCAAGGCGATCAACAGCTTGCTTGATCATGCTCACAAGCAAGAAGCAGAAATTGCCGAGCTGAAGACGCAAGTCGCCAGGCTCAATGATGTGGAAAACGACAGCAATGTCGGTGAGGCGTTTGCCAAAAAGCCGGAATAAAGGCAGCGAACAGGCCTTTCCAGCCTGACCTCGGGCCCGCATTGAGGCCTTGATTAGATGGATAAAAACAGACTGAACTTTTACAGCATAATAATTGACTAAAACAGTAGGTTATTCTATAATTCAATACTGTTTTTAAAGGTCATCTCAAGATGCGATTAACTACCAAAGGTCGTTTTGCCGTTACCGCCATGTTGGATATCGCGCTCTATGAAGCGGATAAACCAGTGACATTGGCCGGCATCAGTGAGCGCCAAAGCATTTCATTATCTTACCTTGAACAGCTATTCAGTCGCCTGCGCAAACAAGGCCTGGTTTCCAGCGTGCGCGGTCCCGGCGGCGGTTACCGTATTGCCAAAGCGCATCATGAGATTTCTGTATCTGACATTATCACTGCCGTAGATGAGCAAATTGACGCGACCCAATGTGGTGGCAACGAGAATTGCCATGAAGAAGGCCGCTGCATGACCCATGAGCTATGGGCTTCTTTAAACAGCAAAATTCTGGACTACCTGTCAGGCGTCACACTGGCCGACATGGTAGACATGCAACGCAACAAATCTACCGGCCAGGTGATTTTTGCCCCGCGAAAATGTGGCTCAGAAGCCAGCATTGCCGCTTAAGGCCGGGCATCAAGGCACACCAAGTCCATGACCACCGTATTCTTTGACCACAACAGCACCACCGCACTGAAACCGCAAGTGCTGGACGCCATGTTGCCGTGGCTGGGGCAAGCGTGTGGCAATCCGACCAGTCGTCATGTGTATGGGCGCAATGCGCGTGATGCCATGGAACTGGCCAGAGCACAGATTGCAGAATGTGTGGGTGTGCAACCGTCGCAAGTGGTCTTTACCTCCGGTGGTACCGAAGCCAATAATTTTGCCATTAAAGGCATGGCGGCCAACTTGAGTGCCACGCAATTATTGATCAGTGCCATTGAACATCCCTGTGTCACCAGACCTGCGCAGTCGCTGGCTTGGCATGACTGGAAAGTGGCAACGCTACCGGTCACGGCCGAAGGCACGCTGGACCTGCAGCAAGCCGAACAAGCGCTGAACACACGCACAGGCTTGGTATCTTGCATGTTGGCAAATAACGAAACAGGTGCCTTACAGCCGGTCGCTGAATTGGCAACACTGGCAAAAGCCCGTGGCGCGCTGATCCATACCGATGCCGTACAAGCGTTTGGTAAGGTGCCTGTCGATTTTACGTCTTTGGGCGTGCATGCGCTGACGTTTTCCAGCCATAAAATTGGTGGTCCGGTTGGCGTTGGTGCGCTGATTCTGGACAAACGGGTGGATATTGCGCCCTTGCTACACGGCGGGGGGCAAGAAAAAGGCTTGCGTAGCGGCACCGAGAATGTCGCCGGTATTGTAGGCTTTGCCCGTGCCTGCCAGCTTGCCATACAAACGCTGCAAAGCCGCAGCCAGGCGACCCAAGCCTTGCGGTCTCAGCTTGAAGCCGGATTGCAGCGTCTGGGTGCGGTGATCTTTGCGGAGAATGCACCACGCCTGCCCAATACGAGTTTTTTTGCCATCCCCAATATTGAGGGTGAGACCTTGGTCACCGCGCTGGATAAAGCTGGATTTGCTGTCGCCAGCGGCTCCGCCTGCTCCAGTGACAGTACTGAGCCCAGTCATGTCCTGCTGGCCATGGGGATAGAACCTGACCTTGCGCGCGGTGCGGTACGCGTGAGTGTGAGCGACAGTAATACCGCCGAAGAAATCAGCGAATTTTTAGCCGCGTTGCAGAAAGAAGTGCAACGTCTCAAAGGGTTAAGTGCCATCGCGGCATAAGTATTTTATGGAAAGAGCATTGAAATATGTCTGAAAGAAAGCCGATCTATCTGGATTATTCTGCGACCACCCCTGTGGATCCTCGTGTTGCACAAAAGATGATCCCTTACCTGACCGAGGATTTTGGTAACCCGGCCTCGCGTAGCCATCCTTACGGCTGGACAGCCGAGCAGGCGGTTGAGCATGCACGTGAAGAAGTTGCCAAACTGGTGAATGCGGATCCACGCGAAATCGTCTGGACTTCAGGTGCGACCGAGTCCAACAACCTGGCGATTAAAGGCGCTGCGCATTTTTATGCTGCCAGCAAAGGCAAACACATCATTACCGCGGCCACCGAGCACAAAGCGGTGCTGGACACCGTGCGTGAACTGGAGCGCGAGGGCTATGAAGCCACGTATTTGCAACCAGAAGCCGACGGCCTGATTTCACTGGAAAAATTCAAGGCAGCCATTCGCCCTGACACCGTGCTGGCGTCCATCATGCTGGTGAATAACGAAATCGGCGTGATTCAGGATATCGAAGCGCTGGGCAATGTCTGCCGTGCCAATAACGTGATCTTTCATGTGGATGCCGCACAAGCCACCGGCAAAGTGACGATAGACCTGGAAAAACTGCCTGTGGATTTGATGAGCTTTTCTGCGCACAAAACCTATGGCCCTAAAGGGATTGGTGCCTTGTATGTCCGCCGTAAACCACGCATCCGCATTGAAGCGCAGATGCATGGCGGCGGTCACGAGCGTGGCATGCGTTCCGGGACGCTGGCCACCCACCAGATTGTCGGCATGGGGGAAGCTTTCCGCATTGCCAATGAAGAAATGGCCAGCGAGAACGAACGTATCCGCATGTTGCGTGACCGTCTACTAAACGGTTTGCTGCAAATTGAAGAAACTTACGTCAATGGGGATCTCGATCACCGCGTCCCGCACAATCTGAATGTGAGCTTCAACTTTGTAGAAGGTGAATCGCTGATTATGGCAATCAAGGATATCGCCGTCTCCTCCGGCTCTGCCTGTACCTCGGCCAGCCTGGAACCAAGCTATGTCTTGCGCGCCTTGGGCCGCTCTGACGAGTTGGCTCACAGCTCCATCCGTTTCAGCATTGGCCGCTTTACCACCGAGGCCGATGTGGATTACACAATAGATTTGTTGAAGAGCAAGATTGGAAAACTGCGTGAACTGTCCCCATTATGGGAGATGTTCAAGGATGGGATTGATTTGTCCAAAGTTGAATGGGCAGAGCATTAAAAATTGATCTTTCATCGCCTGGCGGCGTTGTCGACATGCTTGGTTAGATTAGACTAAACGGCGCATGCCTCCGCCTTGCCAGACAATGAAATCTGCAATTTTTATTCATTAAAGAATTATTTTTTAAATTAAAACATGAACATAATCTTTATGTGACGTTTTAATTGATAGGAGCAATCATATGGCTTACTCAGATAAAGTATTAGACCACTACGAAAATCCACGTAATGTGGGTTCTATGGACAAAAACGACCCGAATGTCGGCACCGGCATGGTCGGCGCCCCTGCCTGTGGTGACGTGATGAAATTGCAGATCAAGGTCAATGATGCGGGCGTGATTGAAGACGCCAAATTCAAGACCTATGGCTGTGGCTCTGCCATTGCTTCGAGCTCACTGGTGACAGAATGGCTCAAGGGCAAAACCCTGGATCAGGCGCAAGAGATCAAGAACTCTGCGATTGCGGAAGAGTTGGCGTTACCGCCAGTGAAAATTCACTGCTCAGTGCTGGCCGAAGATGCGATCAAATCCGCGATTGCCGATTTGAAATCCAAGCAAGGCGCGTAATATGGCGATTACCCTGACAGAAGCCGCGGCCCAACGTGTTGAAAAGTTTCTGGCGAACCGTGGCAAAGGCATAGGCTTGCGCCTCGGTGTCAAAACCACAGGGTGCTCGGGCATGGCTTACACGCTGGAGTTTGTGGATGATCTGCAGCCAGAGGACACGACGTTTGAAAGCCATGGCATTAAAGTGATTGTAGACCCTAAGAGTCTGGTCTACATCGATGGCACGGAGCTCGACTTTGCCAAAGAAGGCCTCAATGAAGGCTTTAAGTTCAACAACCCCAACGTCAAGGACGAATGTGGTTGTGGTGAGTCTTTTACGGTTTAATTGTTGCCGCAGATAACCTTCGTTTTCTGCGGCTGATGACTTTATGCAAAACCATTTCTCGCTGTTTCAGCTGCCAGCCCAATTTGAAATTGATCTGGCCACACTCGATGCGCACTACCGCAAACTGCAAGCTGAAGTGCATCCTGACAAGTTTGTGAACGCCTCCCCTGCTGAACGCATGCAATCCATGCAGATGGCCACCTTGGCCAACGAGGCCTATCAAACCTTGAAGCAGCCGACCACCCGTGCCCGTTATCTGCTGCAACTGCAGGGCATTGCTACCGATGAGGAACAGAATACCGCCATGCCCGCGGATTTTCTGATGTCACAAATGGAGTGGCGCGAGGCGATGGAAGACGCCAAGTTTGGCAAAGACATTCCAGCACTGGAACGCTTGCTGTCAGAAATGCATCTGGCGGCCAAAGACTTGCAGCAACAGGTGAAAACCGAGCTGGCTGATGCCCCGCAAGCGGCGGCGATGACCGTGCGTAAAATGCGTTTTATTGACAAAGTGACTGAGGATATCCACCAGATCATCGCCCAGTTGGAAGATTAGAATTTCATGGCCCTATTACAGATTTCAGAACCAGGTTTTTCCCCAGCCCCACACCAGCACAAACTGGCGGTGGGCATAGACCTGGGCACCACCAACTCGCTGGTGGCGACCGTGCGTAGCGGGATGAGCACCGTGTTGCACGATGAACACGGGCATGCCTTGTTACCTTCTGTGGTACGTTACCTCGAAGAGGCTGTCGTCGTCGGCCATGAGGCGCAAGCGGCACAAAGCCAGGACCCGGTGAATACCATTGTTTCGGTCAAACGGTTTATGGGCCGGGCCTTGCACGACATCACCGACCGCGCACATATCCCCTACCATTTTGTCGAGAACGACAGCTCACACGGCATACTGGAGCTGAAAACCCGTGCCGGGCTCAAAAGCCCGATTGAGATTTCTGCCGAGATTTTAAAGACACTGAAAGTGCGCGCTGAAAAGGCGCTGGGCGGTGAACTCACCGGTGCAGTCATTACCGTGCCGGCCTATTTTGATGATGCGCAACGCCAGGCGACCAAAGACGCGGCCCGACTGGCAGGCTTGCATGTCTTGCGCCTGCTCAATGAACCGACGGCCGCCGCCGTTGCCTACGGCCTGGATAACGCGGCAGAAGGCGTCTATGTCATTTATGACCTGGGCGGCGGCACATTTGATATTTCCATCCTGCGCTTGAGCAAAGGGGTGTTTGAAGTCCTGTCAACCAATGGCGACTCTGCCCTGGGCGGCGATGATTTTGACCACCGGATTTACTGCTGGGTGCTTGATCAGGTGCGTAGCAAAACGGCAGACTTCAAACCGTTAACCGAAGAAGACACGCGCCTGTTGCTGACCAAAGCGCGCCAGGCCAAAGAATGGCTGACCGATAACCATGAAGCCAATATTGTCTGCAAACTCAGTAATGGTGCATTGGTGGATGAAACACTGAGCGTGAGCCAGTTTGTTGCCCTGACCGAACATCTGGTCAATAAAACCCTGAGCCCTACCCGCAAAGCCATGCGCGATGCCGGGCTGGCCATCGATGAAATCAAGGGCGTGGTACTGGTTGGCGGCGCGACGCGCATGCCGCATATCCGTCATGCCGTACAAGCCTTTTTTCAGCAAGAACCCTTAACCAATCTGGACCCGGACAAAGTGGTGGCCCTGGGGGCTGCCATTCAGGCCAACATTCTCGCTGGCAACCGCAGTGGCGATGATTTATTGCTGCTGGATGTGACGCCGCTCTCCTTGGGACTGGAAACCATGGGTGGGCTGGTTGAAAAAGTCATTCCGCGCAACTCGACCTTGCCGATTGCACGCGCCCAGGATTTCACCACCTACAAAGACGGCCAAACGGCGATGGCGATCCATGTGGTACAAGGCGAGCGCGAGCTGGTCAGCGACTGCCGTTCACTGGCACGCTTTGAACTGCGTGGCATTCCGCCCATGGCGGCCGGGGCTGCCCGTATCCGCGTCACCTTTCAGATTGATGCCGATGGCCTGCTCTCGGTCTCCGCGCGCGAACAGACCAGTGGCGTCGAGTCCAATGTCACCGTCAAGCCGTCTTATGGCCTCAACGAAGAACAAATCACCAGTATGCTCAAAGACTCGTTTGGCGCCGCCGAAGCAGACAAACAGGCGCGCATGCTGCGTGAAGCGATAGTCGATGCCCAGCGCCTGATTGAAGCGATTGAAGCCGCCCTCGCAGAGAGTGGCGATACCTTGCTCGATACGGCGGAGCGTGCGCAGATAGAAGCGTCTATCCAGGCGTTACGTGCCCTTTGTAATCAACACGATAGCCAAGCCATCAAGCTAGCGACCGAAACCCTTAACCATGCCACCGAAACCTTTGCCGCCAGACGCATGGATGCGTCTGTCAAAAAAGCGCTGGCCGGTAAAAACCTGGATTCACTGGAACTCTGATATGCCTAAAATTACCATACTCCCACACGCTGAACTGTGCCCGGAAGGCACCGTGATTGAAGCAGCCTCAGGGACTTCGATTTGCGACGCCTTGTTGAAGCACGACATAGACATTGATAATGCCTGTGGCGGCGTGTGTGCCTGTACCACCTGCCATGTCATTGTGCGTGCAGGCTTTAACAGCCTGAACGAGATCGAAGAAGATGAAGAAGACATGCTAGACCGTGCCTGGGGCCTGCAACCGCATTCACGCTTGTCCTGCCAGGCCGTGTTGCAGGATCAGGATGTCACGGTTGAGATTCCGAAATACAGCATCAATCTGGCTAAAGAGGGTAACCACTAGGCGCCTGACTCCTGCGCTCCCACAAAAAAAGCCGATGCATGCATCGGCTTTTTATTTGTGCCAGACCAGGGACTAGCCAATAAATGTCTCTTCAAGGAAGTCCACTTTACCATTCGAGATATCATAAACCGCGCCAACAATACCGATTTGCTTGCTTTGCAGCATATCATCGACAATATCACTGCAGCGGATGATGGTATCGATTTGATATTTTACATTGAGTGCACAAATCTTTTCCACGAAGTCGCCATTCTTGGAATTACGCTGCGCCGGGTCTGAGACTGTTTTTTCGTGACGGATAGAGGGTTTGATCAGATTGATAATCTCACCAATATGCCCGTCTTTAAAATCGTCACAAGCCGCTTTGACTGCGCCGCAAGAACTATGGCCCATCACCACAATCAGTTTGCTGCCGAGGTATTTACTGGCGAATTCAAGACTGCCAATCGCTTTATCCGAGGCAATATTGCCTGCCAGACGCACACTGAACACATCGCCCAGCGCCTGATCAAACAACAACTCCACCGGTGCTCGGGAGTCACTGCAACTAAGGAATGAGGCAAACGGGTGTTGCTTATCTTTGGTGATTTGAATCAGGCTTTTGAAGTCCTTGTCCTGCTCCAGATCACTGGTAAAACGGTGGTTGCCTTCGACCAGAATCTCCAACGCTTCACGCGGGGTCATTTTGTCACGGTCGAGCAAGGGATGTTTGTACATATCAATCTATCCTTAATAATCAGTTTTTTATTATTGATCAGCCAAAATCTTAATGGCCAAGCATAAATTTGGGCGGGTTAAACTGGATGGTTTCAACCTCAATATTTTTCAGTTTGGCCTGTTGTTGGTAGTCTTGGATAAACTCCACCACATCATAGGCGATTGATTTGCTATTGGTGCAATCAATCACCACCTTGCTATTGCGCGGGATGGATGCCAGGACTTCGAGGATGCTCGCTTTATTAAAAAACGATACTTCTTCGGCCAAAACGAGATGATACACTTCGCGGCCCTCTTCGTTCGAGCGCGTTTGCTTGATGTAATGCGAATTACGATAGCTATGGTGCAAGGTGAAGAAAATAGCCACCACCAGGCCCAAGCCGATACCGGTCAGCAAGTCAGTCAACACAATCGCGGCAATCGTTACCACAAAAGGCACAAACTGTTCCCAACCCAAGGCATACATCTGCTTGAACAGGCTGGGTTTGGCCAGCTTATAGCCGACCATAATCAGAATGGTTGCCAGGCTGGCCAGCGGAATCATATTCAACAGGCTGGCGATGGTGATGGCACTCAACAGTAACCAAAAACCATGCAGTATCGCTGACATTTTTGTGTGTGCACCAAAGGTAATGTTTGCACTGCTACGTACGATCACCTGTGTGATGGGTAAACCGCCAATCATGCCAGACAGAACATTGCCTAACCCCTGCGCCTTGAGCTCACGGTTGGTCGGTGTCACACGCTTATGCGGGTCTAGTTTATCCGTCGCCTCCACACACAGCAGGGTTTCCAGGCTGGCCACAATCGCCATCACCAATGCGGTTTTGATCACCAAAGGCTGAGTCATCTGACTAAAATCCGGGTGGGTGAAAAAACTGGCGAAGTCGCCGAGACTGCTGGCAACGGGCAAGCTCACAATCTGGTCAGCCGCCAGTTTGAAGTCCAGCCATTCATGCATAAACGCCCAGTTGAGCGCGATACCGGTGAACACCACCACAATCGGCCCTTGCAGCACTTGAAACACACGATGCTTTTTACTCAAATAGACATCCCAAAAAATCAGGATGGCAAAGGAAACAGCGGCAATCAGGATGGCGCCTGGCGTCAATAAATCCCAGGCCTGCAAAATATCACTAAATGTGTTGTGACCCCCTGCCTCCTCAAAGGCTTCGTCACCTTCAAAATCCGCATCATAGCCAAAGGCATGCGGAATCTGCTTGAGGATAATCAACAGGCCGATGCCGGTCAGCATGCCTTTAATCACCGAAGATGGCACAAAATAAGCAATGAAGCCGGCTTTAAACTGGCCCAGCAAAAACTGGAACACCCCGGCCAGTACGACCGCAGCGAGAAATGCCTCATAAGAACCCAGGTTGCTGATGGCGGCCAGCACAATCACCGCCAGGCCGGCCGCGGGTCCACTCACCCCCAGTTGCGAACCACTGGCGAGGCCAACCACAATGCCACCGATAATGCCGGCAATCACGCCGGAAAACAAAGGAGCGCCAGAAGCCAGTGCAATACCCAGGCACAGGGGCAAGGCGACAAAAAAGACGACAATCGAAGCCGGTAGGTCGCGGTTCAAATGCGCTAACAATGACAACGGCCCTGACCGTTGAGTATCGGTTGACATGGTGTATCAGTCCTCTTTTAATTTATTCGTTTTTATCATCATTTTTTCAAATACTAGCCCCGCCTGTATGCGGGATGTGCGATCACCAGTGTGCAACGGAGGGAATACGGCCATCGCTGACCTGTTCCCACCCGATCTTGTTCAGTGCCGCCTTAGTCAGCCATGGGCGCAGTGTAAGGACGCCTGCCGATAAAATGCAGTTGCATTTGCTGGTGCTTGTCAAAGCCCTTCTCGGGCTTGTCAGTCACGATGCCTGCGCCAATCCATTTGCCATCGGCATCCTGTTTGGCAACCGGCACTTTTGCATAAGGCCGTTTGCTCAAAAAGTTGTGATGATGCTGTTGCTTCACCGCTTGCGCCTGATCAACATCATCCGCATGGACTGAACCCATTAAACCAAATGCAGCGATGACTGCCAACCATAATTTTTTCATTGTTTATCCTTTTCGTGTCACTGATTCATCTCAATGACGCCGGGTATCTCCTGCACCACAATGCGTTGCCTGATAACCAGATCGAGGATTGTGCACGGGTCCTGACAATAAAAAATCAACCAATATACGGAGTTCGGTATATACTAAATGGCATATGTCTAACGACAGTGCTCACTCACCCATACCCCATACTGCAAATGCGCCTGCTACGGAAAGTGCATTTGCCCTGCGCAACGCCCTCAAACAAAATCAGGTGCAAATCGCGCATGAGCGCCTGTTTGAAAAGCTCGGGCAGCAATTATTTAGTCATGGCTGGTCAGAGAGCCTGCTGCAATGGGTACTGGATGAGTTAAGCGGACAATTTGGTGCGCCGCATGCCCTGATCAGCCAGCAGCATGCCGGGGCGCTCAAAATTCTGGCACAAAGAGGCAATACCTATCCGGTGGGCGCGCGTATCCCCATGCTGGGTGCGCTGGCGCTATGGCTCAAGGAACCAATCACGTTTGAAGTGCATACTCAATATGTCGCCAGCTTATGGACGCTACAACCGCCCGCAGGCACAGCACCCACCTTGCATTGCTATCATCTGCCGATTGCCGTCCAGCAGCGGGCGGTTGGCCTGCTGGCACTCATGACCAGCAATCCACTTAGCCCCGCCAATCTGCAGCTATTGCATAGCCTGTGCGGATTGATTGGATTTGCCCTGCAACAATCCACCCGCACTGCCACTAGCATTGATGACAGCGTCCTGCAAAAACTGACCCCGCGCGAACGCGAGGTCTTTGCCTTGTTACCCTCCGGCGCCAGCAATGCCATCCTGGCGCAAAAGCTGGGCATTTCACCGGGCACGATCAAGATTCATGTAGAACGTATTTTAAGCAAACTGGACTTGCGGGACCGCACACAAGCGGCAGTCAAGGCAGTTGAAGCCGGTTTTAGCAGCGACGGGCTATAAACATGCAGTGGATCGTGGCAGGCTTACACCAATTCAGCAACCGCATGAACCGGCTGTGGCAGGATTTATCGCTCACCACCAAGGGGATCGTGCTCAATGCCTTGCCGCTCACAGTCTTACTGGCGTCACTGGCGCTGATTTTCGAGAGTGAACAGCAAGCAGCCCTGCTCGAAAGACGGGTGCAGAATGCCTTGCAAATCCAGCAGGATATCCAGACCCTGCAAACCTTGTTGCTGGAAGCCTCCACTGGCGTAAGAGACTTTTTACTGACGGGTAACCGGCAATTCCTGACTGGCTACGAAAGTGCCAAGCAAAGTATGCCGCATTTGCTGCACTCACTCGAAACCAACCTGGACGATGCCTCGCAACAACACCTGCTCGATGTCATTCACCCGCTGGTCGCCCAAAACCTGGAAGACTTGGCCGTGATGGCCAGTCACCGAGCACAGGAAGCCGACCAAGCGTTGATTACAAAGTTTTCCTCACAAGGCAAAGCCTTGAATCAATTGCGCAACCATTTGAATCAGATGAGCGCGCGCGAATCAGCCATCGTGGAGCAAGACAAGAAAGAAGTGATTTTTGAGCGCAAACGCAATTTGCGCATTACGCTGATGGCGGTCATCGCCGGGGTAGCGGGTTCCCTGATTGGTGTCTGGCTATTCAGCCAGACCATCGTCGCCAGGGTGAGGACCATCCGTGACAGTGCCACCCATCTGGTCAAAGGTGAACCACTGGCCTTGCCCAGCATTAGCCGCGACGAGCTCGGTGAGCTGACCAGTGAGCTGGAGCATGCCTCACAATTGCTGACTAAAAGTGCACAGGAGGCGCATCTGGCACGAGTAGATGCCGAAGAAGCCAGTGCCGCAAAAAGTAATTTTTTGTCGCGCACCAGTCATGAGTTGCGTACACCACTCAATGCCATTTTAGGCTTTGCCCAGATCCTGGAAAATGACTTGCCCGAGGGGCGACAAAAAGACAGCGCAACCTTGATTCATAATGCTGGCCAGCATCTGTTAAAGCTGATTAACGAGGTGCTGGACATCTCGCGGATTGAAAGTGGCGATATTGACATGGCGCTGGAACACGTCTCGGTGAATGGACTGCTAGAAGAGGCTTACCACTACCTCAAGCCCTTGGAAAAGGTGCGTGATATTTCGATCCAAACCGAGTTTGCAGCAGACCTGGCCGTACAGGCAGACCGTCAGCGGCTGCTGCAAGTGATACTTAACCTGCTGTCAAATGCCTTGAAATATGGCCCCGAAAACAGTGTGGTCAAGCTCAGGGCCTACCCCCAGCATGGTCAGGTACGGGTGGAGGTCGAGGATGCAGGCAAAGGCATTCCGCTGGCCATGCGCTCCCGGCTGTTTACGCCATTTGACCGCCTTGGCGCCGAACGTACCGTGACGGAAGGCACCGGCTTGGGGTTAGTGCTCAGTAAACAACTGATGGACGCCATGGGCGGACAAATCGGGGTCGCTGAAGATAAAAGCCTATTCTGGATCAGCCTGCCGGCACAGCCCAATGCACACCCCCAGCCCATGCATGTGTCTGCGCCGGTGGAGCCAGGCGCGCCTGTGCAGCCGGTCACCACCCCTTCCACCGGCAAACGGCCTATTTTGTACGTGGAAGACAACCCGAGTAACCAGGCCCTGATTGAAGCGATTGTGAGCAAGCATCGTCACCTCAAGCTGCATCTGGCTGCCAACCTGCAGGAAAGCATGGTTTGGTTAAGGGATATGCAGCCAGATTTGCTATTGCTGGATCTCAATTTGCCAGACGGTTCGGGGGAGAGACTGATTCAGCACATACAGGCTGAACGGCAGTCCTTGCAGTCCATGCCCATCGTCGTGTTAAGTGCGGATGCCTTGCCGGAAACCAGGGAGCGCCTGAGTCAGCTGGGCATTACACATTATTTTACCAAGCCATTAAATGTAGCCAGTTTCAACCAGCTATTGCTTAAATTATTACCAGAGTCTGCCTCATGAACATAGAACAACTGCGTGCGTCCAAAATTCTGATTATTGATGATGCTGAAGCCAACTTGCGCTTACTCGAAGAACTGCTGACCAAAGAAGGGTTTGAGCAGGTGATCAGCACCACAGACCCAACCAAGACCATGGATCTGGTCAACGCCTTTCAACCTGATTTAATCTTGCTGGATTTGATGATGCCGGTACTGGACGGGTTTGCCGTGCTCGACCAGCTCTCGCACCATGTCGGCCATAATGAATACTTGCCGGTGCTGGTACTGACTGCGGATGCGACCATCGCTACCCGTAGACGGGCGCTGGCCCTGGGGGCAAAAGATTTTTTAACCAAACCTTTTGACCCCATGGAGGCCATGTTGCGCGTCTGGATTCTGCTGGAGACGCGCTGGTTATTCACCCAGCTCAAGCAACATCAACCTGATTTGCAATTGCCGGGCTATCAGTAAACAACCTTATTGATAAGCGCGTTTGCTGGCAAAGCGCAGATTTAATAATTGACGCTGATGCTGTGCAACGCTTTGTGCCGGATCAGTTACCTTCAAGCCGGTGCCTTCCCAAGCCTGTTCTGATTTTTCAGCAGTCGCATTTACTGTTAATGGGCGTTTACCAAAGTTTTGTTGCTGAACAGGGATGCTCTGATCCGCTAATGCAGTTCCTGCAACAGTGAATAATGCCATACCCACAACAACCAATGATTTAGAAATATTCATTTGAAACTCCTGTCTTTAAGTGGTTACGAGGGCCGTCTTGCTTAACAAATGAGGCTTAACGGATTCTGTAAGTGTCATTCTGCACACAATCCCTTACAACAGCCTTGCAAATATTAAAAAAATATGAATTAAAAAAGACTTCTTGAATAAAGGGCTTTTCAGCTTGAGTTAAGGCTGCGCAGGTATCTTGACGGTTCATTGTGAAACAAGGAGCCCCAAAATGAACAAAATACTGCCTTATGTATTGAGTAGCCTGCTAATTGCCAGCAGCTTGTTGCAGCCAGCTTGGGCTGACGACGACGATGAAGACGATATGCAGAAAATGGAACAAATGGTAAAAGCGTTCGGCCTGATTTCTCAGCAGGAGGCACAGACCAAAGCCCTGGCAGCCAAGCCTGGCGTGGTAAAGGAGATAGAGCTGGAACGCCGCAAATTTAGAGATGGCTGGGACTACGAAGTGGAAATCGTCGATGCCAAGGGCAAAGAGTGGGAAGTCACGCTGGATGCCAAGACCGGCAAAGTGAATAGCCTCAACCGCGACTGGTTTTAACGGGTCGACTCAAGCGCTTAGGCCTGCACGCCGGGCCTGAGCGTGAATGTCACCCGCAGTCCGCCCAGCCATGGCGAATGGTCGAGTACGATGCTGCCCTGATAATGCTGCACAATATCCTGCACGATGGCCAGACCCAATCCGCTGCCCGGCTTGGATTCGTCCATACGCATGCCACGTTGCAGCAAGGCCGCCAGTTCTGAAGCCTGGCTACCGGGCCCATCGTCTTCAACAATGATGTGTATCTCCGCCTGCACCGAGATATTTAACTGAACCTGGCTGCGGCACCATTTAAACGCGTTATCGAGTACATTCCCAAGGAGTTCCAGCATATCTTCGCGATCTATCATCACGCGCGGCTGACCGTCGTGCTGCCAGGCAAATCCTACGGTCTTTTCGCTATAGATTTTTTGCAGGGTCGCCACCAGCGTGGGTAGCACCAGTTCCAGGTCCGTGGTTTGGCTGGTATAGGCATCGCCCATCAAGCGCGCCCGTTTTAATTCGCGCTCCACATCCTGATAAATTTCATCGGCACAGCTCTGTACCCTTTGCCGCAACTGAGCATCACTCTCTAGTGAGGCGTCCCCTGACAACAATTGCAGCTGGGCGAGACGAGTTTTAAGCCCATGGGCCAGATTGCCGATAGCCAGCCGCGAGCGCCGGGTTTTCTGGCTGGCACTTTTGAGGATACGGTTAAACTCATTGATGAGCGGCATGACTTCAGCCGGACCGCTGGCATTCATCTGCTGCAACTCGCCGCTGGCCACTTTTGCCAGGCTTTCCTTGATCTGCTGTAAGGGATAGAGCGTATTCACGACAATCCAGCGCTGCAAGGCGAGCAGTGCCAGTAACCCCAGCAAGGAAAACACGCCATACAACCAATGAAACATGCGTAAACTTTGCTGCAACTCGACAAGACTCTCGGCGATATAAATCGTGATGGTTCGCTGCTGCTTGCGGTAGCCATGGCCCAATAACAACAGTGGCTGCGACTCGGGGCCGGTGACGTGCATGACCCGCTCTTCACCCACCTTGAGCGCGCTCACCGGCAAGTTCACATCCCACCACGAGCGGGATTGGGTTTTAGACTGGTCCAGCATCACAATAAAATAACGCCCGGAAAAAGGACGCTGGTATGCCGCCGTCATCACATGCGGTGCCAACGCCAATTGCCCGCGCGCATTGACTGTAACACCGGCGAGCACCCCTTCTGCTTCCTGCTGCATGCGCGCCGTCATCTGCGACTGAATCAGGTGATCTATGGTAAACGTCACCACCGCCCATTGCAGCGTCAGCAGCCCCACCAGGCTGAGCGTCAACCCTAGCGACAATTGCGTGCGTAAAGACTTCATGCTGCCTGCACGATCAACACATAGCCCTGTCCACGCCGGGTCTGGATACGCTCAGCGCCGATCTTGTGCCGCAAGCGGTTCACATAGACTTCGATCACATTACTGTCCTTGTCTGCATCATAGGCGTACACGTGTTCGGTGAGCTCGGTTTTAGAAAAAATACGCCCGGGATGCAGCATCAGATACCGTAACAGCCTGAACTCGGTGCCCGTCAACACGTGCGCGCGCTGCGCTTGCCACACCGTTTGCGTTTGCTCATCCAAACGCAGATCGTCTACCACCAACTCACCACTGACCACCCCCACCGTGCGTTTATGCACGGCCGCCAATCTGGCAATTAGCTCCTGCAAGTGAAAGGGCTTGGTCACATAGTCATCGGCGCCCACATGAAAGGCTTCGACTTTTTCCTGCCAGCTGCTACGCGCGGTCAGGACAATCACCGGCAACGCCAGCCCCTTGCGCCGCCACTCGGCCAGAATGTCCAGGCCCGGACGGTCCGGCAAACCCAAATCCAGAATCGCCAGATCATAAGGTTCCAGGCTGCCCTGTATCGCGGCTTCAACACCCGCTTGCAACCAATCGCAAGCGTAGCCCGCCTGCGCAAGAGACTGCTGTAGCTGCGCGCCCAATAAGGCATCATCCTCTACTAATAGCAACCGCATCAGTCGTCCTGCTCCATTTTGAGCAGCTGCCCGGTCTTGGCGTCCAGTTTCAGCTCCCACACCTGGCTACCCGCATCCAGTATGTCGATCTCATACACGTAGCGACCATGTTTCTTCTCCAGCTCAACCTCGAGAATTTCACCTGGTTTGTAAGCTCTGGCTTTTTGAGAAATTTTTTCCAGACTCAGAATTTCACCTTTGGCAGACAATCGGCCGGCATTGGCAGGGCTTTCCCCTGAATCGGCCTGCGGCAAGCAGGCTAATGTAGCGCACATGATCAAAAGCGCGAGAAGTACTCTCCTGTCGCGACAGGGCATCCCAACCATGCGTATTCAACTCCTGCAAACAAAGACTATGCCCAAAAGTTTAACAGCATTCATCTTAAACCAAGCTTAAATTGGGCCATGACCTGGCTGCATGGCCACAGACGACGGATTATTTCAAAACCCGCCCTTTAAAAAGCCGGTTGCAGCTACAATATTGATTTGGCACACATCTCCAACGCCCAACGCATCATGCAATTTTTATCTCACAGCTCCACCGCCCGCTTACCTACCCAGTTTGGCGAGTTTGATATCCATGTATTTACCGATAGCCGCAATGGCCTCGAACATGTTGCGCTGGCCTGCGGCAACCTGCAAGGCGCGCAGTCGCCGCTGGTCAGGGTGCATTCCGAATGTTTAACCGGCGATGTGTTTGGCTCAACACGCTGTGATTGTGGTGAACAGTTGCACCACGCGCAACGCCTGATCCAGCAAACCGGCTTGGGCCTGATCCTATATTTAAAAAACCACGAAGGCCGCGGCATTGGTCTCAATAACAAAATGCGCGCCTATGCGCTGCAAGACCAAGGCCTGGATACCGTAGAGGCCAATATCGCCCTCGGGCTACCGGTGGATGCCCGCACCTACGAAGCGGCCGCAGAGATGCTGCAATACTTTGAGATCAACACGATCCAGCTACTTTCCAACAATCTGGAAAAACGCACGGCCTTGCAATCGCTAGGCATCAGCGTTGCGCAGCAAGTGCCATTGCTCACGCCGCCTACGCCTGACAATCTGAAGTACCTGCAAACCAAGGTCAACAAGTTGGGGCATTTACTGCCAGATTTACCTGCTTAAAGGCAACCCGCTTAATTGCCCCCTATCTACCGCCCTTCTTCCCAGCATTTGCCGCCTTCGGCAACGCCTGTTTCAGTCTTAACCGATTATTCAATCCGCATGCGGCCTGCCTTTGTCAGGGCACGCTGACAGCAAGCTGCTTTTCAAAAAGCATGTCATCCATACGCAAAAAAATTATAAGTCTTTGTTTTTAATAAAATATTACCCTGGCACACTTTCTGCAAAGGATCGTTAAGCTAGGTCACCTTCTTGACGTACGAGTGGTGCAGTACCTGCATGACAGCCGACTTGAAAACCAAAAGGAGTTTTATCTTGAAACATGCATTTCCATTCTTTACCCATTCCCCTTTGATCGCCATCGGCCTCTTTCTGTCAATGATTACTGCCACCGTGCACGCGGACACAGACCTGTCGCCATGGCAATTACGTGCGGGGATTTCATTGATTGACCCTCAATCTCACAATGGCCGGATTATCCAAGATACCGCTGCGGTGACAGTGGATAGCCAAACCGGCCCGACTTTTAATATCGGCTATTACTTGACACCGAACTGGGCGATCGACCTCTTGGGCGGCCTCGCCTTCAAGCACCAGATCAACGTCAATGGCGAGCGTGCAGGCTCCACCAAACATTTGCCGCCCATCCTCAGCCTGCAATATCACTTCCGGCCAGAAGCGACCATACGGCCATTTGTTGGGCTCGGCATCAACTACACACGTTTTCTTGATGAAAAACTCGATAACGGCGCCAAACTGTCACTCGGCAGCTCCTGGGGGCCTGCAGTGCAAGCGGGGGTAGATGTTGCCATTGACGAGCATTGGTCTGTGGGCGGTGATATCCGCTATGCACGCATTGATACGCGCACAGAAATCAATGGCGCCAATGTTGGCAAAGTGGAGATCAACCCCACGGTTTACAGCCTTACTGTCGGCTATCGCTTTTAATCTCCCGTGAAAGGAACCCTCATGAGTCAATCCAATACATTTGCCATACCAGCATTAGACACTCTCCCGGCGGCACACCGCATTCGCAGTGACGAAGAGGCGATTGCCGTTGCAAAACAGTTAGCAGAGACCTTTGCCAGGGAAGCCTCTGCGCGCGACCGAGAGCGCCGTTTACCAGTGGCCGAACTGGACGCATATTCGCAAAGCGGCCTGTGGGCTATCACCATCCCCAAAGCCTACGGCGGCGCGGGCGTCTCTTATCGCACCTTGGGCGAAGTGATAAAAATTATTTCTGCGGCGGACCCTTCACTGGGCCAATTACCGCAAAACCATTTTGTCATTATCGAGCATCTGATCCTGGATGCCAGCGAGAGCCAGAAACAGTTCTTTTTTGAGCTGGTGCTCAAAGGCGCTCGCTTTGGCAATGCCTTCTCAGAAAAAGGCAGCCGCACGGTGGTCGAGTTTGCCACCCGCATCACCCCGCATGGCGAAGGTTTTGTCGTCAATGGCACCAAGTTTTTTGCCACTGGCGCCTTGCTTGCCCACTGGATTCCGATTGTGGCGGCCACAGAAGAAGGTCTGCCGTACTTGGCGCTAGTCAAACAAGGTACCCCTGGGCTGACAGTGATCAATGACTGGTCCAGCTTTGGTCAACGCACCACCGCCAGCGGAACCGTGGTGATTGAAGCCGTACAAGTGCCTGCAGAACATGTGGTGCCGATTTACCAAGCTTTTGCCCGGCCCACTATCGCCGGGCCCAGCTCGCAGTTTATTCAGGCTGCCGTCGATGCAGGCATCGCTGTCGGTACGATAGCCGCGACATTGGAATATGTGAAACAGTCTGCGCGGCCATGGATAGATGCCAAGGATATCCAGAATGCCAGTGATGACCCTTACACCATCCAGCAAATTGGCGACCTCGAATTGCGCCTGCATGCAGCAGAAGCCTTGCTAGACCGCGCCGCCGAAGCCTTGACGCGAGGTGCGGCTGAAGCCAATGAAACCACCGTAGCGGCAGCCTCAATTGCCGTGGCAGAAGCCAAAGTATTGACCACCGAAATCGCGCTATTAGCCGGCAACAAACTGTTCGAGCTCAGCGGTACGCGTTCTACGCTCGAAGAACTCAATCTCGACCGTCACTGGCGCAATGCACGCACGCATACCCTGCATGATCCGGTCCGCTGGAAGTTTCACGCCATTGGCAACTACTACCTCAACAAAGTGAATCCGCCGCGTCACCCGTGGTTATAAGCATGTAAGCAAATGATATAACCCCGGCCGCGCACCGGGGTTATACTTTAATACCAATATAATAAATTCAAATAATTAATAAAGGAGTTGAGCGATGAAACAAGAAACCCTTTCCATTCACGGCGGCTATGACCCGGACCCCACCACCAAGGCGGTTGCGGTGCCCATTTACCAAACCACCTCTTACGCCTTTGACAATACCCAACACGGCGCTGACCTGTTTGACCTCAAGGTACAAGGCAATATTTATACGCGCATCATGAACCCGACTACCGCCGTGCTAGAAGAGCGCCTGGCACAACTGGAAGGCGGCATAGGCGCGCTGGCATTAGCGTCTGGCATGGCCGCGATTACCTACGCGATTCAAACCATTGCCGAGGCAGGCGATAATATTGTGTCCGTCTCAACGCTGTATGGCGGCACCTATAACTTTTTTGCGCACACCTTGCCCAAGCAAGGCATAGAAGTCCGTTTTTTTGATTACCGCGATCCGGCGTCACTGGAAAAACTCATCGACAGCCGCACCAAGCTCGTGTTTGCCGAAACCATAGGCAACCCGTTAGGCAATGTAGTGGACCTCGCAGCCATCAGCGCGGCAGCCCATAAACACGGCGTGCCGGTGATCGTCGATAACACGGTCGCCACACCGATTCTGTCGCGACCATTTGAGCACGGCGTGGATATTGTGGTGCACTCGCTGACCAAATACATCGGTGGCCACGGCAACTCGATTGGTGGCGTCATTGTCGATAGCGGCAAGTTTCCATGGGCAGAACATGCCGCCCGCTTCCCCAGCCTCAACACCCCGGACCCCAGCTACCACGGTGTCAACTATGTAGAGGCATTAGGCGCGGCTGCCTACATCGCCCGCGCCCGCGTCGTGCCTTTGCGCAATACCGGTGCCGCCATCAGCCCATTTAACAGCTTTCTGATTCTGCAAGGCCTGGAAACGCTGGCGCTCAGGATTGAAAGACATAGCACCAACGCACTGGCAGTCGCAAATTACCTGAAACAACACCCCAAAGTGAAATGGGTCAGATACGCCGGGCTTGAAGACCACCCAGACCATGCACTGGTGAAAAAATACCTCAACGGCCACGCCTCTGGCATCTTGTCTTTTGGCGTGCAAGATGGTCGCGAAGGCGGCACCCGCTTTATTGACTCGCTGCAACTGTTCACGCGTCTGGTCAACATAGGCGATGCCAAAAGCCTGGCTTGCCACCCTGCCACTACCACCCACCGTCAGCTTAATGTTGAGGAACTGGCACGCGCTGGAGTGAGTGAAGATATGGTCAGGTTATCAGTAGGGATTGAGCATATTGATGATTTGATTGCGGATTTGGAGCAGGCGTTGGCGAAGGTCTAATACTGATCAAAACTGGCAATGTCGTTTTTTGGCTTTAAAGGCAACTATGCGAGCGCAGCAGCAATGCTGCGCTTTTTTCTTAAATTATCAGCACATAGCTGCTTTCCAACGATCGGTTATGAACAGCAATCCAATCGTGGCTGAACAGTCGCCACTGCTTTTACAAGCTAAGATTTAATATTGCATTTTTGTAAAAGCTTGATGATAATCAGATTGAGTTTACTAATAATTAAAAGCTTTAAATAGTGCAACCAGCAGGTGTGTTCCATGCATTATATTTAAATAAAAATCATCAATAAAAACACAAAGATATGCTAGACACTCATATAAACAATCACATACAAAAAATAAGTTATACACCGATTTCGGTGTATGTATTACGTTGGGCGTCAGCACAATTTGTCCCATGAGGAAATGACATGATTGAAACTTTCGTATCCCGTCCGAATTGGGCTCCTCCTATCATCGAGCACAAACTCGCGGCCTTTTACCAGTTGCTAGAAGATACTGGTTTCAAGGCGAATACTATTGGTAAGAGCCAAGCACCACTAATGTCTCCATTTGAGGACGTCCGCAGACTCATGAAGAAGTGCAAATGCACAGTAGTCCTGGGACTCCCTCAGGTCTTCATGCACACGGGCACCGTTAAGCACGAACCAATTACATCGCACCTTACTCTTCCAACCGAGTGGAATCAGATCGAGGCAACTATGTCACTAATGCTCGATCTTCCCACGCTCGTGCTATTGCATAAGACGGTAGCGGCCCGTGGAATTTTTGATCGCGGTGCGGCCAACGTCTTCGTATATGAATTCGACTCGCTTAACGATTCGTGGCTGACATCATTACGCCCAGCGCTAAATTCTTTAAAGAACGCGGTGACATGAAGTCTCCCATGACGCCCAACCCGGCAGTCGAGCGGACCTGCGCGAAAAGCCGCGCAGACCGCTCACTTCTACGTTGGGCATTTTTCTGAAAGCTGTATAACTGATGCAAAATACACAATACATACCACCAACATTGATGGAAAAAGCTTTTAACTGTCCTCGTTGCAGAGTTTTTGCAAAACAGGATTGGTATTATCTAAGAGCAGCTAGCAACAGAGATGGCTTTGGAACGCAATACGAAAATCAAGAGTTTGTTCTTTCAAATTGTTCCAGTTGTGGTGAACCAACAATCTGGCATGGTGAAAAAATGATTTATCCATTACATTCAGTAGCTGAAACACCCAATCAAGATTTACCAGAAAATATCCGCGCTGACTTTGAAGAAGCCAGAGTTATTGCAAATCTATCGCCTCGCGGTGCAGCAGCACTCTTGAGGCTTGCTATACAAAAACTTTGTGCTCATTTGGGGCAGTCTGGAAAAAATATCAATAATGACATTGCTGCCTTAGTAACACTTGGTTTGCCTGCGAAAGTTCAACAAGCACTTGATGCCGTGCGGGTAATTGGTAACGATGCCGTGCATCCTGGAACAATCGATTTAAAAGATGACCTAGAAACAGTTAATAAATTGTTTCGGCTTGTAAATTTCATTGCTCATAAAACCATTACCGAACCAAGAGAGGTAGATGAAATTTATAACGGCTTACCAGCAGACAAATTAGCAGGTATTAATCAAAGAGACGGTAAGTAGCAATGCCCAACCCATCCATCAAGCGGGACGCGCTAAAGCGCGCCTCTTATATCAAACGTTAGGTTTCAATGCATATCGTTAAGTATCTAATAGTTTTTGTTTTAACGCTCTTGCTAGCAACGGTTCTCTTTACCTCGCAATCTGCATCTAATTCTTCAACTATTCAGGCAGCCTCAACAGCCCTGTAGGGTGGGCAACTTGTTGCCCACGCGTTCAATCCCTCGCAGAGGTGATTCAATATTGAATCACCTCTGCGCCAACCCTTCTGAAGCAAATTACCTTTTACGCTAGTCACTTACCGTAAGCAACGGTTTTTATGTGCTGACGATGTGCGCTTTGCGCTACGGGAAGCTACCCTATTGCTACACCGATATTGTGATCATCGAATCCTCGTTGAGACCTGAAAATAACTCATCTCAGCCTCTGGTTTTCTTAACCTCTAAGCAATCCAAGTATGCTGTTTGGTATATACCAACCTACCTACATCTATAGACGATTTATGGAAAAAGTCCGCGCATAATGCAAACCATCGTGATTGAGCAAAGTTTTAACAGATTGCCATCACATTGACTAACAGATAGGAGAACAAACATGCGTAACGTTATTTCTGCAATGGCTTTAGTAGCTGGTTTTATGGTTGCTGCCCCAGTACTGGCAGTTGAACAAAATGGTGGGATTGAAAAAGTACAAACTGCTCAACACTTTTTGAGTAAGCGTCCATATGCTCAACCAGTGGTTGCCAAAGCTGACGGTGAGCAACCCTGGGTAGGCGCGACACTGGTGGTGGATGGTAACAACGGAGGTGCGAACGTTCATGAAGTGCAAAAACTGCACATGCTTGGTAAACGCGCTTTTTAATCCACGGCATAGGGTCCACGCGAAAAGTGAAGCGCCCCAATTGCTTTAGGACAAATTTAGGAGATTACAAATGAAAAAATTATTTTTAACCATATTGGCTTTAGGCTTTGTGGCGCAAGTAAATGCAGCTGACTTACCGGATAACGAGCAAAGTGTAGGCCAGTCACATCACAATCACTTTATCGGGAAACGTCCCTACAACAAAATTCTTGATAAACCAGCCAAGGGAGCTGATCAAGCCTGGGAAGGCACTGGTTTAGTGGCTGAAGACCCTGAACAAGCCGAAAAGAAATTGATGAAACATAATCAACATCAAATGAATTTTATTGGTAAACGGCCATATGTTGCACCGCATAACCCTGACTAACGCCTGATTTACCAAACGATTTTAAATCTCTCTGTGTTACCCGCCTGTTTTTTGGGCGGTTTTTTTTATTCCTTCGCACACTAGAACAATCAAGAGGCTGACTAATGCCAACAATTTAGCAAGGGCAATGATGGTGGCCTTACTCCACTTTTCATCGCGACTGAAAGGTGGGGATTTTTGCTGAACATTTGGAAAGTTGCTTAGCGTTTGAAAAGAGTGAGGTGCGGATAGTTAGAGCATTTTAGTATTGTGACGCGTGGGCAACTAGTTGCGCACCCTACTATACTTACATTTTTAACCGATGACACTTACAGAAAACACACTTTAGGAAAGTACGCATGAAATCGCTATCTCTCTTGTTCAGCTCTTTACTCTTTGCAACTTGGATACCTGCCGTACATGCCGCTGAGGCATTTATTGGGCAGTTTCTTTACAAATATGATGGCAGAAGCATTTACCGGGTAGAGGTTAAAGACCCGCAACTCATGACATGGACCTGCGTAGAAGGGTCAGAGAAAGGTGCCAGCGGCACGGAGCACCCTGATCGCTTTAAAATAGCCGATAAGATTTACTTTGCTAGCTGGGTTGAGAAAACTGGAATCACCGTCACTCAGGTAGTCAACCTGAACACCATGAAGGTGTATTCGACCATTATTGATGGTAAGGAACGCTATGTGATTTCAGGGGCTATCGTACGCGAGAAGTGAGATTTACCTGCATGGCGAACGATGATGTCCATTCGCCATGCAACCCTGTAGGGTGGCCTAACTCCACTTTTCATCGTGCCGTGAAGTTGGGGATTTATAGTGAGCGCCGGGGAAGCGGGTGAAGTCCAGATAGTGAATTTGGGGATAGTTAGAGCGTAACGGGTATTGTGACGCGAGGGCAACTAGTTGCCCTACTACTCTCTTGGGTAAGGTAAATGGGGAGAGTCGGGGTGGTCTATCATAAAGGCTACGCACTTATTATTTTAGTTGCAAAAGTGACTCCAAAACATCAATTTGACATCATTTTTTTATAGTGATAGCATTTTTATGTTTTTATCATGGAGTGCATATGTATGTCTGTTGTCACTGTCAGAAATTTACCCGAGGAAACACACCGCGCACTCAAGGCGCGGGCGGCCCAGAACCATCGCAGTACCGAAGCGGAAATACGTTTTATTTTAGAAAATGCAGTGAGGCCTAAGCATAGAGTCCTGCTTGGTACATTGTTAACGGAAATTGGTCGTGAGGTTGATGGCGTGGATATTGAGATTGGGCGAGACCAAACAGCCTCAGAGCCTATGGATTTTGAATGATTTTATTAGATACCAATGTCATTTCTGAGCCGTTAAAAGCCACAGGCGACCCCAAAATAGCCGATTGGATCAATGCACAAAACATTGAAACTTTGTACCTCTCTACCATCGGCATCGCTGAACTGCGTTTTGGGATTGCAGTGTTACCAGCGGGTAAGCGAAAAGAGGTGTTACATGCCAGCCTTGAGCAACGCGTGTTACCTTTATTTGAAGGTCGTATTTTGTCATTTGATCTCGTAGCATCCCAGGCTTATGCCACGTTGCGGGCTAAAGCGCGTGCGGCTGGTCAAGTGATCGCGCCCGCAGATGGTTACATAGCCGCGATTGCGATGACACATGAGCTGACCGTTGCGACTAGAGACACACAACCTTTTATCGCGGCAGGATTGAGCGTGATTAATCCGTTTGATCTGTAATAAAAGCGCTTTGCATCAAGCTTTAAAAATAGATTTTTCTAAACAGAAAAAAGGCGCAATGATGGATGTTGCGCCTTTTTGTTCAGAGCGTTAGTTTAAAACACCCGCAATTGCGTCGGTTTCAAATACACCGTCTCGCCCTGCTTAAAACTCAACTGATTAAACTGCTCCCGACCCAGCTCCACATCGACATATTGCTCATTGTCTGCACGTTTGATCTCCAGACGCACCAGTGAGCCCACAGAGTGCACATAGGTGAGCGCACCGGCGATACTTTGCGCGTCTGCTTCTCGGCTAACGGCAATCTCATATGGACGCACAAAGCCTTTGCCTTGCGGGGTTTCAAAGGCATTTACATTGCCTAAAAACTCATACACAAACGGCGTGGCTGGGTTATCGTAAACAGCTTGTGGTGAGCCCACCTGCTCTACCTGGCCATGGTTCATGACGACGATGGTATCAGCGACTTCGAGGGCTTCTTCCTGGTCATGCGTCACAAATACACTCGTCACGTGCAGTTCGTCGTGCAGGCGGCGCAGCCAGCGGCGCAGGTCTTTGCGGACTTTCGCATCGAGCGCGCCAAATGGCTCGTCCAGCAACAGTACTTTTGGCTCGACTGCCAAGGCACGTGCCAAGGCAATCCGTTGGCGCTGGCCGCCAGACAATTGCGGTGGATAACGGTCAGCCAGCCAGTCGAGTTGTACCAGCTTGAGCAAGTCATGCACGCGTTTTTTGATCTCGGCTTCTGAGGGGCGCGTTTCTTTGGGGCGCACGCGCAGGCCAAAGGCGACGTTTTCAAACACGGTCATATGGCGGAACAGCGCATAATGCTGGAACACAAAACCAACCTGGCGCTCGCGCACATCACGGTGGGTGGTGTCTACGCCATCAAACAGCACCTGGCCGCTGTCCGGGGTCTCCAGGCCAGCGATAATGCGTAACAGCGTGGTTTTGCCGCAGCCTGAAGGCCCAAGCAAGGCCACCAGCTCGCCTGAGGGGACTTGCAGATTGATATCGCGCAGGGCACTAAATTGGCCAAACCCTTTATTGATCTGTTGTATGGTAATGCTCATCTTAAGCCGTCACTTCCTTTTCAATCGCGGCGGCATCGCGGGATGCCTGCCATTCAACATAGGTTTTCAAAATCAGGGTTACCAGGGCCAGCAGCGTGAGCAATGAAGCCACAGCAAAGGCCGCCGCGTAGTTATATTCGTTATACAAAATCTCAACATGCAAAGGCATGGTGTTGGTCAGGCCGCGGATATGGCCGGAGACCACTGACACGGCGCCAAACTCGCCCATGGCCCGTGCGTTAGTGAGAATCACGCCGTAAATCAGGCCCCACTTCACATTGGGCAGGGTCACATGCCACAGCATTTTCCAGCCAGAGGCGCCCAGCACCAGTGCAGCCTCTTCCTCTTCTTTGCCTTGCGCCTGCATGAGCGGGATCAACTCGCGCGCCACAAACGGAAAGGTCACAAAAATCGTCGCCAGCACAATGCCAGGCACGGCAAATACCACTTTCAGGTCGTGATCGATCAACCATTCGCCAAACCAGCCTTGCAGGCCAAAAATCAGCACAAAGATCAACCCGGCGATTACAGGCGAGACGGCAAACGGCAGGTCAATCAGGGTGATCAAAAAGCTTTTGCCTCTAAAGTCAAACTTGGTAATTGCCCAGGCGGCGGCCACGCCAAATACCAGATTCAGTGGCACCGAGATCAGCGAGGCGATCAGAGTCAGCTTCATCGCGGACAAGGCATCAGCTTCGGTGATCGCAGCTAGGTAGACGTCCCAGCCTTTGCGCAAAGCCTCGGTAAAAACGGCCGCAAGCGGCACCAGCAAAAACAGCCCTAAAAACGTCAGTGCCAGGCCAATCAAGCCCCAGCGGACCCAGGTGGGTTCAGAGGTGGCGCGTTTGTAGGCCACTTTGCCCTGATATTGTTGAAATTGTGTGGTTTGCATCATCCTACCTATGGTTTATCAAAATATACGCAACGCTATGCTTTCAGCGGCCGCCCACTATTTAGCGCCATGGCGGTGACTGCTCCACCATTGCAGCAAGTTGATCAACAGCAGCAACACAAACGAAACCACCAGCATCACAACGGCAATGGCCGTGGCGCCCGCATAATCATATTGTTCAAGTTTGGTGATGATCATAAGCGGCGTAATCTCGGAAATCATCGGCATATTGCCGGCGATAAAAATAACAGAACCATACTCCCCCACCGCGCGGGCAAATGCCAGCGAGAAACCGGTGAGTAGCGCCGGCCAGATGGCGGGCAGAATAATTTTGTAAAAGGTTTGCCAGCGGTTGGCGCCCAAGCTGGCCGCTGCTTCTTCGGCCTCAGCACTAAAGTCTTCGAGCACCGGTTGTACGGTACGCACCACAAACGGCAAGCCAATAAAGGTGAGCGCCACCACCACGCCGAGTGGGGTAAACGCGACTTTAATGCCATGCGGCTCCAGCCAATGGCCTAACCAGCCATTCGGCGCATAAATCGCGGTGAGTGAAATCCCGGCCACCGCCGTCGGCAAGGCAAACGGCAAGTCTACCAGTGCATCGAACACTTTTTTGCCAAAAAACTGATACCTGACAAAAACCCAGGCAGTGAGCAGGCCAAATACCAGATTAATCAGCGCTGCAATCAATGAGGCGCCAAAGGTTAGTTTATAGGTAGCAACCACGCGCGGCGTGGTGACCACCGCCCAAAACTCATGCCAGCTAAGCTCGGTGGTGCGCAGGAAAACAGCGGCTAAAGGGATGAGAACGATAAGACTCAGGTAGACCAGCGTGTAGCCGAGTGACAAGCCAAAGCCGGGGAGTAAATGTTTCTTTTTTTGTGATGCCATGGTGTATGGTGATCCGTTAAACAGGCGCTAATATAGCTGCATTCTTTTAAATCATTAAAGAATGAATAATCATTAATTTATAAGCGCCTGTTATATAAAAACGCGATGGATTAGGCAACTTTTGGCGTGCGGTGCTGATATTGGTCATTAATGACCTTGGCCACCACCGGTGCGGCCAGCAAGTTGCCCTGCAACACGGTCGCCCCGGCTGAGATCGCAATATCCAGTTGCTGCTGGGTTTCAATGCCCACAATCACCGGCGTGCTGCCCAGATCCTGCACGCTGGACACCAGCCCCTTGAGTGCCTTGGCCAAGCCCGGTTGTTGCGCGGCCTGCTGAATCACAGAGACATCAAACTTGATAAAGTCATGCTGCACGCTCCACAAGCGGTATAACTTGCTTTGATGGCCGCCGACATGATCAAACGCAATCTGGTAGCCCAAGGCGCGGTAGTTCTCCACGGCAGCGATCAGGTGCTTGTCCTGCTCGATCAGAGACTCGTTGATTTCGAGCACGACGCGATGCGTAGGCACCGAATACTTATGCAGGATCTGCTCAAACACCTTGCCGTGGGCGCTGACCTCCAGCAGTAATTTCGGATGCACGTTTAAAAACAGCAAGCCATTTTCCTGATGGATGGCCCGGTAATTAAGCACATGCTGCGAGCGGCATACGCGGTCAAACTGCACCAGCTTGCCGGACTGCTCGGCATAGGTAAACGCAAACTCGGGGGTGCTGCCCAGGGTGCCAAACAATGAGGGACGAATCAGGGCTTCATAGCCATAAATATCCCCTTGCTTGGCATCGTAGATCGGCTGAAAAGCGGTTTTAAGATGGACACCGATAAAGGTGCTTTCATACTCGCCCGAGCTCGCCTCCAGCAGGCCAAGCTCTTCCAGGTCCAGCGCAAGTACCTGTTTGAGTTCGGCACGCAATTGCACAATGTGCTCCGGCTCTGGGGATAACTGTTTTTGTGTCATCATGACTCCTTCCTGCGTTTAAGCATGCGCTAGGCAATGATTTTTAAACGCTATTTTTGATAAATCTGGTCGAAGATGCCGCCATCACTAAAATGCGTGTTTTCGGCTTCGTTCCAGCTGCCAAACACCTGTTTGACCGTAAATGTATTGAGCTTTTTAAAGCTGGGTTGCGCCGCCTCAGCCACTTGCGGGCGCAAGTAATGTTTGGCAGCCAAAGCCTGACCCGCAGGTGAAAAGTGATACTCAAGATAGGCTTGTGCCAGCTTGCGCGTGCCTTTTCTATCCACCACCTTGTCTACCAGCGCCACCGGGTTCTCTGCCAGCACGGTCACGGACGGGTACACCAGCTCAAACTTGTCTTCCCCCAGCTCTTTTTGCAGCAGATAGGCCTCGTTTTCAAACGTCACCAGCACATCGCCAATCTCGCGCTGGGCAAACGTGGTAGTGGCGCCGCGGCCACCGGTATCCAGCACCGGCACATGTTTAAACACCTGGGTCACAAATTGGCGCGCCTTGCTGGCATCGCCGCCTTTTTGCGTGATATAGCCCCAGGCGCCCAGATAGCTATACTTGCCGTTACCCGAGGTTTTAGGGTTAGGAATCACCGCCGCCACACCGGGTCTGATCAGGTCGTCCCAGTCTTTAATCTGTTTGGGATTGCCTTTGCGGACCAGAAACACCGTGGGGGAAGCGCTGGGCACGCTGTTATTGGGTAATCTGCTCTGCCAGTTTGCCGGGATCAATTTGGCTTTTTGCGCCAAAATATCAATATCGGCGCTACGGTTCATGGTAATCACATCCGCAGGCAAGCCATCCACAACCGCACGCGCCTGCTTGGTAGAGCCGCCGTGTGACTGGTTAATGGTCACCGATTCACCGGTCTTTTCTTTCCAGTACTGGACAAAAGCCGGGTTGAATTCTTTATAAAACTCGCGGGTCACATCGTAAGAAACATTCAGCAATTCAGCAGCCTGCACAGGTGCTTGTAGCAGCGCAGCCCAGACCAGCAAGTGACGGATAAAAGACGACATAAACAACTCCCTGAACTTGATAGGGAGGCACTATAGCGGGAGTTTTATATTTTTAAAAAGAATAAAATATAATATATTTATAATTTTAAAGAATATAAAACTGAAGATGATAAAAAACGCCAGTGCAAGCACTGGCGTCTTAATCGCATGGTCGCAGCAAGGCGAAAAGCGGGAAACAGCGAGCAATTTAAGCGGCTGGCACACTGAGCCCTTGCTCGTCAAATATGCCGTCAAACAACACTGAACTCAAATAGCGCTCGCCGGAATCCGGCAAAATCACCACGATGTGTTTACCCGCATGCTCAGGCAGAGCCGCATACCTGACCGCTACCGCGACCGCCGCCCCGCAGGAAATGCCGGCCAGAATGCCCTCCTCGCGTGCCAGTCTTCTGGCGAATGCAATCGCTTCTTCATTGGTCACTTGTGCAATGTCATCCACCAGACTTAAATCCAGGATATCCGGCACAAAACCTGCGCCTATGCCTTGAATTTTGTGCGGTGCCGGCGCGAGTGCTTGCCCTGCCCTAAACCGTGTCAACACCGGACTGGCGGCCGGCTCTACCGCAACAGAGAGGATGTTCTTATGCTGCGTCTGTTTGAAATAGCGGGAAACACCGGTAATGGTGCCGCCGGTGCCCACCCCTGAAACCAGAATATCCACCTCGCCATTGGTATCGCGCCAGATCTCAGGGCCTGTGGTTTGTTCATGAATGGCTGGATTGGCCGGATTTTTGAACTGTTGCAACAACACATAACGTGCTGGATCCGCGGCGGCAATTTCTTCTGCCTTGGCCACGGCGCCTTTCATGCCTTTGGCGCCCTCGGTCAGTACCAGCTTGGCGCCATAAGCAATCAGCAATTTGCGCCGCTCCAGGCTCATGGTTTCCGGCATGGTTAAGGTAATGGGGATGCCCCGTGCCGCAGCCACAAAGGCCAGCGCGATGCCGGTATTGCCGCTGGTAGGCTCTACGATTTCTTTCCCAGGACCCAGCAAGCCTTTTTGTTCTGCATCCCAGATCATAGCCGCACCGATGCGGCACTTGACAGAATAGGCCGGGTTGCGGCCTTCTATTTTGGCAAAAATGGTGGCCTGACCAGGGGCGGTCAGGCGGTTCAGGCGCACTAAGGGCGTATTGCCGATGGACTGTGCATTGTCATTAAACCAGTGTGACATAAAGCGCTCTTCAAATAAAAACAGTGACTGTAGTTTAAAAAGCGCTGAAATAAATTAAAAATAACATTTTGTTGGATAAATATATTTAATAGTTATAACCCTACCTTTTCGGTTATTTTAAAACTGCTTTAAATAACAAATACTGATAATAAAATAATAAATGATTCTAGGCTTTACCCTGTTCAATCACGAAAGAGTGTTTTATAGTGAGCAAAGATTCATGCTGACCAGACAACTGGAAGCCAGTGACCCGCCGGGGCCACTGGCTTTTTTTTCGTCTGTTGTCAGCAATCGCGTACTTACCATGACAAGGAATCCACGATGCAAGAAATTGCCATCGAGCACATCGTGCAACAACTGGCGGGCATCCGCGAACATGCATTGCAACAACGCCAGCGCTTGACGCAACCACCCAAGCTGCCTTCACGTAAAGTGCTGGCCAAGTGCGTGGAAGGCCTAGCTGCGGCGCTATTCCCCAACCGTCTGGGTGATTCAGACATTCAGCCACATGCCATTAACTTTTATGTGGGGACCACGCTGGATAAAGCTCTGCGTGAATTGCAGCAACAAATCCGTCTTGAGCTTGCGTTTAAAGCGCCGGGGACCGCCGCCAGCCAGTTCAATGCACAATCACATGCCCTCACGCAAACCTTTGCCGAGCAATTGCCTGCGATTCGCCAGCAACTGGATACCGATCTCGAAGCCGCTTATCAAGGGGATCCGGCGGCGGACAGCGTGGATGAAATTCTGGTCAGCTATCCCGGCATTCTGGCGCTGATTCATTACCGGCTGGCGCATGTTTTACATCGCTTGGGCTTGACCATTACGGCACGCCTGATCACCGAAATTGCCCATTCGCAAACCGGCATTGATATCCACCCCGGCGCACGTATCGGTGATTACTTTTTTATTGATCATGGCACCGGCGTGGTCATAGGTGAGACGGCGATTATTGGTAACCACGTCCGCCTTTACCAGGCAGTCACCCTGGGTGCAAAGAACTTTCCCAAAGATGCCAATGGCCATCTGGTGAAGAAATTTGAACGCCACCCCATTCTGGAGGATTACGTGGTGGTGTATGCCGGGGCCACCATTCTGGGCCGTATCACCATAGGAAAATATTCGATTATTGGCGGCAATGTCTGGGTTACGCGCAGCGTGCCTGCCAACAGTCACCTCACACAAGCGCATTCGGATGCCAAACCGATTCCGGCTGCCGCTTGATTTTTAACTATTGCAACCTATTCATAGTTGCACTTTAAGGAGACCTTATGTCAGAACAACCTTTTCAAAGCGCTTTGGGCGATGTCGCTGCCCGCACGCTTGCCAATGCTACCAAATCGGTGCCCATGCTCAGCACCATCAGCCCTCGCTGGCTGGTGCATTTGCTCAACTGGGTACCGGTAGAAGCCGGTATTTACCGCGTCAACAAGGCCAAAGACCCCAACGCCATTACTGTCGACTGCTCCAACAAAGATGAAAAAGAACTGCCAGCAACCTTTGTCGATTATGAAGAATGGGGCCGCGAGTATGTGTTGAACGCGGTGAATACCGTGGTCGATGTGCATACCCGCGTGTCTGACCTGTATAGCAGCCCGCACAACCAGATCAAAGAGCAACTGCGCCTGACTATTGAAGTAGTCAAAGAGCGCCAGGAAAGCGAACTGATCAACAACAAAGAGTACGGCCTGCTCAACAATGTGGCCAAATCACAAACCATCAAAACCCGTAATGGTTACCCAACACCGGATGATCTGGATGAGCTGCTGACCAAAGTCTGGAAAGAACCTGCGTTTTTCCTGGCGCACCCGAAAGCAATTGCCGCCTTTGGCCGTGAGTGCACCCGCCGTGGCGTGCCACCCCCAACCGTTTCCTTATTCGGCTCACAGTTCTTGACCTGGCGTGGCGTTCCGCTGATTCCTAGCGACAAACTGCCTATCGTCAACGGCAAATCCAAAATCTTGCTGCTGCGTGTAGGCGAGAGCAAGCAAGGCGTGATCGGCTTGTATCAACCGAACTTGCCAGGCCAGCAAACCATGGGCCTGTCAGTACGTTTTATGGGCATCAACCATAAAGCGATTGCTTCTTACCTGGTCTCGCTGTATTGCTCACTGGCCGTGCTGACCGAAGACGCGATTGCCGTCCTGGAAGATGTTGGAGTTGATCATTACTATGACTACAAGTAATTCATTCGGCCTGACTTTAACTGATGGCGCCAGTTTTGAGCCTGAGGCCATCTTGGCCTCATTGCCGGGTGAGCATCCCAAGATGACTGCTGCGCTGGGTGTAGGACGCGAACTGGAAAACACAGGTGTGCTGGATACCGCCACGCTGACGCAACTGGTCAACGACCTCTACGCTGAAGGGTTTCCGGCGACGGCACCGTTTGCGGCAGCAGACCTGGCGCAATCGTTGGCGGCTTCGCATGCCCCACAGCCATCTGTCCCGCCTACAGACTCATTGACCACCAAGCTGGTCAATGTGGGTGGCACAGGCGGTGTGGCCTCACCGAGTTATGCGCAAACGCAGGCGCAACCCGTCACCCAGCAGGCGCAAGCGCAGCAGCTCACGTATGTGCCTGGCATTGAAGCCTTGGGTAGCGACCCGTTACATAACCATCCGGCCCACCTGAATGTATTGCAGCCCGAGGCTGCTTTTCTGACCCCTGGCTCATTTGCCGGGACGGGCATTGAGATTCCTTACCAGCAGGAGCTGGATCGCTGGCTGGGGGCAGGTGCAATACAGTCCCCACCGTCTGCGGCCTCCTCCCAAACTGCGGCTAAACCGCCGGTAGCTGGCGCGCAATCGTTTTACTTTTTGCAAGCCGAACCCGGGTTGACGGGCAGCCTGCCAGCTTCCGCGCATCCGGCATTCGATGTGCATGCGGTACGGCGTGACTTTCCCATCCTCAATGAGCGGGTGAATGGCCGCCAGTTGGTCTGGTTTGACAATGCGGCGACCACACAAAAACCACAAGTCGTCATCGACCGCGTGAGTTATTTTTACCAGCACGAAAACTCCAATATTCACCGGGCCGCCCATGCGCTGGCCGCGCGCGCGACGGATGCGTATGAAGAAGCGCGCGAAACCGTGCGTCGTTTTATCAATGCGCCCTCGGTGAATCAGGTCATTTTTGTACGCGGGACCACGGAAGCGATTAACCTGGTCGCAAAAACCTGGGGCAAAAAACATCTGGGGCAAGGCGATGAAATTGTGGTCTCACATCTGGAACATCACGCCAATATCGTGCCCTGGCAGCAATTGTGTCAGGAAACGGGGGCGGTGCTGAAAGTGATCCCGGTGGATGACAGTGGCCAGATTCTGCTGGAGGAATACCAGAAACTGCTGACGGCAAAAACCAAGCTGGTGTCATTTACCCAGGTATCAAATGCGTTGGGGACGGTCACGCCTGCTCAGGAAATGATTGCAATGGCTCACAGGGCGGGCGCAAAAGTGCTACTGGATGGCGCGCAATCGGTGTCACACATGCGGACCGATGTACAAACGCTGGATACTGACTTTTTTGTGTTCTCCGGGCACAAAATCTTTGGCCCCACCGGCATTGGTGCCTTGTATGGCAAAGCGGACGTGCTGCAAGACATGCCTGCCTGGCAAGGCGGCGGCAACATGATACAAGATGTCACCTTTGAAAAAACGGTGTATCACGCGGCCCCGGCCAAATTTGAAGCAGGCACTGGTAATATCGCCGATGCGGTAGGATTAGGTGCCGCCTTGCAGTATGTGGAACGGCTAGGCATCGAAAATATCGCCGCCTATGAGCATGCCCTGCTGGAGTATGCCACGGCAGCCATGTGCCAGATCCCCAATCTGCGCCTGATCGGGACAGCCAAACATAAGGCCAGTGTGCTGTCTTTTGCACTCAAGGGCTATCAAAGCGAAGAGGTAGGCGCAGCGCTCAATGAAGAAGGCATCGCCGTGCGTTCTGGCCATCATTGTGCACAGCCGATTTTGCGTCGCTTTGGTGTTGAAACCACCATACGGCCGTCACTGGCGTTTTACAACACTTATGATGAAATCGACCGCATGATTGCGGTGTTACAGCGCTTGGCGTCCTATCACGCCTAGTCTAGCCGCGTAACATAGCTCATCCCCTGCCAGTGCAGCGTGCGCGTTGCCAAGGCTGGGGATTGTTTTTATGTTGCCCGCCAAGATTGTGACATTCGCGGCAAGCCTCTGTAGAATCGCAATGCACAGCTCGCTGTGAGTGCGATTTTTATAACCAGACGCCAGGTAACCGATGAAATTTGATCCGCGCAACAACAAATTTACCGCCATCTTCACCCGCGAAATGCTGGAAGCCACGCTCCCCTCCTTCCTGCTCATTTGCCTGGCGCTGTTTTTTGCTTACAAATTCATAGACCCTGCGCCCCCACGCAATATTGTGATTGCCACCGGCGAAGCGGACCTCAATTACAATGCGTTTGCCGCGATTTATGGCGTCTATCTTAAAAAAGAAGGCATTCATCTGCAGATACGCAAAACGGCAGGGGATGATGAAAACCTGCGTTTGCTCAAGGACCCTGACTCCAACGTAGATATTGCATTCATTCAAGATGGCATGGCGCATAGTGAAGGCGCAGGCTCACTGTTGTCATTGGGCAGCCTGTACTACCAGCCGGTGTGGATTTTTTGCCGCGGCAAAACCGAAACCACCCATTTATCGGCCCTCAAAGGCAAACGCATCGGCGTCGGCTATCCAGGCAGCGGCAGTCATTTTCTGGCAAATACGCTGTTGACTGAAAGTGGCATCAATGCCAGCAACAGCACCTTGGTCACCATAGGTGCCGAAGAAGCAGTGGCGGCCCTGCAGTCAGGCAAGCTCGATGCCGCTTTTTTTGTGGATGTTGCCAACTCAAGCCTGGTCCGCGAGCTCATTGCAGACAAGCATCTGACCATGGTAAGTATGGACACCGCTGAAGCCTTTTCACGCAAGTTTGCGTTTATGCATCACCTGGTGCTGCCAGAAGGCGCCATGGACCTGGCGCGCAATATTCCCAGCCACGATGTGCATCTGGTGGCGCCAACCGCGACGCTGGTGATCAAGGACAGCATGCATCCGGCGCTGATTTACCTGATGATGAAAGTGATTGCCGAAGTGCATGGTGGCCCAAGCATGTTTAACGGCAAGGGAGAATTCCCTTCTGCCAAGGATACGGATTTTCCGATCAGCACGCAGGCGCTGAATTTCTACAAATCCGGCCTGCCGATTATTGATAAATACCTGCCATTTTGGGCAGCCACCTTTGTTAATCGCACGCTGATTGTGATTTTGCCTTTGTTGGCGTTGCTGATCCCGCTCACCAAAATTATCCCGATGGTGTATGTGTGGCTGGTCAAGCGCAAACTGTTCCGTTATTACGGCGAGCTACGCTTTCTGGATACCCAGCTGCAAGAGATCAAATCGGCTGAAGATGTCCGTCAGTGCCTGGATAAACTCAATGAAATTGAAACCAAGGTGGTCAACGTCAAGCTACCGGTGCCTTTTTCACAATATGCCTACGAGTTGCGTGCGCATATTGAGCTGGTTCGCTCCAAACTTAATCAGCGCACGTTTTAGGCACAAGCCTTAAACGTGCAAAGCTCAGGCAAGGTCTGCCCGATTGCGCATCCAGTCTTGCAAGGCCTGTGCGGTCATCGGCTTGGCATATAAAAAGCCCTGCACAAAATCACAGCCCAGCGCCTTCAGATAATCTGCCTGGGCTTCGGTTTCCACCCCCTCGGCCACAATCTGGTAATGCAGGTTTTTGCCCAAGACCACAATGGCACTGATCACCGCCTCTGAGCGCTCTTTGCCCGGAATGTCATTGACAAAAGACCTATCCACTTTCAGGTAATCCCCCGGAATATCACGCAAATAAGCCAGGCAGGAATAACCGGTGCCAAAGTCATCAATCGCCAGTTTAATGCCGTGCTGTTTGAGTTTTTGCAGGCGCTCGTTGCCCGTGCAGTCGGCATGAATAAACGCACTCTCGGTCAGCTCGATTACCAGGCGCTCAGGCGCCAGACCAGTCTCTTGCAGTACCAGCAACACATACTCGGCAAAACAGGGAGTATTTAACTGCAAGGGGGAGACGTTAACCGAGACTTTGGCCCGACTCAATTCACCGGTAGTCCAGGAGGCCGCTTGTGTACACGCGGCTTTGAGTACCCAGGCACCCATGGGCACAATCAGCCCGGTCAACTCGGCCACACCGATAAACTGATTCGGCGACACGACCCCACGCTCGGGATGTTGCCAGCGAATCAGGGCTTCAACGCCCACCAGTTTGCCGGTCTCAAAATCCAGCTGCGGTTGATACACCAGATAAAACGCTTCTTGCGCAATCGCAGCCTCCAGTTCACTGGCAAAAGCCAGGTCTTCTGGGGGCAACACCTGCTCATGCATCACCCCTTTGTGATAATAGGTCAAAGTCATCACAATGATGATTAAAATCAGTGCAGCAGTGATAATGATGGGCGTCAGGCGAAGATCGTTATCAAAAAAAACACCCACCCCTCCCAAAACAATCGCGCATGTAATCAAGATGCAGACGATCCATCTCAGATGCTTGCCAGTGTCATCCAGCAATAACAGGTAACTCATGGGGGTAGCGGTGATCTGCCTTGCCAGCAAGGCCGCCGCACACAGCGAGCCACCAATAGTGGTCAACAGTGAGAGCTGACCGTAAGCGTGCGGAATATGATAGGCCCAGGCCAGCAAGCCGGTGACCGGCATCAAAACGGCAATACTCAGCAAGACCTGGCTGGCGCGATTGCAATGGCGATGATGCAGCACAGCTGCCAGCAACACCAACAAGGCCATGCCCAGATCAAAAACCAGATTACCCTGCTGGTCACTGGAGAATGTGACGAGTGTCGCCCAGCCGTTGTTGAATGAGAGGACACTGCTTCTGAGATAGAGCTGGCACAGAAAACCGGCAGCGACAATCAGGATCAGGACGCCAATCACGCGCTTTTGATGCCAGGTCTGGTACACCACCCCCAGGCTGGCGAGCATAAAGATCAGGTACGCACTGCTTTGCAGTAAAAACAGGCTTGCCGCAGAGTGTACTGGCAAAAACGGTAGTCCCCACAACACAGTGACAATACTGACAATTGCCAGCCAGGGAGCAAACTTTTGCACCGTTCTTAAAAACCGGTGCCGCATATATAACTGCTGTGTTGAAGTTGCGTGATGACGCTCAGTAGACCAGTCAATACTGGAAACTGACATAGTGCTCCCCCTAATCTTGATCTATTCTGATCCTGTGCGGGCACAGGCCATGTCATTCACTATAGGCGAAACAAATAGATACCAAAGTAAAATAAAATGGCACATTTCTACTCTTTATATCAAATTAATTGATACTCATGAGTTATTCGCTATAAAACAGATAGTTTTTATAGCAGAGTGGAAGCAAGCTAAACGAGGGAAAAAGTCCTGACCATGGCAGGTCAAGTCATGATCAGTCAATGCAAATCAGGTGAGCGTTTCAGGTTGTGCCACAGAGACCCATTGTGGCAGCGCATCGGCTTCAAGGGGTTTGGCATACAAAAAGCCTTGCACAATATCGCAGCCGATTGACTTGAGGAAATCAGCCTGTGCCTGGGTTTCTACCCCTTCGGCAATAATGCGGTAATCCAGGCTTTTGCCCAGGCTGACGATCGCCTGAATCACGGCTTCTGCTTTATTGTGACCAGGCAGCTCCATCACGAATGAACGGTCTACCTTGAGATAATCGCCCGGAATATCACGCAAATAAGAGAGGCAGGAATAGCCAGTCCCAAAATCATCAATCGCCAGTTTAATGCCTGCTTCTTTGAGCTGATGCATCAGACGCGCATTCTCGCCGTCATCCTGTACAAAAGAGCTTTCGGTCAACTCAATCACCAGCCGTTCTGGCGCGAGCCCGGTGTCTTGCAGAATCTGCATGATTTCTTCTACCAAAGTGCCAGACTTAAGTTGCAATGCAGAGACATTGACAGACACCTCTATCTTGCCCAGCACCGGATGATCCTTCCACTGAGCGGCCTGTGCACAGGCCGTTTGCATGATCCATTTGCCCAAAGGCACAATCAACCCGGTCAACTCAGCCACCCGAATGAATTTCTCCGGGGAAATAATGCCTTTTTCAGGATGGCGCCAGCGAACTAAGGCTTCCACCCCTTTCAGTTTGCCCGTCTTAAAATCGACCTGCGGCTGATACATCATAAAAAACTGCTGATTATCCAGCGCGGTCTCGACCTGGCTGGCGAAATCCATATCGGTTGCGGGCAGTACCTTTTCGCTGACCTGCCCCTGGTGATAATAAGTCACCGACAGGGTATAAATGATGGCGATCAAGGAAACCAGCACCACGAGGGGCAAGCCGCGCATATTGTCGCCAAACATCACACCGGCCCTCGCCAGCAAAATGGCGCAGATACTTAACAACAAGATACTGGAGCGAATCTGTTTACCGGTATCGTCCATCAGCAACAAGTAACTCATGGGCGGGTGCGACGCCTGCTTGGCGAGCAAGCCAAACGCACAGAGCATGCCGCTCAAGGTGGTCAGCGGGGACATCACACCATAAGGGTTGGCAATGCCGCAGAGCAACCCTAGCAACGGAATCAAAGGAATCATGACCGCAATACACAGCATGCCCTGACTGGCAGCAACATAATGATGCCGCTGGAAAAGATAGGAGACTGCAATCAGACAGGCCAACACACCACCGGCAATAAACTCCCAACTATTGGAAGGCGCATGCAGGCCGGTTTGGCCTGAGGCACGCAAGATGCTGGCGGTATCGTTAAAATCGGCGGCATAAGGTGACAGTTGTACCACGAACAAACTGATGGTCACCAGTGACATGGTCAACATGGCCAGGTTGTTGCGGCCATTTTCGAGTAGCAGATTGTAGCTGACCAGAATAAAGGTCAGGTAAGTCAACAATTGCGCGAGCCAGATATTGTTATCTACATCCAGCAAATAATGAGGAAAGCCTAACAAGCCGCACACCATGCTGGTCATCGCCAGAAAATGCGTATTGTCTTGTACCTTTCGGACAAGACGATGCCGCATAAACTGCCGCTGTGTGGTGTTTTCGTTGAGTGGCGCCGCCAGCTCGCCAATCCCGTTCTGACTCATTATCAACCCTTAAAAACCTTGACGACTCAATGTTGCGCACATGTTAAAAAACATGTGTGAGCAATGTCATTAAACCTTAAAACTTACCTGTTTTAACGGTCAATAAAGGGGATATATTTAGAGCAGATTTAAAATAAGCTGGTCTCGCTGCGCGCAATCACCACGCACGAATCAAGCCGCTTCTAATACACGCTGCATGCCATCGGCACTGTTACGGGTATAAACGACTTTGAGTCCGCGCTTATGTGCGACATGCTTGATGCGGTACATCATGGAATGATTGAGCCAGCCAGTGACCAGCACAATCACGTTGACGTTAACAGGTAACTCGCGCTTGACGTCGCCGGGTTTTCTCCCTGTCCAGTGATCAATTTTATCAATCCCCTGTGCGTGCAACACCTGCTTGATGCCCTCGATACGGTCACCACCAATGACTAATGCTTTTGACATGAAACATTCTCCTGTTGTAGAGAAAGAAAAAGGCATTGGGTAAATGCCTTTTTCTAAAATGAACTGCTGAATTTCAATGCTTACTTCTGGTAAATCTCGTCGAACACACCACCATCGGCAAAGTGTGTTTTCTGCGCCTTTTGCCAACCGCCAAACGCCTCGTCAATCTTGATCAAATTGACTTTAGGGAACTGTTTTTCGTATTTTTTAGCCACAGATTCCAGCGTCGGACGATAATAGTTTTTGGCTGCAATTTCCTGGCCCTCTTCACTGTACAAGTATTCCAGATAGGCTTTGGATACCGCTTCAGTGCCATGACGCTTGGCATTCTTGTCGACTACAGTCACTGGTGGCTCCGCCAGAATAGACAGTGAAGGCACGACCAAATCAAACTTGTCCGGCCCCAGCTCCTTGAGCGCGAGGAAAGCCTCGTTTTCCCAAGCCAGCAACACATCGCCAATACCACGCTCCACAAAGGTCGTGGTTGCGCCACGCGCACCGCTATCTAACACCGGCACGTTTTTAAACAGTTTTTTCAAAAACTCTTTGGCTTTCGCCTCGTCGTTATTGTTTTGCTTGAGCGCATAACCGTAGGCTGCCAGGTAATTCCAACGCGCCCCACCAGAAGTTTTGGGGTTAGGGGTAATCACCGAGGTGCCTGGTTTCACCAAGTCACTCCAGTCCTTGATGTTTTTCGGGTTGCCTTTACGCACCAGAAACACAATGGTCGAGGTATAAGGCGAACTGTTGTGCGGCAGACGTTTCTGCCAGTCCGGGCCAAACAAACGGCCTTTGCTGCCAATCTCGTCAATGTCATAAGACAACGCCAGCGTCACCACATCGGCCTGCAGGCCATCAATGACGGAACGTGCCTGCTTGCCAGAGCCTCCATGTGACTGCTTGACGATGACGTTGTCGCCCGTCTTGGCTTTCCAATATTTGGCAAAGGCTTCGTTGTAGTCTTGATACAACTCACGCGTCGGGTCGTAAGACACATTGAGCAGATTCACATCGGCCGCCCAAACTGCCAACGGGGCAACGAAGGTCGCAACGACAAATAGCTGCTTAATTTTTTGATGAAGTTTCATGTATATCCTTTAAGCTAGAAGCCTAGCAGGGTCAATTCTGTGTAGAAAAAGTCTGAGCTCAGTGAGCGCGTAGGGTCATTGTTGTTTGAAGCAATCTTGATTGCATCTTTGACAAAATCACCGGCCCAGAAGTGTGCGTAGCCTAAATTAAGTGAGGCGTACTGATTCAAGGGGAAGCGAATTCTCAAATCAACCTCCTTACCCAAATCTGTCCCAGAGCGACCACTGACATCTTGTAAGTTACTCCCAGCAGACCAGCTGGCGGTTGCATCATCCAATCGATACCAGCTAAAGCCTGTATCAACCTTTACATTCTCCAAAAATGGGACTTTAGGATCGAACTCTGCCCGCACTTTGGTCGCACGAATATTGTTCATTTGAATGTAGTCATTGTTAGACCAGGGACGGGCAAAACCAAACAAGCGATCAAAGCCCTGATTGTCTGAGGTGTCTCTGGAACTACTACCGCCAGAAACATGATCACCAGTCGCTACACCGTAAGAAGCACTAAAACGGGGTTTCCAAAGATGTTTGTTAAAGGTATACCCGACCTCAGCGTTGTAGGCATAAGCATCTTGATCAACAGTAATATACCGGCCATTAGCTAAAGAGAGTGATTGCGCGCTGCTCGTCACAAAGCGTTGTACATGCCCCCACTGCTTGTTATAGCTCACATCAAAGTCCCACTGTGTGCCAGGCAAGATGCCGAAAACGCGAATACCACCCGTACTAATTTCGCGATCCACTTGTGCCTGTGCCTGTCTTACCGCGTTATACCAGGCACGATTAGCGTACTCCACACCATTGCCGTCATACTTGACCCTGCTACCATCCTGCTTCAAGTAAAAGTAGTATGGCTGAATGGTGACGTACTCAGACCAGCCACGCCAATCACCTACCAAGCCATAAAAGTGCTGGGCATGATCAACTTGATCTAATTGATTAGCAAACCGTTGTACCGGTTGCACTGCGAAGGCTTCCAGTTGCCAGTCATTTTTCTTTTCACCGATATTGGCGCGTATACCCTGGAATGAGTTCGTCGTGTTACGCCACTCGTTACGCGCAATCAAACGACGATCCAGATCTTCCCAGGCCAAGCGGCCACCGCGCACCCAAAATGGACGGCTATTGCCTAAATCATCTTTGCCAAAAATGCTCTCTTTAAAATAGAGCTCCAAGTAGCCTTGGATGAAGTCCGCATGGTCGATATCTTTGGGGTCATTAGAAATTCGCGGGTCGCTAAAACCGTTGTAATCGCTGTGATTCCGGCGGGAGTCCTGCACCTCCACTGCAAAACGGAAAGGATCCAGGATATTCTTCAAGCCCAGGTAAGCCCGTGTACGCAACAAAATAGGTTCATCAATGTTTTCTTGTGCACGACGGAAGTCATTTTGGCGGCTTTCAAAACGCGCACGATGTTCAAAGCCGATATCCAGCCAATCCACATCAGCGAAGGAATCATAATCCTTAAGCCAGGTTTTATTCAGCTGCCTGACATAGCGAGGTGGCTCGGTTTCTTTTTGTGTGCCATAGCTGCGACGTTCAACGTAATAACCATTTGCAGCTTTGGCAGCGGCCTTTTCCTCAGCCTTAATCTCTGCAAGGCGTGCCTTGATCTTTTTCTGCTGCTCAGTATCCTCTACTTGTGTCTCAGCGAGCGGTGCCTCTTCCGCCAAAGCTACCCCCCCACCCAACCACCACAAGCTTGCGGTCGCCAGTGCGAGACTAATTTTTTTAAACTGCATGTAATTCTCCCGAAATTGAATGACTTCCAGCGGCCTGGTCAGTGTTTACTAAACTATTAATTACTTTTTGGATTTGGTTTGATGATCAAAGCGGACTTTTTCGCGTCGCTCGATTTGCGTCACCCGGCCATCGTGTATCGTGATTTCGATGGAACCATAGCCAGTATCCTGCTGTACCGCAGTGATCGCGGAAGCAACCACCGCCAACACTGCGGAATCTGCTGCGCTATCAGTTTTGTGTTGTTCTGTAGACATGCTGCCTCTCACCACATTGAATGAACGGCATTATTTCAGACTATTTATATTTTAAAAAATAATTATTCGTTATTTTTATATTACATTTAACTATATAAAGAGTAAAAAAAATCCCGCATCACTGCGGGATTTAAGTCTGAGATTCGTACGAAAAAAGTTAGAAGTTGTACTGCACCTGTACGCGCAGAGCATCGGCGGTGAAGCTCTGATAATCCTGGGTCCCTGTACGATTACCAGTTACCAAGTTGTTACGTTTCATACGGTGGTACTCCGCCATAATTTCCACTTCAGGTGCCAATTGCCACTCTAGGCCAAGCTCCCAATCGTTAACATGGTTTTGTGGGGCGTTGGTTTCGGCTTTGTTATAACCATCAAAATATTGCCATTTGATAAATGGAATTAAAGTGCCATTTGTTTCCAAGAACTGGAAATTGTCGATTTTGTACATGGCTTGTACATAACCGCCTTGCAGATGTTTATCTTCAATTCTGTTCTGCGCTGCATCAAGGCCTGGAGTGTTACCCCAGTTCCACTCTGCTTGGAGGCCAAACGGTTGTGGGTACATAATAAAGCTCACACCTACACGTTGATCTTCAAAACCTTTGGCATTTTTGGAGCCAATAATAGGCTGAGCAGAAGTAGTACCTGCTACAGTTGATAACCCTGTTGAGCTGCTAAGTGCACTCGAAGAAGATCCAGTTCCAAATGCTGAGTTATAACGGCCAATTGTAGGCACATATTCGCCATGATAACCTTGAATACCCGCCTCAAAAATCTGGCCAGTTTCAGTTTTCCAAGGATAGGTTGCACGAGCCACTACATGATAATTATCGTTCGCATCGCTACGGTTAGCACCTTGACCGTTATATAGACCTAAAGCCAACATACCGTAATTACCTGAGTGCTTAAGCCCTTTGTCGTTAATCTCTTTAAACAGAGCTTGAACGTTCTCTGGTGTGTAGTAATAGAACGCACCAGTATCACGCTCGTCGCGAACCGCACTGTTCAATGCATCAACACGATCCATCGCCAAACGGTTTGAAGAGGATTGCAAGTTCTCAAAGCCATAAGGCACTTTAGATTGACCGACACGCACGCGGTGTACTTTGGCTTTATCAATATTGATGTCACCGTAAGCATCACGCAATTGTGCAATGTTGTTAGTGCCACTGGCTGATGAAGCAAAGTCTGGTTGAATGTAGTAGCTCAAATGATCGCCATAATCACCAAAAACAATGATACGTGCTCGGCGGATCAAGAAATTCTTATCAGGGTTGATTGATGAATCTGTACCAACTGAGCGGTCCGACCATAAATCAACAGGATTTCTTGGATTATCGCCGTCATCACCAATCATTTTGGTCACACGGTTTTGAACGTAACCACGGATATTCACGCGGCTAGTCCAGTTTTTCTTTTCTTTTTTCTTCTGGACTTCCACTTCGTTATCGCGGCCTTTCATGAGCAAGGCGCCTTCTTCTTCAGTCAATACGCCTTTTGACACGAGTGCTTGCACCAGATCAACGGTAGAGTCTGCCATCGCGGTCAGTGATAAACTTGCAAGCAAGCCACCAGCCAACGCCGCAGATAAAATGCGGTGTAATTTTGAATTCATAAATTTTCCCTGATTGAATATTTCTATAAACAACGGGGCGTATTTTGAAGAACAAATATGACACTTTAATGACAAACCTTACATATTTCTTACAGCGGACTAGTATAAAAAAAGCCACCTTTAAAGGTGGCTTTTTCACATCATCACTGAGTTAACTCTCAGCACGCATGTGTGGGAAGAGAATCACATCACGAATGCTGGGGCTATCAGTCATCAGCATTACCAAACGGTCTATGCCAATTCCGCATCCACCTGTCGGTGGCATGCCATATTCCAAAGCGCGGATAAAGTCAGCGTCGTAATACATAGCTTCCTGATCACCGGCTTCTTTGGCTTTTACCTGGGCCTGAAAACGCGCGGCCTGATCTTCAGCGTCGTTTAATTCGCTAAAACCATTGGCCATTTCACGCCCGGTAATAAAGAGCTCAAAACGCTCGGTAATTTCAGGATGTTTGTCAGAAGCGCGTGCCAAGGGGGACACTTCAACCGGATAATCAATAATGTAGGTGGGTTGCCATAATTGGCTTTCTGCGGTCTCTTCAAACAATGACAGCTGCAATGCGCCCAGTCCTGCATGGTCAAATGCCTTAACGCCAAACTTGAGTAACTCTTTGCGCAAAAACTCGGCGTCATTCAGTTGCTCAGCGGTGTAGTGCGGCGCATATTTCTGAATGGCACCCAGAATAGTTAAGCGCTCAAACGGTTTGCTTAAATCGACCTCTTTACCCGCATAACTCAATACTGCCGTGCCACGTGCCGCGATCGCAGCTGCGCGTATACATTGTTCGGTAAAATCCATCAGCCACTGGTAGTCGGTGTAGGCGGCGTAGAATTCCATCATGGTGAACTCAGGATTGTGACGTACGCTTAAGCCTTCATTGCGGAAGTTACGGTTGATTTCAAACACGCGCTCAAAGCCGCCGACAATCAGACGCTTCAAATACAACTCAGGCGCAATCCGCATAAACATCTGCATATCAAGTGCATTGTGATGCGTTATAAATGGTTTGGCTGAGGCGCCCCCTGGAATAGGATGCAACATCGGTGTTTCCACTTCCAGAAACTCGTTTTCGTTCATGAACTGGCGAATCGCAGCCACCACTTTGGAACGGGCCTTGAATGTTTCACGGGTTTCTTCCGAGGTGATCAGATCGACATAGCGCTGGCGGTATTTGATTTCCTGGTCTTGTAAGCCATGAAATTTTTCCGGCAAGGGACGCAATGACTTGGTTAGCAAGCGCAATTCAGTGACATGCACAGACAACTCGCCGGTACGGGTTTTGAACAATCGACCTTTCGCGCCAAGGATATCGCCCATGTCCCAGTGCTTGAACTGGTCATACAAGGCTTCACCAATTTCATCCCTGGCAATGTAAAGCTGGATACGGGCTGAGCTATCCTGAATCGTAGCAAAACTGGCTTTACCCATCACGCGTTTGAGCATCATGCGGCCGGCAACCACGACCGGGATTTCTTGAGGATCCAGGGTTTCCTTGTCAGTCTCGGCATATGCGGCCTGCAACGCAGCGGCTTTATGCTCTGGCTTGAAATCGTTAGGAAAAACGGCCGTCTCGCTGGCCTGCGCTTGTTCACGCAGCAAGCGTAGTTTCTCGCGACGTTCTGCAATCACATGATTTTCATCAACCACGCTCTCAGTTGCGTTATCTGGGTGGGAGTGTTGTGCTGTCATATTGTATCCGGCATTCGCCTGCGTAATCTTAAACGCGCTATTTTAGCATTGTTAGCGCTGATTTTTAGAGGATCGTCTACGTCGTTTCTTGCTGGATGGGCAAATGAATACGGATCATGAATCCGTCCGGGCTTAGATTGGTGGCGTTGACAAAGCCGCCATGGGCTTCAACGATATGCTTGGTCATGGCGAGGCCGATGCCATGCCCTTCGACTTGCGAAGCGCGGCGACCTCGCACAAAAGGCTTGAATATCTGCTCAAGCTCTTGTGGCTCTACGCCCTGCCCCTGATCCTGTACTTCGAGAATAATTTCGCCAGTACGCTGACTATGTTGCAACTCAATCGTCACCTCACCATCCACAGGACCATATTTGAGCGCATTGCGGATCACGTTATCAATCGCACGTTGCAACAACTCCAGTTGCCCATCCAGGATGACGGGCTCATCAGGCATCAACAACCGGAGCTTGGCATCATGCTTTTCAAACAGGACATCCCCAACAATGCCTGTCAGCAGAGCTTGCAAATCCACCTCTACTTTTTGCAGCTTGTGTATATCCGATTCAAAGCGAAAAATTTCGAGTAATTCAGAAATCATGCGTTCCATGCGCACAGCTTCAAGCTCAACGCGCTGCAAAGAGCTCTGAATTTTTTGTGGATTTTGCATAGCCAGACCAACAGCCATCTGTATTCTTGCCAATGGGGAACGCAGTTCGTGGGAAACATGATGCATCATGTTTGACTGGCTTTTGATCATATTATTCAAGCGCAGCGCCATCAGATCAAAGGCCTGCCCCAAGCCGGAAAACTCATCATAAGAGGCCTTGATCTTGGGGCTGACACGCACGAGCAGATCGCCCTCTGCTGCACTTTTAAGATGAATCAGCAGCAGCTTGATAGGATGCGCGATGGCCCAGGCAAGCAAACTGGCAAAGACGAGATTGGCGAGAATGCCGAAAACAAACACCCAAACCGGAAGGTTAAACACCATAGGCAGGTGTTCATGTGACAGTGTTTTTGCGATCAGCTCATTAGAGGGTTGCGTCAGGGCTTGTGCTTTAACCTGGTCACTCGCGGTATGCAACGCTTCATGGTAGCCGACCAGCTTGCGATTCAGCTCCCACTCTGCAATGTTTCCAACAATAATATCGGTTGAAATGAGCGCCAGAAAAAGTGCTGCAAATAACTTCCAGAACAGGCGCCCCATAGGCCTCGCAATAACGAATTACTCTCTTACCAGTTGATAGCCAACGCGGTAAATTGTTTGAATCACATTGACCCCGCCGGAAACTTCAGAGATTTTTTGACGGATACTGCTTAAATGAACATCAATGCTACGGTCATACTTGACCAGCGGACGACCCAAGGCCTTGACTGACAGATCCTCTTTGCTGACGATGGTGCCTGCATGTTTGGCAAGAATTTCAATCAAACTGAATTCGGTACTGGTGAAAATGATAGGTTTATCCGCCCAGAACACTTTTCTGCGCTCGCTGGAAACCACCAGTTGACCAACCACAATATCATTCCCCTTGGGACTGTCACTGGTATGGCGGCGCAAGATCGCACGCACGCGGGCGACCAACTCGCGTGGCAAACAGGGTTTTTGAACATAGTCATCCGCGCCAGCTTCCAGCCCTTCAATACGGCCTTCGTTGTCGTCCTTGGCGGTCAACATCAACACAGGAATATCGGAATGCTGACGGATGTTGCGTAATGTTTGCAATCCATCCTGGCCAGGCATCATCACATCCAGAATAGCAAGATCAAACTTGCCAGCCAGAACATATTGCTCACCCGTCAGGCCATCATGTGCAGTTGTCACGGTGTAGCCTTCCTGCGTCAGAAATTCCTTTAGCATGTTGGCTAGTTCAACATCATCGTCAATCAACAGCAGCTTGCTCATTTATGTCCTTTTTGAGATTTGCATTAGGCTCAATGTACTTTAGCCACGGAATCTTAACGAACAAACAAATTCAATAACAAGCGTAAGCGAGACATTTTACCCAAGTTTTCAAACTGAATCGAAAATGTTAAATCAATTTAAAGTATACCGCAAATATGTTCGATGCAAAATTTAATCCGCAGTAAAAGCCTCACACAACTGGCTGAGCAACTGACCAAACAGGGGCAATACATCCTCAGGGCCATGCGGACTGTCATCGTCTGTGCTTGCAATCAGGTAGCTGATGGTCACTTTATCCAGATTTTCGCGGTAGGTCAGCCAGTGCTCGGAATCGGTTTCTGCGATCAATTGAAACTTATGAAACCCAGACTCGATAATCTCTGCCAGCATTTCTGGCGCCAGCCCTGCAAACAAGGTTTTGCCTATCGTCACTTGTGCCCGGGCATAATCTGGCTGGTGCCCATCCTGCGTTAATGGCATGAGCAAAAAGGCGTACAACATCAAGCCAAAACACTGATACACCCCCAGCATATCAAAGTCGCTTTGCAACTCATCGGCCGGATGGCGCTCTGCAGAACGTATGGCCTGAAAAGTTAAAAAACTTGCCAGGTAATGCGCGGCCTCTTCCACATCGGCATTCGCATAGGCAGACTTGGCCGCTTCAGCAGACAGCGGCACTGCATTGGCTTGGGCCTGACAGAGCTGATGTAACCACTTCAGCCGCTCTTCATATGTCATTTCCATAACTATTCCTTTATCAATGATTCCTATATATATGTTTGCTACAACAGTTAATCTACTTCCGGCAATGCCTCAAGTGCTTCCTGTAGCGACAACCATTCACTCTCTACCGTATCCAGCTGTTTCTGGTTTTGTGCCTGTGCAATCAACAGTGCTTGCAAAGCCTCCCGTTGCGAGGCTTCATAGATACCGCTCTCAGCCAGTTGGCTGTCTAGTGATTGCTTGGTTTGCTCCAGCTCGGCCAGCTGCTTCTCCAGTGCTGTCAGACTTTTGAGCAGCGGTCTGCGCGCTTGCAACCGCGCCTGCCGATCTGCTTTTTGCTGATGATAGGCATTCTGTTTAGTGGCCGTGCTTGTTGGCTCGGACATGGCAGACGGCGCAGATTGCAGTAAAGACTGCTTGTAATCTTCCAAGTCACCATCAAACACGCTGACCTGGCTTTCAGCAACCAGTACAAATTTTTCGCAGCACGTCGCCAGCAGTGTGCGGTCGTGCGAGACCATGACCATCCCCCCTTCATAAGCCTGCAAGGCCATAGACAGGGCATGGCGCATTTCAATATCCAGATGGTTGGTGGGTTCATCCAGCAAAATCAGGTTGGGACGTTGCCAGATGAGCATCGCCAGCGCCAGCCGTGATTTTTCGCCGCCGGAAAACGGGCCACATGGACTTTTTGCCATCTCGCCCCTAAAATCAAAGCCGCCCAAAAAGTCCAGCAGTTCCTGCTCTCTGGCTTTAGGGTCCAGGCGTTGCAAATGCATGAGTGGCGAATCCTCGGCGATCAGTTGCTCCAACTGGTGTTGCGCGAAATAGCCGATGCGCAGGTCTTTACCCTCCACCCGCTCGCCCGCCAGCAAGGTTTCAGATTGCGCCAGCGCCTTAATCAGCGTGGATTTACCTGCGCCATTTTTACCAAGCAATCCGATGCGCTCACCGGGACGAATCGCCAGATGCGCCAATTTGACCAGTGTTTGCTGACCATAGCCCAAGGCTGCTTGATTGATGACCAGCAAAGGATCTGGCGCGGCGCCCAGATCACGAAAACCAAAACTAAAGGGCGAATCCACATGTGCAGCACTGATACGCTCCATACGCTCAAGCGCCTTGATACGGCTTTGGGCTTGACGCGCCTTGGTGGCCTTGGCACGAAAACGGTCAATATATTGTTGCAAGTGGGCGATTTGCTGCTGCTGTTTTTGATAGCTGGCTTGTTGCAACACCAGTTTTTCAGCGCGTTGGCGTTCAAAATCGCTATAGCCGCCGCGGTACAGGCTCAGTTGCCGCTGTTCAATATGCAGGATATGGTTAACGGTGTTATCCAGAAACTCGCGGTCATGCGAGATCAGCAACAAAGTGCCACGATAAGCGCTCAGCCAGCCTTCCAACCAAATCACCGCTTCAATATCCAGGTGGTTGGTCGGTTCATCCAGCAACAGCAGGTCAGAACGGCACATCAGCGCGCGTGCCAGATTCAGGCGCATCCGCCAGCCGCCCGAAAAATCACTGACAGCTTGACTCAGTTGTGACTGGGTAAAGCCCAGCCCCGCCAGCAAGGCACTGGCTCTGGCCTCGGCACTGTAACCATCAATATCGGCCAATCGTTGATGCCACTCCGCCACCTGTATGGGATCCTGTGTGCCATTGGCCTCAGCCTGCGCCAGATTTACTTGCAGGGCATGCAACTCTTCATCGCCTTCGAGCGTGTAGGAGAGTGCAGACTGCGCAAGCGCAGGCGTTTCTTGTGCCACATGGGCAATCACCCATTGCTGCGGAATCAGTAACTCACCGGCCTCGGCCACCAGCTCGCCACGCAACAAGGCGAACAGGCTGGATTTGCCTGCGCCGTTCGCCCCGGTTAAACCAACCCGATGGCCGGGATGCAACTGAAAGCTGGCGCCTTCGACCAAGGGCTTGCCTGCCCGCGAAAAAGTCAGCTGCTTAAACTGAATCACTCTTGAATACCTTTAAACGTCATCGAACAGCAAAAGAATCGCATTTTAAACGAATCATGCCCGCTCGGCGGATAAATCCTTGAAGCGCCGCTGAAATAGCGGTGAGGCCAGATAAAAGCGCGTAATGTAGTTGTAACGCTGACAGTGACGCAACTGTTTTCGAGTAAAATAGTCACATAAATAAATAATATCTTTTTTGTCCTGCAAAATCCCTCAATATGCCCCTGCAAAAAATCAAACGCTGGCTGCTCTCTTTGTTGATCGGCCTCCTCATCCTGCTGGCAGGCATCGTCGGGGTTATCCAGTTTTACGTGTTCCCCCATATCGACGACTATCGCAGCCGGATCGAACACACCTTGAGCGACGCGCTCAAGCAAAATGTCACCATTGCCAGCATAGCCATCCGCTGGCGTGGCCTGGCACCGCAAGTCACACTGTCCAAGGTGACACTATACGATACGCAACAACGCCCGGCGCTTGAACTGGCCCAGGTCACCACCCGCCTGTCATGGAGCAGTCTGGCGCTACTCTCACCCTCTCTGGTCAGCCTCAATATTGACGCACCCAATCTGGTAGTGAGAAGAACTGCAGAGGGGCAAGTCTTTTTGGCCGGCATTTCCATGTCCGGACAGGGGAATCCAGCGTTTGCCAACTGGCTGCTGTCGCAACGACGCATCAAAATATCCAATGCCACGGTGACCTGGCTTGATGAACAACGCCATGCTCCGCCTTTGCTGCTTAAGGATTTGAATATCCAGATATTGACACCGGTCTGGCAACGCCTTTTGCACCGTCACAGCATTCATGTTGATAGCCTGGTTTCAACAGGGACCCAGCAACGTATTCATCTTGAAGCCGTCGCGGTTGGCGATGATGTATCCAAGCCAGAAGCATGGCATGGCGAACTCTCGCTCCGTTTGCCTGAAACAGACTTGGCGGCCTGGAGCCCCTGGATTGACCTGCCTGTCGCGCTGACGGCGGGCAAAGGCAACCTGACCGCGACGCTGGCCTTTGACAAGCTGCAGCTACAGCGACTGGCGGCACAGGTTGCGCTCAATCATGTTGCAGTCTCGCCCGCCCGGACATCGCAAACCTTTATCGCCAAAACGGTCAGTGGTGAAGTACGCTGGCAACGCGTTGAACAACGGCAAATGCTGACACTCAAGCACTTTTCTGCCGACATTGAGCCCGGCCTCATGCTCAGCGATGCCAACGGTGAGGTGCAATGGGACCAGCACGGTCATGAAGGCACACTGAGCCTCAAACAGCTGGGTCTGACGCACAGCAACCTGCTGGCACAATGGCTGCCTGCCGACGCCGCCCTCACCCGTTATCTGGAAAACATGGTCCCCACGGGCAACGCCAGCAAAGTCAAGACTCGCTGGCTATACCACGACAAGCAGTGGCAGGATTACGCCATCACAGCCAGCTTTGATCATATACAAACCAAGGCGTATGAAAAACTCCCTGGCTTGCAAAACTGGGCTGGGCAGCTGTCTGTCAAGCCCAACGCAGGCAACCTGGAGCTGGATACAAAAGAGGCCACACTTGAATTGGCAGGTCTATTGCGCTGGCCGCTACCAATTGATCAGCTACAAGGCGAAATAGAGTGGCGCAATAACGGCCAAAAAATGTTGATCAGCACACACAATCTGCATTTTGCCAACCCGCATCTGGCGTTACGTACCAACATGGAATACCAATTGGGTGCCACCGGTGGCGATACCATACAGCTTCAAAGCCAGATTGAACGTGGCGATGCCAAATTTGCGTCGTTCTATTATCCCCTGGTGCTTGATCAGGCCACCCTGCACTGGCTGGATACCTCGATTCTGGGTGGCCAGATTAGACACGGCGAAGTGATTGTCAAAGGCCGGGTCAAAGACTTCCCCTATGTGAATGCAGCGTTTCATTCAGATCCGTCACTGGGTTTATTCAGGGTCACAGCCCAGCTTGACCGTGCCAGCCTGGAATACGGGACCGATTGGCCGCAACTGCAAGACATCGACGCCTTCCTCAAGTTTGAAGGCAAGCGCATGGATATTGCCGTTAAAAATGCCACCACGGTCGGCCAGCACATTACGCAAGCACAAGTAGAGATTCCGAGACTGGATGCGGATGACCCTATTCTGAGTGTCAAGGCCGTCGCAACAGGCAACCTGGAGCAAGGCATTAAATTCATCAACACCAGCCCGGTCAAGCAAGTCACTATGGGCTTTACCGATACGCTCAAAGCCACCGGCGCGGCAGACCTCAAGCTGGCGTTACAAATTCCGCTCAATAACGTGGATGCCAGCCAGTTTCAGGGCGACTATGCGATAAAAAATGGCCATATCGCCGCCAATACGCAAATGGCCATGCCCGAAATGGGCAACATCAACGGGCATCTCAAATTTAACGAGAAGGGCTTGCAGGCGCAAGGCATACAACTCAGCCTGTTCGACAATCCGGCCACCCTGAGTTTGAGTACCCGCCCGGACAAATCTGTGATGATTCAGGGCAGCGGCCGCATCACGGATGCCGCCCTTAGAAAGCTGGATAACAACCTGTTAACGCGTGCCTTGCATGGCACCACTGACTGGAAAAGCAATGTGCTGATTCAGGCACCGAATCTCAGGCTGGATATTCGCTCGCAGCTGATAGGCATGACGATTGATTTACCCGAGCCCGCCAAGAAAACGGCAGACACACCTGCCAACCTGATCATCCGTGTGCGTCAGGAAAACAACCAGCCGGATAAAATTGCGATTGACTACAATGAGTGGCTACACGCCAACCTGTTCCGCCAGGTCAATGGCGAAACGGCAACCATTACCGCAGGGGAAATTGCCATCAACACCCCGGCCCGCTTGCCCACAGGCAATGGCATCAATTTGAGGGCAGACTTTCAAAAGCTCAACATTGATGAATGGCTGCCCTACCTTAATCAGTCAGGCACGCCCCAAAACTCGGCCACTTCTTCACTGGCGCTCAATCAGGTAGAACTGACCGCGGGCACCTTACATGTGTTTGACCGCAATCTGCATCAGATCAAACTGAATATCACGCCCGAAAGTGAACGCCTCAAGCTGCTGATACAAAGCCAGGAGCTGGCGGGCGAGGCAGACTGGCTGGCGGGCAAACCCAATAAACTGGTGGCCCGTTTAAATTATCTGCGTGTGCCACGCACCCCGGATAACGACAATACGCCAGCCCCCGCCGAGGCGCGCAGATTGGACATGACCTACCCGGAGCTGGATATTACTGCGCAGGACTTCCAGTTTGGCGACAAGCAATTAGGCAGCCTGGACTTGAAAGCTTTTAACAGCGGCGAGAGCTGGGTGATCCAGCGCATGAGCATTACCAATCCGGACAGCCAGCTCACCGCAGACGGCACCTGGCGCAACTCGGTGCGCAGCCCGCAAACCCAGCTCAAATTCAACTTAAACTCCAGCAACCTGGGCAAAACCTTGCAGCGTTTTCAACCCGGAGGGGAAATGGTCAAGGGCGGGACAGGCAACATGAATGGCCAACTAAGCTGGCCAGGCAGCCCGCACGAGTTTGCGGTTGAACGCCTGGATGGCAGCTTCACCATGCAGCTTGAAAAAGGCCAGATCCTGAAAGTGCAACCCGGCGTGGGACGCTTGCTCGGCCTGTTGAGCTTGCAGAGCTTGCCACGGCGCTTGACGCTGGATTTCCGCGACTTGTTTAGCGAAGGCTTTGCCTTTGACAAAATCACCTCTACCGCCAACATTCGCGACGGGATTTTACGCAGCGATGACCTGTTTATGACCGGCCCTGCCGCTGAGGCCAGAATCAAGGGGGAAACCAACCTCAAGGCCGAAACGCAGCGCCTCAAAGTGCGGGTCGTCCCACATATTTCCGACTCGGTATCGCTTGCAGCGCTGGCTGGCGGGCCAATTGTCGGTGTGGCTGCCTTTGTCGCACAAAAGCTGCTCAAAGATCCACTTAACAAAATCAGTGCCAGTGAGTATATGATTACAGGCACTTGGGATAACCCGCAGGAAGCCGACGCCGATAAAAAAGCCCCGGCCACCCCTGCTGTTCAACCTTTAAAAAATCTGCATTAATGTCAATATCAAGCATTTAAACCGGAAACTTGCCATGGCCGACAATAAAACCAAAAAACTCAAATCCTCAGCCAATGATGACATCGTCAAAGTTGCGGCGATCCAGATGGCGTCCAGCCCCAGTGTGTCGGCCAACCTGGTCGAGTCCAAGCGGCTCATCGAAATGGCAGCCAAGGCTGGCGCCAAGCTGGTGGTACTGCCCGAGTACTTTTGCATCATGGGGCTTAAAGATTTTGACAAGGTCACCATCCGCGAGAAGCCCAACACCGGGCCTATCCAGCAGTTTTTGAGCAAAACCGCCAAAGCCTACAAAATCTGGATTGTCGCTGGCACAGTGCCGCTGGAAAGCAATTACGCCAATAAAGTGCGTAACAGCTGCCTGGTGTATAACGACAAAGGCGAACAGGTCGCCCGTTATGACAAGATTCACCTGTTTGGCATGGATATGGGCACCGAGCATTACCATGAAGAAAACACCATTGAGCCTGGCGATACCGTGGTCACCGTAGACACCCCGTTTGGCCGCATTGGCCTCTCAATTTGCTACGATTTGCGTTTCCCTGAGCTGTTCCGCGCCATGGGCGATGTGGATATGATCGTGGTGCCCTCAGCCTTTACCGAAACCACAGGCAAAGCCCATTGGGAAACCCTGGTGCGCGCCCGTGCGGTTGAAAACCTGTGCTATGTGGTTGCTTCTGCGCAGGGGGGGTACCATCTCTCTGGCCGCGAAACCCATGGAAACAGCATGATTGTCGATCCGTGGGGCGTGGTGCTTGACCGCTTGCCACGTGGCTCCGGGATTGTCATCGCCAATGTTAACCGCAACTATATTAAAAACCTGCGCGAGAGCTTACCTGCGCTTAAACACAAAACCATTAAAGCCATTTAATGAAAACCCTGAGCATGCAAGCGGCACTCCTTGGTGAAAAATCACTCCAACCAAAACAACCCGCTCACCAGACGCTGAAAGTAAAGTAGACCCACTATGCAAACACACCTGACCACAGCCAACGACTTACTGCTGCGCCCTGCTGGACTGGATCAAGAAGCGCTGACCAATGTGCTCTCCGGCATGATGACGCACAATATCGACTATGCCGACCTGTATTTTCAATACAGCCGCAGCGAATCCTGGGGTCTGGAAGAAGGTCAGGTCAAATCCGGCAGTTTCAATATCGACCAGGGTGTTGGCGTACGCGCCGTCAGCGGCGAAAAAACGGCTTTTGCCTATTCGGATGACATCCACCTCGACGCCCTGCAACAAGCGGCCAGTGCCACCCGCGCTATCGCCAGCCTGGGGCAAGAAAAAACCGGCCACAGCATCGTCACCCGCAGCCACCTGCCACTCTATCTGCCGCAAGACCCGATTGCCAGCCTCAGTGCAGATGCCAAGGTCAAGCTGCTCGAAAAACTCGAACGTTACGCCAAGGCCCAAGACCCTCGCGTCACGCAAGTGATGGCCTCCATGGCCGCCGAATACGAAGTCGTCATGGTCGCCCGTAGTGACGGCGTCATGGCAGGCGATGTGCGCCCGCTGGTGCGCGTCTCGCTGCAAGTCATCGCCGAACACAATGGCCGTCGTGAACAAGGCTCCAGTGGTGGCGGTGGCCGCTTTGATTACAGCTACTTCACCGATGAAGTGCTGCAAGACTACGCACAAAAAGCCGTGCATCAAGCCCTGGTTAATCTGGATGCCCGCCCTGCCCCTGCGGGCAGCATGACTGTCGTCCTCGGCAGCGGCTGGCCAGGCATTTTGCTGCACGAAGCCATCGGCCACGGCCTCGAAGGCGACTTTAACCGCAAAGGCAGCAGCGCTTTTAGCAATATGATCGGCCAGCAAGTCGCCGCCAAAGGCATCACCATTGTCGATGACGGCACCATCGCCGACCGCCGCGGCTCCCTGACCATGGACGACGAAGGCAACACCCCGGAAAAAACCGTATTGATTGAAGACGGCATCCTGCGCGGCTACATCCAGGATACGCTCAACGCCCGCCTGATGGGCATGAGCCTCACCGGCAACGCCCGCCGCGAAAGCTATGCGCATATCCCTATGCCACGCATGACCAACACCTACATGCTCAACGGCGATAAAGACCCGCAAGAAATTATCAAGTCAGTCAAAAAAGGCCTATACGCAGCCAACTTTGGCGGCGGCCAGGTAGATATCACTAGCGGTAAATTCGTATTTAGTGCGGCTGAGGCCTACATGATTGAAGATGGCCAAATCACCTACCCGGTGAAAGGTGCAACCCTGATTGGTAACGGCCCTGACGTACTAAAACGTGTGAGCATGATAGGCAATGATATGGCGCTGGATAGCGGTGTAGGGACTTGCGGTAAGGAGGGGCAGAGCGTGCCTGTGGGGGTTGGGCAGCCTACGTTGAGGATTGATGGGTTGACGGTGGGTGGGACTTCAGCCTAGTTAATTAGCTTTGATATTTAAACTCTTGGATAAGTTAGCTATTACAATAGTCTCAGATCAGTATACAAACAAATAATAAATTTTACTGCTCATTTTAATTGCCGCTTTAGGTCGCTAATTTGCGAACATAATTAGGTAGACTTTATATGGACTACATTACCGTTCTCACGCATATTGATCGCCTGAAGAGTTCCATAGGCGTGATAGGAAAGGGAGAGCAATCTGCTCGTCTACGTGGAATTCAGGCACAAATAGTAGAGTTCATGATCCAAGTAGTAGGTCCCAAAAGTTCTTTTGTTCGTATGGCCGAGAATGCTGGTGGCACCTCTGAATACTACGCATCAATTCTGAATTCCTCGCTAGACTCACTGCGGTCGCACATAGAAGCTGGTTTGCTTGACGAGATTTCACCTACTCGTCGAGCACAACTTGATGTTGTATCTGACTTTCTGGAGCAGGCTCAGTTGCTACTTGGAGCTAAAGGAGTTCATCCGGCGGCCCCGATCGTTCTTATAGGTGCATCTCTTGAAGAGTTCTTACGCACATGGATTGATGAGGCAGATATTTCCTTAGGCCAGCGAAAACCATCTATAGACAGCTACACTCAAGTATTGTTAGCCGAGGATCTAATATCCAAACAAGATGCAAAGGACATTACTGCATGGGCTGGCTTAAGAAATCAAGCAGCCCATGGTGAATGGGAGGAAGTATCAAACAAACAACGAGCATACCTCATGCTTGAGGGTGTCAACCTTTTCATGCGAAAGTATAGTAATCCCAAATGAACTCTATAATTTAAGACTTTAAATACGCAGACGGAAGGTGAGCAATTAATTGCCCATGCGACCAGAAAACCTGAATAGATCTGCACCCAACCATATCCACCGCATTTGAAGTTACCTCGCGTGGGCAACAAGTTGCCCACCCTACAGCCTTAGAGGTTATGACTTCAAATTACGCATGCCAAAGTAAGCGATATACGCATAACAAATCACCGGCAACACAAAGGCATGATGTATTCCCAAGCGGTCAGCGAGCAAGCCGGTCAAAAGTGGGATCACTGCGCCGCCCACAATTGCTGTTGCGAGCAAGCCTGAGCCTTTTTTCTCTTGGCCGGCTTTTAGGCCTTTAATGCCGAGCGTGAAAATGGTGGGGAACATGATGGAGTTACACAAGCCGACCAGCACCATGGTGGCAATCGCCAGATTGCCTTTACTTTGCATGGAGACCAGAATAAACACGACAGAGAGCAATGCGTGGGTGATAAGCACTTTGGCGGGGGCGAATGCCTTAAGGGTGAAGATGCCGATAAAGCGGCCGATCATGGCACCACCCCAGTACAAAGCCACCAAGGGTGCGGCCTGGGTTTCTGCAACATGGCTGATGTCCATCACATAGTTGACCAGAAAACTGCCTATCGACACTTCAGCGCCAACGTAGGCAAAAATACCGATTACGCCCAGTAACAGGCTTTTTTCTTGCAATACTTCAGACCAGCTGCTCTCGTCTGCTTCTGCGCTTTCGATCCCTGACAGGTTGATGCGTGAAAGCACGACTGCGATTACAATCAATACGCTAGCAATCAGGAAATAAGGATAGACCACGCCTTCGGCATAGCTGGAGTTGGTCAAGCCAGAGAGTATGAAATAGGCGCCAAAAAACGGGGCGACAAAGGTGCCGAGAGAGTTAAAGGCTTGAGCCATGGTCAGTCTGGAAGACGCGGTTTCTTTGGGCCCGATGATGGAGACGCAAGGGTTTGCGGCCACTTGCAGTAGCACGATGCCAGACGCGAGCACGAACAAGGCCGCCAAAAACAAGCCATAGGTATGCAATAGCACCGCCGGATAAAACAGCAGGCAGCCCAGGGCGGCCAAGGCAAAGCCGATCACCATGCCTTTTTGGTAGCCGACTTGCTCAATCAGTTTGCTAAAAGGGATAGAAGTCAGGCCATAAGCCGCAAAAAAACAGAACTGGATCAAGGCCGCCTGGGCATAGCTCAAGGCAAAAATGGCTTTCAGATAGGGCACCAGAATGTCGTTCAGGCAGGTGATAAAGCCCATCATAAAGAACAGGATGGTCAGTGAAGTGAGCGCTTTTTTATACATATTTATTTTTAAAAATGATGAATTGCTGTCACTACACCATATCTGCAGCGACTTTGGAAGGGCCACCCTGCATTTGCAAAGCGAGTGAACTTGATCGTGAAAAATGCTTCAAACAGCAAAAATAGCTGACACATATCAAATTCCCTGCATATTCAGGAAGTTAGCCGCTTGACGATGACGGGTTACCGTTTGTAATATGAGTATGACAAGGCCACAAGCTTTATTTTCATTCATCTCTAGACCAAGGAGTTATGTATGGCAACCAGCAAGACCACTGATGTATCCGCAAAAAAAACCAGCGCCAAAAAAGCGGCCCCTAAAACTGACACCCCAAAAACCAAATCTGCCAGCCCCCGTAAAAAGTCTGTAAAACCTTCTATTATCACCAGCGAAGAGCGTTACAAGATGATTGAAGTTGCGGCCTACTATATTGCAGAGAAAAATGGCTTTGGCGATAGCCACATGGATTACTGGCTACAGGCTGAAAAAGAAATTGATCACAAGCTGAATGCCTGAATCTTAGCGGCCTGGGTTTGCTGGCCGCTTACCGTAATGATTTAACGGTGCCGAAGTGAACTGAATATCGGCACCGCTATGTTGTGCATATTGTAAAAATCCCAAGACTTCAGGGTGGCTCAACTTGAGTCCATAAGCCACATAGGGGTACTCTGAGAGCGGCACCTGTTTCTGGAAGAACGGCCAGTTAGCGCTGGGATTGTAAAAGCGTTCAACCAGGCTGGTAATCGCCAGTAACTCGTATTGTCCTTGTGCGTTCAGCACCAACCACGGCCCGCCAGAATCGCCCACCGTAGGCATGGGAATCGTATGGTCGTACTGGTCGAGGTCGTTTAATCGGTTTACCGCCAGCAGCGCCTTTTCGGCATGCACCAATTCTTGCGTATAGGCAAACTGGGTCTGTGCTTGCAGGTGCAACATCTCGTCCATGTCGCGATAGGGCTTGGGCAATATCTGATAAAAATCCGACAGGTCATGCACAGGCTTGCGTTCGCCGCAGCGCGGATGCCGCGTATCCGCCTCGCCATAGCCGCGCCCATAGCCGCAAATCATAATGACATCTGGCACATGGTCGTCGATGCGAATGCGCAGGGGTTGGATCAGGCTTTGTACTTTGGCATCAAATACCAGCACCGCGACATCTTGAGTCAAATCTTCAGCTACACGGTCAAAGGGCCGGTAGAAGGCTTGTTTTAAGCGCACGTCCTCCAGTCCCAGCAGTTCAGGTTGCGCAATGCCTACCACGGGCAAATCTTTGGGGCCGGTCAGCCGCACCTCTTTCATGCAATGCGCAGCGGTAATCAGCGTCAATGGTTTGAGGCCCACAATGGCGGCACTGCAAATCGAGTCGTAATACTCCCACTTTTCAACAGACTGTAAAAAGTGTGCATGCTGTATGCTGAGCTTGACCGTGGAAATCGTCATGCCCGGAAACGTGAGCCCGTGAATAATGGCTTGCGTGGGATAGCCCATGGTCAATCCCAGACACACCACGAGCACAGGCGCAATCCGCCTGAGCAAGCCTTGCTTGATGTACCACATCAGGATTAAACCGCTTAGTGCAAGCTTCTGGCAGCGTTATTTTTTAACTCTATGGGGCCAAAACAGCTTTCAAGCGAAGGATCATCGTCATCACAAGAAATAAAACTGCTGCCATCAGGTTTAAACAGCACAAAACTGGTTTGCTCGGTATTGATTTCAGAATGTTGTTTGGTGCAATCCAGGGCCTTGTTACTTAAGGTCACGCGATGATTCAACTTGAAAAAACCATGTTCATCCGGTTGCGGGGTGACTTCATAACGCGCTTCAAGTTGCTCGTCGCCGCTAGTAAAAACCGCTGTGCCGTCTTCTTTAAACCAGTAGGTTTCGAGGCAACCACTCTCGGGCAATCTGGATTCCCAATAACCGATCAGGGGATGTTTGAGTGATCTGGGGTCTGCTTTGCCCTCTCCTTCTGCATGGACAGACAAACTGCTGAACAGCGCCGCCCCCAACACCACGGACAACAGGAAGAAGCTTGTTTTTTTGACTCGCTGATCACGCATTGCACACCCCCAAGATTGAAATGATGTAAAGCTGTCAGCGATTGTCATGGAAAAATTTTAAGCGCAGATAGTGAATGATTCACTTGAACGGTTGCATTATTTCCTAGAATGACGCACTACCCGGCATCATCGCAGGGTCATCTCCAGCGGCAGACAATAAAAAACCCCGGAAAATCCGGGGTTGATCATCGCAAGCAGAGGAATTATTTCATCACGCGGTTGCGGTATTCACCTGTACGGGTATCGATCTCGATTTTGTCGCCTTGGTTCACAAACAAAGGCACTGGAATCTCAAAACCGGAAGCGATTTTCGCTGGTTTCATGACTTTACCTGAAGTATCGCCTTTGACTGCAGGCTCGGTATAAGTGATCTCACGCACCACAGTGGTTGGCAGTTCGATAGAAATCGCTTTGCCTTCGTAGAAACGCACTTCACATGGCATGCCGTCTTCGAGGTATGGCAGCGCGTCTTCCATAAATTCGGCATCCACATCGTATTGATTGTATTCAGCATCCATAAATACGTAGGTAGGATCAGCAAAGTAAGAGTAAGTCACTTCTTTCTTTTCGAGCACGATCACATCAAACTTGTCCTGTGCGTTGTAGACGTTTTCGCTAGGCGCTTCAGTCAACAAGTTTTTCATTTTCATTTTCACCACAGCCGCGTTACGGCCGGATTTGTTGTATTCAGTCTTTACAACCACCATCGGGTCGTTGCCAATCATCACTACGTTGCCAACGCGGAGTTCTTGAGCGATTTTCATAATAAGCCTTAATTTGTATGCGGGATTTTAAAACGCCGGATTATACCCGATATGCGTGACATTTCTCAAGAAAACAAGGGATTAAGTGACCACGCTTGCAAATTGCTGTGTTGCGCGGGACCCGTGCGCAAGCCGTATCTCATCGACTGCCTTGCTTGCTGCGTTGTTAGCGCCTTGCGCTTTATGCTCATCGCTCACTTAACGCCGGATTTTCTCAATAAAACGCACCAAGTTGGTGGCGAGATCTGGCTGCTGTGATTGTTGCGCTTTAAACGCTTGCGCATGGCTGGCAAGCGCGGGTAATGCAGTGACCAGCGATTGCCACAAGTCAGGACGCCAGTGCCCGCGTGCCCAGGCCAGCATGGTTTCACGCACGGTTTCGGCAACCGAGGCTTCGGCTAGTGCCAGATAGTGATCGAGAAAGGCATTGAGTTTAACCAGATGCGTTTCTTCGCTTTGCTGATACGGCAACCAGACCATGGGTTTACCCGCCCACAATGCCCGTATCCAGCTATCCTCCCCACGGACAAAATTCACATCGCACAAGTAAAGCAGGCGGTCGTAATCCGCTTGCGATAAAAAAGGAATAACGAGAAACGTACACTGCTGGCGCTGGATCTGCTCACCCACCCGCAATGGGCTACTCCCCAACGCCTCGGCCAGCATGGGCGCGACGGTTTCTGGCACCAGTACACGCACTGGCTGGAGAGACTGCGCAAGCGACGTCACCAATGCGGCCAGCGGGGCATGCGCGTAGCAAAACAAGGAGAGCGTGAGTGTGTGAGGGGATGCGGCTATCGGCGGCGCAGGTTCAAAGGTTGACCAATCTGCCGTTGCCTGCCATGCGGGCAAGCTGGCCTCACGCAGCAGGCCACCGGTCTGCGGCGTAAACCCGGGGTAAAAGAAATAACGGATCAAACCATTGGCTTGTGGTGAGGGTTGTGCATGAAACCCCTCTACCCAGGGTTCTGCAGATAAGTAATCGACATTGATCCAAGTGGCAGCGCCTTGCAACATGGCTTGCTGATAAGACTCAGGCAAACCACAGCCAAAGGTTTCAATGACGATATCGGCCGCTGGTGAAAAATCTGCGTCGGCAGTCCAGTGCCGTAACTCAATGCGGGTGTGCCCAGCACCCGCAAAACGTTCGGCCAACGCAAGATCATCTACCCACAGGCGCAGTGCAATATCGTACTCATCGGCCAATTGCCTGGCCAGGCGCCAGCACACGCCAATATCGCCAAAGTTATCCACCACTTTGCAAAGAATATCCCAGCGGGCGCCAGACACAGCTTGGGGAAGTGACGCAACAGGGCGTATATGAGTCGCACACATAGGAGGAATAGAACGGGGGAATGCCGCTGAAACTCAGGAAGCGCTAGTCTACCCGATCTTGCCAGTGGTCGGCAGCCTGGCGCGTTTATGCCGCTGAGGCGGTGGTCATTTCAGCGGTTTCCAGCCAGGTCAATTGCAACAGCTTGGCATCGGTCGACGCGCGATGGGGCTCCAAAGCCATTTGCTCACGCAGGCGCTGCTTGGTCTCATGCCAGACGGCTTTCTGGTCAAGCGTGAGCGTCAGGCTCAAATCCTCAAGCTTGAAGTTGGGGCTCAAGCCAGCGGCCTCATACAAGCCGTGTAACCAGACAAAGTCTTGATACCAGCCATCGGTATATACCGTTTTGCCATTGAGCATATGATTCAAATGCAAGGCAATCTCGCGTGCCGTCGCGCCATAAGTTTCCAGAGACTGACGGGATTGATGGTGTAGCTTTTCCGCTTCATCATCCCAGTGCAGCCAGTCCGCATGCGGCTGTACTTGCGCACTCCAGGTCTGCCCGCTTTTATCCACATAGCCAATTTCGACCGGATAACTGCCAGCGCCAAAGCCAGAGGCTTCAATGTCGATGATGATAGGTGGATTCATGGCAACTCTCTGCATTGTTTTTCTAATTAAGTCATCGTCAAAAAGACGGACTTCTTTAATGAAACAGAATTATACGCAGGAATATGACGTGCAAATGAATTAAAAGCATTTGTTTTCAACCGCTTATTGACATTCAGCCGCATAAATGCGGCTGAATGTCCTACCCCTGATTCATCCAACACCAGGGGATGCAACTCAAGCGATCAATAAGGGGGCAATAAAAGCAAAGAAGCTGCCGACCAAAAAGATGACCACAGAAAACACGTAAATCCACAGGCTTTGCCGCCGGGTTTGCTGGCATAGCTTGGCTAACTGTGGATCCACCGGGCAAGGCAAATTGCGCGCACGCCACTGCATGATGCCGGCCAGCAGCAACATGCTGCCGGCCAGGCCAAACACCAGCGGCTTATGCTCGCTGATCCAGATCAGTTGCGGAAAATGGCTGATCAGGCTGGTCAGGGTTGCCACCGAGCCGATCGCCACCAGCGTAGCTGGCAAGGCGCAGCAAATCAGCGTCGAGCCACTGGTGAATAGCGACAACAGATTCAAGCGCTTGCTCGCCTGCAAATGATTGATTTCAGCGGCCATCATTTGCTACCTGCCTGGTGATCCGCCTTGACCACTTCTGCCTGAATCGCTTCAACAGTCTGGTTCACCCGGGCCAGCTTGGCCACCGTATAGCCAGCATCTTCAATCACTTTGCTAAAGGCCGCATCGGAGACCTCTTGGCCATCTTTGAGTTGCAAGGCAACCACCCGGCTTTTCAGGTCAACAAATGCGGCCTGTTTCTGTGGCAAGGCATTGAGTTTTTTCTCGATGCCTTTGGCACAAAATGCGCAGACCATGCCGTTGACTTCGGCCTTGATCGTGGTCACGGCAAAAGCCGCAGGGGTCATTGCAGACAGCATCAATGTGATCAGTAATTTTTTCATGATTCAGATTCCTTTTATTCAATATTCAATCAGGGTTAAAACACAAACATGGCATTCAGGCGCGGCGCAAAGCCCTCGCCTTGCCAGGGGTTGGTCACCCCAAACTCAAGAAAGTAGTTTTTGTTGATGAGCCTTAGTGCAGGCGTCACCTGCACGGACGGATCGTTGTTGCGCATGGTTTTAACCTCCATGACAAACCATGGCTGGGTCTCGTTAAAGCCGGTTTCATAAAATGAAAACCCAGCTTGCACGGCGGCGGTGTCATAGTTCATGTGAGGGGCGCGGATCATGCGCGCCTTGGCGAGAAAATACAGCCGGGTAGACTCCACATCAAATTGCAGACTGGGCGTATAGGCAAAGCCATCATAGTGCCCGCTTGCCTCGCCGACGCTGCCGTTAAACCAGACATTGGCCTGGGCAGACGGCAGGTTCCAGCGTTTGATGATGCCGGTGTAATTGATCCCGGAAATGGTGGTGGCTTGCTCGCCTTTCCCCGACATGCGCATTTGCTCGACGCCAATGGCATGCCCAAAGGTGGGCGAGTAATTCAACATCCATTCCTGGTTGTAGCGACCGATCTCGGTCATGAGCATGGCGCTGTCCTCAAACCCCATCAGCGCCGCCGCGTGGGCGGTCAAACTAATCTGGCTGAGCAAGAAGGCGCCACAGGCAACATAACGTTGCTTAAACATATAGCCTCCATATTCAAAATGCAAAAACGCATTGTGCAAAAACGCTAGGTACGGACGGATTTGTCCTGGGCGTTAAGCGAATATGGGTGGCTTGATCGCGGGAGGGTAAGTTTGGGAGTGCACAGGATCTGCCTCAAACAAGGGGGCAGCATGAGACTGTGCGAAGAAGACAACAGCTGGAAAAGCTTGCAGATCGGCCACACCGGTGCTGACCATGCAAAAACCGCAGACACTGCACTGATGACCGGGCGCGACTTCACTATCCCCTTCAGGCATGGCATGTTCATGCGCGTCTGCCATATGGTGGCAAGGCATGGCCTCGGCCTGCGATTGCACTTGAGCAGAGCGTTCATGAGAAGACACAGCATGTGCGGCCAGATTGAAGGCCTGGTCAGCCAAGGTCATCTGCAATGACATGACGTTGGCAGCCATGACAAAGCATGGCAACCAGCAAATCAGGAACAAGCAGAGACGTTTACGCATGTCTTTAGGATAAGGCCTGGCGATGATTAGTTCAAGTCTTTGTCGATACTTTTACATGACGCTGCCAGCAGCGGTAGCGGCGCGATGCTTCCATCAGGCATAACGGATATCAATAATTTCATACTCGGTGTCGGCCCCTGGCGTCACCACATGTACGGTATCGCCCAGATTTTTGCCCAGCAGCGCTCTCGCCATCGGCGATACCCACGAAATATAGCCTTGTGAAGGATCCAACTCATCCTGGCCGACGATGCGTATGGTTTTCTCGCTGTCATCGCCAAGGTTAAACAAGGTCACCCAGGCGCCAAAAAACACTTTTTCAGTATTGGTTTGCGTATGGCTGTAAACAATCTCGGCGGCTTCCATGCGTTTGGTTAAAAAGCGGATACGCGAATCAATCTGCCGCAAGCGTCGTTTGCCGTAGATGTAATCCCCATTTTCGCTGCGGTCACCGTTGCCTGCCGCCCAGCTCACCACGCGGACCACCTCTGGCCGGTCGACTTTAATCAGGTATTGAAACTCTTTCTCCAGGGCGGCATAGCCCTCGGGCGTAATATAGTTTTTTTGTTCAGCCATTCAATTCCAAATCCATTTTTTGTGCCCCGCACACTGACTTCAGAGGCAAGCCCATGCTTGCCGAGCATATCATACAACATCATGCGTCTAGTACCCGCCAAGCAGTCATTCGCCTAGTGCATCCTCCCTTTGTGAACTTTTTGTGAAAGTTTGATGAAAACGCTTTAGTTCAGGCCTTGTTTTACGTAAATAGGTTGAGCGTTGCAATCTGCACGCCCACGCCAGCCTGATGACTGGCCGTTGTTCAAGTTTGTCCCTGAGGAATTGCATGAAAAAGTCTCTCGCCCATCTCAATGTCGGCACCCGTTTGTTTTTAAGTTATGGATTGCTGATTTTATTTACCACCTTTATTTTTGTGATTGCCTGGCGCGGGTTTAATCATATCCACCAGACCTGGCAACAGTTTGAAACCGTACAACTGACCAAACGAACCCAGATCGAAAACGCCAGCAAAGGCCTGGGAGATGCGGTACATCACTTTAAAAATTACATCCTCAGAGGCGGCCGCGAAGCCCGAAAATTTGAACAAAGCCTCACCGATATTGAACAAGCCATGCAAGCCTATGCCGCGACCGGCGCGCTCAATGCCCAGGAAAAAGAGATTTTAGGCAATATCACCCTTGCCCTGACCACTTATCGTGACGCCATGAAACGCTGCGAAGCGCTCAAAAACGAAGGCATGGGCGTGACTGAGATTGATGCGACAGTCAAAGGCGCAGACAAGCCATTAAATCATTCCCTCAGGCTGCTGATGGATATGAATACTGCAGGCGTGTCGGATGCTTCTGCGCAATTTGCATCCACCATTGCCAGCGCGAACAAACAGATCGAAATCGCATTACTGGTGGCGATAGTCATGGCCATGCTCATCGCCTGGAAAATGACCCACTCCATCACCAGACCGCTCGATCAGGCACTGACCATGTCGCAGCATATCGCCAATGGTCAGTTTATTGTGCAGGCAGCGGCACAAGGGAGCGACGAAACTGCCCGGCTATTAAACGAAATGCAGCGCATGCAAGCCAATATTCAGAACATCGTGCAATCCCTGAATGAAATGTCCAGCCAGCACCGGGCCGGCATGATTGATTACCGCATAGACAGCAGCCAATTTGCGGGCGCCTATCAGCAACTGACTTCAGGCATTAACCAGATGGTCGAGCAGCATATTGAGGCGCAAAGCCAGTCTTTGCAGGTGGTCACAGCCTTTGGCGAAGGGGATTTCAACCAGCCACTGGCCACTTTTCCCGGTCAACGCAGCTACATCAACCAGAGCATTGAGCAGGTACGCCAAAACTTCAAACGCTTAATGGAAGATGTACATACGCTGTCAGCCGCCGCGGAACAGGGCCAGCTCTCCACACGCGTGGATGAATCACGTCATCTGGGTGAATTCAGGCAGATTGTGGCCGGCTTTAACCAGACACTGGATGCCGTGGTCACGCCCTTGCAGACCACGGCGCATTATCTGGATCAAATGGCGGCAGGCAATATTCCGACCCAGATTGACACCCAGTTTGCCGGTGACTTTAACCTGATGCAAACCAGCCTGCAGCACTGCGCACAGGCGATTCACCAGCTGATCAGCGATGTTCATCACCTGGCGTCTGACGCGCAACAGGGCAAACTGGATACACGGGTAGACGTAGAAGCACACGCCGGGGATTTCCGTCAGATTATCCAAGGCATCAACCAGACCCTGGACGCGGTGGTCTCGCCACTACATGTGGCGGCAGACTGCGTGAAACGCATTGCGGCAGGAGATCTGCCCGCCCCTATCCATAACCAGTACCATGGCGATTTCAAGGTGCTGATCAACAATCTGAACACCTGCATCCTGTCCGTGAAGCGACTGGTAGCCGATACGCGCCAGATTGCCGATGAAGCCCAGCAAGGCCAACTGTATAGCCTGGTGGATGTGACGGCGCATGCTGGCGATTTCAGGCTGGCCTTGCAAGGCTCACAAGAGATTCTGCAACGCATGGTGGCGCCGATAGAAACCGTCAAGCAAGCGGCTGAAACCATACAGGTGGCTGCCGCGGAAATTGAAAAAGGTAATAACGACCTGTCACGCCGTACCGAGACGCAAGCCAATGCCCTGCAAGAAACATCAGCCAGTCTGGAAACCCTGACCAGCCATATCAAGCAAACGGCCGACCATGCGCGTCAGGCCCGCCAGCAGGCCAGTCAGGCCAACCAGATGGCCTTGCAAGGCGGCGATGCCTTTAAAGCACTGTCGACCACCATGCAAGGCATCAATGAGACCTCGGACCAGATCGCCCAAATCACCAGCGTGATTGACAGCATTGCCTTCCAGACCAACATCCTGGCGCTGAATGCCGCGGTAGAAGCTGCGCGTGCCGGTGAAGCTGGCCGTGGCTTTGCCGTGGTGGCAGGCGAAGTGCGCAACCTGGCCACCCGCTCGGCCGCTTCAGCCAAAGAGATCAAGGAATTGATTGCCGCCTCGGTCAGCCAAACCAATATCAGTGCCAAACAGGTGGGGCAAGCCGGTCGCACCATGCAGGACATTGTGCTGGCCGTGCAACAGGTGTCCAGTAGCATAGGCGCTATCTCCGAAGCAGCCGGTCAGCAAAGTGACGGCATGCAGCAGATTTATGCCTCGATGACCGCCATCGACGAGACCACGCAGCAAAATGCCGCCTTGGTAGAAGAAGCTGCCGCGGCCGCAGAAAGCATGCTGGAACAGGTGCACACCCTGGTGGCCTCCGTCAATCAGTTCAAACTGGAGGCAACACCAGAAGAAACACTCGCCCTGCCACAACAGACGTGGCGCTTAAGTGCCTGAAGCTTGCCTAACCCCAGGCATAAAAAAATGCGCCCGGCCTGGGCGCATTTTTTGTGCTTCACGGTTAATTGTAATCGTCATTCACCTTTAACACGTTATAAACGTAGTAGCTGGTCTCACCAAAGCAGCTTGACGGTACGCCCTTGTGCTCTTCATATTGCAACCGGACGCGCTCACCAGACAAGGCATTGATTTTGGGAATCACGGCCGGATCGCGCACGGTAAAGTAAAACTTCTCGGCCTGGGTGCCGGGCACAGTGACCAGCACCAACTCGCCCTCCCAGGTTTTGCACAACCAGCCTTTATTCGAGAGTTTTTGCACATAGCCGACCCTGTCCCCCGATGAATATACCCAACTCAAGCTGGCCCAGGTATAGAGTGCAAACAAGGCCACCGGCAACAATAACCATAACAGCCACTTTAATACACGCATGTTTAAAATCCTGCTCTTCCATAAATGATGAATTGTATGGCTAAATCATAAGGGATAAATCACTTGTACAGCCATATTTATTGTCATGGCTAACAGTTTGCCTTGTGGCCGCCTGGCCCTAGACTTAAGCCGGGGCTTTAAGGGCTATTGCCCGCACTTCAAACGAGTGCTGATCCAACAGCTGGCCGTGCTTGTCCCGCAGGCTTAAGACATGTTTGCCTGGGGGCGGCAAAGGAATCGTCAGTTGTGGCAAACGGCATTGGTTGATCAAGTGCTGATCCAGATACAGACAGCCCTGCCCGCTCCAGGCGGCTTGCACCATCAAGGCTTGCTTGCGGTCAGGAATATCTGGGTCTGGCGCAATCACCGCCCCCGCCGGTGGCGCAATCAGCTGTGCTTGTAACGGCGCCAGACGAAGGGTGGTTATGGCTGGCAGTGGCGCATTGCCTAGCACCCATTCTTGCCTGGGGGCCTCGATGGCTGGCACATAATGCACGGTTTGCGCCACGACACCGGCTGGCGGCACAGGCGGCGTAGACGCGCTGTCCCGGTGCAGATATTCCATGATGTCACGCCACACCGGCGCTGCGCCTGTCACGCCTGACACATCCCACATTGGCTCGCCAGAAAAGTTACCGACCCAAACCCCTACCGTATAGCGCTGGCTGTAGCCGATCGCCCAGTTGTCACGCATGCCTTTGCTGGTGCCGGTTTTCACCGCCGCCCATCCCCGCGTCGATAATGGGCTAGATAAACCAAAAGTCATACTGCGCGCCACCGGGTCAGACAAAATATCACCGATGATAAAGCTGGTTTGCGGAGTCAACACCTGGCGTGATGGGGACAAAGGCTTGGTGCTTGTGTGAAAGCTGACTGGCTGCCACTGACCCCCATTGGCCAGTGCCCGGTAAGCATTGGTGAGCTGGAACAAGCTGGCTTCGGCACCGCCCAGGGCGAGGCCAAAACCATAAAAATCGGCGTCCTGCTTCAAATCCTGCAAGCCCAGCTGTTGCAGGGTGTGTAAAAATCGGTCCACACCCACCAGGGTTAACGCGCGCACGGCAGGTACATTTAACGATGAGGCGAGCGCCGTGCGCACACTAACCGCGCCATGAAAATGGCGGTCATAGTCTTGTGGAATATACAAGCCGCTGGGCGTGGTCAGTGCCAGCGGTGAGTCATCCAGCACCGAGGCGGCTTGCAGCCACCCCTGATCTATCGCCAGTGCATACAAAAATGGCTTGAGCGTAGACCCTGGCTGCCGCAACGCGGCCACGCCATCCACCGCTGCAGCCCCGGATAAATCGCCGCTGGAGCCAACATAGGCCAGTACCTCGCCACTGGTATTGTCAAGCACCAGCACCGCGCCGTCGGTCACATGCTGGCTGGCCAGTTGAGCCAGATGGGTTTGCAATGTTTGCCGGGCAAAACGTTGCAGACTGGCATCCAAGCTGCTGCGGTCACGCTGTCCGGCCTGCGTGAGCAACCGCCTGGCCACATGGGGCGCATCATCCTGCCCGGCCATGGGGAAAGGACGTTTCGGTAACAAGGCGGCGCGTATCCACAAGCGCTCGCAGTCTTGGCGTGCATCCTGCGTGTGCGTATGTGTCAGTACATCGCAAGCGCGCCTGGCCAGACGCGAAGCACTGGCGGCTGGCGCCCGCACCAGTGCTGCCAGCAAGGCCGCATCCAGACGATCCAGTGCCGCCGGGCCTTTGGCCAGCAAGCCACGCGCGGCCGCATCAATCCCCACCAGTTCGCCACGAAACGTCACCCGATTTAAATACGCCTCCAGAATCTGGTTTTTTTGCCAATCATGATCAATGGCCAGTGCCAGGCGAATTTGTGCCAGCTTGAAGCGCCATGGTGAGGTGTTTGAAAAGCCAGGCTGGGTGTCTTGCAGCCATAACTTGGCTAACTGCATGGTCAATGTACTCCCGCCGCGTCGATGCGGGAGATGCAGGTTATCCCAGATGGCAGACAACAGGGCCCACGGATCCACCCCTGCATGCTGATAAAAGCGCTTGTCCTCGGCCACCAGCATGGCCTGCTGCAAGCGTGGGGAAATCTGTGCCAGCGGCACCCAGTCCAGCCTGCGGTAATCATGATTCAGGCGCAAGCGTTGCAGCGGTGCGCCATGTCGATCCAGCAGCCAGGCCTCTGAACTCTGGCTGTGTTGCTTAAACTGGCCGAAGTCTGGCACCTTCACTGTCGCCACCCACAGGATCAGCAGGCAGATTCCGGCCAGCAAGGCCAGCACAGCGCAAAGCCACGGACGACTGCGCAGGCTTAACCACAATGGCAGGAAGAAACCTCGCATCACGCTTACTGTATCTGCATGGCAGGCACCGGCAGCTCGGCAAACACTTCTGGCGCATACATGGCCTCCACCCGGCTGCCAGGCAGGCTGAACTGGCCGGGCTGATTGAGTCTGACCGTATATTCGACCGTGAATTTACCTTTAGGCACGTAAGCATAATAAGCCCTGAAACCATCCAGTGCGCGCTCTTCATAGGCCGGGCGTTGCCAGCCCAGGCGTTGCTCGTTTTGTGTCAGTTGCTGACTGTCACCGCCCAGGCCACTGCCGAGGATGGTCGCGCCACTGGGCACCGGGTCATTGATGACCACCCAGGTCATATCGGCTTGCGCCTCAACTGTGAGGCGGACGCGGTAGACATCGCCCCGTTGCCAGCGGCCAGCCGTTTTTTGCGACACCGGCATGACCTCACGTTGCAAGCGATAGCCGGCAAACAGCGGGGCTTGCAACGGTAAAGCCGCTTTGGCAGTGACAAATGCCCAAGGCTTGCCTTCACCCTGTTGCTGGATTTGCAGCGGAGCTGGCGCCTGCGGCCAGGCATACTGCGTCAGCAATCCCCCCGCTTCGGCCCATGGCGCTGGCTGGGTGGCAGCATTGACTGCTTTAGCAGGCTTGGCAATGGCGGTTCTTGACCAGGACAAATGCTGGCTTTGTCCGGCCAGGCTAAGCTCGACCTGGCCAGTCACCGCAGCCTGTTCATGGGCTTTCTGGAAATGCCGCAACGCCAGCACGCCCCAGGCATTGGCCAAGGTGGTCCGCCAATGGCCGGCCTGTTGTCGCGACAACAAGCCACGGGCGAGACGGCCCGCATCCTCGGCAGGCAATTGCGGGTCCGCCGCCAGCAAGTCCAGCGTACGCGCCGCATTCACGTCGGGCGACACCATCAACCACCACAAGTCATCCTGTTTTTCAGTCGAAAATGTGAACTGCGTGCCTGAGACCATCCAGCGCGATTGCAGCACCTGCATGGCCTGGGCGCGCTTTTGCTCAGCCTCTGGCAGCGCTGGCATGCGTTTAAGGATCGATAACCAGTCAATCACACCTGAGGTCGGCCACAGCTCGGGACGAATCTCCAGCGCGTCCAGCATTTCTGGTCTGGCATGGTCATAGCGTGCCAGGGCATCAATCGCCGCCAGCTTGCGCAACACGACATCTGCCGTTTGAATGCTGCCATAGCGGTGAATGCGGCCAGCGACAAAATCTTCCAGCCCTTTGAGCATGCGCTCACGCGCGGTGTCCGGGATGTCATAGCCTGCAGCATCGGCAATTTGCAATAAATAACTGGTGAGGCTGTCATCGCCTTGCAACCAATCCATAGGGAAATAACGCGCCAGGCCATCGCCATCGAGGTGCTGCCCCAGACTGAGCATCACGCTATTCCAGCGGGCCTGATCCTCCAGCGTCACCGCCACCGAGGCGCGCTGTTCCAAACAGATATAGGGATAGCGCTGCATCCATTCGCGCACGCTAGACAGGCTACCAACCAGCGAGCGGTTAAGCCGCACGTCTATACCACCCCGGCCCGGTACCGCCTGCGCTGGCGCTTGTACCGTCATCTGCCAGGGCTGACCGGCTTGCAACTGCTGTATGGTCTGCTGGTAGACACGGACCGGATAAGCCGCACCGACCTGCTGGTGCACTTTTAAACGGTCTTTAATTTGCAAACGAGTTGGGGGTTGCGCGGTAGACTCCCCGACCACCGCCGCATCTATTTGCCAATCCAGGCCGGTCACGTTGTAAGGCACGCGTAGCGGGAACGCCAGGGTTGCGGCTTGGCCAGCGGCCAGCTTGACGCGCTGTGGTTTAAGCGCGGTCTCCACGCCCAGCGGGGTGGCGGTCACTTGCGTGGTGAGGGGTCGCTGGCTGGCATTGCGCACGGTCACCATGGCCTGCAGCTGATCGCCTTCACGCACAAACGGCGGCAGCCCAGAAAACAGCATCAGGTCTTGCGTGGTGCGGATCAGCGCACTGCCAGAACCAAAGCGCGCTGCACCGGCATGGGCAATGGCGGCAATGCGGAAACTGGTCAGCGCATCATTGAGCGGAATGCTGACACTGGCCTGGCCGTGTTTATCCAACTTGATCACGGGCTTCCACAGCAGCAAGGTATCAAACAGCTCACGCGCGTTGGCGCCCTGCCCGCCGCCACCGCCGGGTGCGACGGCTTTTTTACCAAAGTGGCGTTTACCAATCACTTGCGACTGTGACGTTGAGGTATATACCTCTATCGGCCGCCGCTGCATCATGGCCTCCAGCAACTGCCAGGAATCAGGCTTGGCCAGTTGCAGCAAGCCTTCATCCACCGCAGCCAGCGCCACCTCGGCATTCGAGAGCGGCTTGCCCGCCGGGTCTGTCACCGTCAGCTTGACCTTGGCCTGTTCACGCACCCGGTAAACCGTACGTTCAGGCTCCACCTTGACCTTGAGGGCATAGCCTTGCCAGCCCACCTTGATTTGCGTCATGCCCAGCTTGAAGGCCGGCTTGCTTAAATCCACCAGGGCCGTTGGCCGCGTATCCACCTCGACCGGTAAATGATCGACCAGGCCTAAAAACTGGCCCACCTGATAGACCATGCGCTTGAGCCAGGCAAAGCGTCCAGGCGCTTGCGGATCGACACGGCCACGCACCACCATCACCGACACATAGGCATTAGGCCCATACTCGGCAGCGATCGGCACCTTGACGATGGGCGACTGCATGCTGATTTTGCTGACATACGAGGCCAGTACGCCTTCGCGCTCCACCGTCACCAGCGCCGTCGCTTCGCGGAAAGGCATGCGTACTTCAAATTGCGCCGTTTCGCCCGGGGCATACTCGCGCTTGTCAGCCAGAATATCAATGCGGTCGCTGGCGCCTGCGCTATACCAGCCGTCTTCATCGGCGACATACACTTCCTGGCTGGCGATGGCAGGCTGTTTTTTGCTGTCTTTAGTGGTTGCCACCAGAATCAGTTCGCCACTGGCCGGAGCCGCCCCCTTGCAACTGAGCAAACCCTGGCCATCGGTTTGCCCGTCGCACACCGCACCCACATGTTTCACCTCAGCGGTTTGTTCATAGGCATAAAACCCGCCCAGCAACCGTTTGCGGTAAGCATAGGTATGCCGCTGGTAGGCCTCGACGGCTACCGGTTGCCGCACCAGCGGTTTGCCTGTGCTATCCAGCGCCAGCACCTTGAACGCCAGACTCTGCTGCGTCGCAAAATAGCTATCCATTTTAATGCCGAGATTCACGGCCGAGGGCAGCAGTAGCGCTTGTGTAGCTGCCGTCAATATCTGGCCGTTGGGGTCGGCATATTCCATCTCCACCTGCAAGGCATGGGGGGTACGTACACCAGGTAAACGGTCAAACGTGACACGCGCACCGCCACTGCCATCCAGCGTCACTGCCTGTGTGCGGGGCGGGTAGCGCTTGTCACTGTCAGCAGACCCTTGATCCGAGGATTGCCCATCACTCCAGCCTTCTTCCGGGTCATAAGAAAAAGGTTGTATGGCATGCAGCCCTTCCTGTGGCCGCTCGCCGCCAAAACGAAACGCCTCATACTGCGCAAACTGCATGGTATAAGGCTCTAGCCGACTGCGGAACTTGACCGGCAAGCCAGCCGCAGGCCCGCCCGCCAGATAGTTGAGTTGCACATCCACCTGTAATTGACGCTGGTTGACCACCGGTGCGGCGGGCGGTTTGAGGCTGGCATGCATTAAGGGCACGCGGTATTGCTCAACCCGGAAATGCCCCATCGTTACCTCCATGCCCTCCACCATCATGGTCACCATATAGTTGCCCAGCTTGGCTTCTTTGGGAATCACCCAGCTAGACGTACCGGCCGCATTGGCCCAGCGCACCGCGCGCGTCTCGCTTTCACCGCTGCCCTGATGCGTCAAGGTGATCTGATCCGGCAACCGCTCGGGCAGGCGCAGTCCTTTGCCGGTGTGCAAGCGCACAAAGTGCTTCATGGAGACGGTTTCACCGGCACGGAACAAGGGGCGGTCAAATACCGTATGCGCCAGTACCGGGCCCGCGCTCTCGCCGCCGCCCAGGTTGAATTGCCAGGGGCTGAGGCCATCGTCCCACTGTGAAAACATAAACGACAAATCATCGTCTTTGCGTGCCGTGACCAGATGACCATAACAACTTTTGCGGTAGCTGTCTTCAAGCGCCTGTGCAATATTCGCGCGGCCCTGGCGGTCGGTTTTGCCTTGCCAGAGCAAGACGCCATCGCAGGTGGATACCCTGACTTCGGCCCCCGAGACCGGTTTGGCATTATCCAGCCGCGTCACCCACACCAGGGATGACTCATGGCCTTTTTTATAATGCACGGCCAGGTTGGTGACCAGCGCGCTAGATGAGACAAAATAAGGTTTTTGTTCGCCATGCAACGCCGCGCCCAGGCGGTCACTGGCAAACTCGACCACATAGAATCCAGGCTTTTGCAGCGGGATGCCCAACACCTCAAACGTTTTTTGCCCTTGCCTGCGCGGCAGGCGGATCTCACTGGAAGCTACGTCCTGGTTGCCTATTAGCAGGGGGATTTCCCCCTCACGCGGGTAACGGTCATGCGCTTGCAAAAAGGCGTCAGACGCGCCGCTGCCATAAGGATGCTGGGTGACTTTAAAATACCAGGCGGCCAGTTCGGCATCATTCTCGGGTTGCAAGCGGCCCACACGGCCAGATTGCTCGGCATTGGCGCTGGGGGTGATGCGCGCGCCTTGCAAGGTGACCTCGACATTACGCACCGTCACCGGCAAGGCAGGTTGCGCATACCGCTCCAAAATGCCAAATTTTGCCGGGAACTTGATCAAAGGCGGATCGACATCCATTGTCATCGCCAACGGGAAAGCGCGCGCATTGACCGGCACGCGCCCGGCATCATCTTTAAATTCACCAGGCAATTGCAACACCACCCGGCTATTCGCGGTAAACGGTCCCTTGAACTGCACGGCCTCCAGGGTCTCGCCCTGTGCATAGTCTGCAATCACCGGCTTTTGCGTGCTGCCATCCGGCAGCTTGAGGCGAATCGCTTCAGCCAGGCGACGACTGACGGGCGCATTAAATTGCACCTGTATTGGCAACACCGGAATACAGCCCGCCTTGGCATTGGTGCGCGTGCAGCTGGCATTCACTTTAAACGCATCGCGCACTTTAAACCTCAGCACTTGCGGCTTGTTGGCAACCACACCACTGACGGAGGTGATCCCTGCGTCCCAATGCAAACTCACCTCACTGCCCGCAGGCAACGGGCGGCTGCACTGTGCCACCACAATATTCGCCTGCTGCATACGGCGGTCTTTGACTGAGAGCAGACCCTGCTGCGCATTTTTAAACAACACCAAAAACAACTGGCTAGCGCGGTCTTTTTGCTCGCGCAGTATCTGCTCGCGGGCCTGACCCGTGATCAACTTGAGCGGAAATAACTCCCCCACCCCTTGTATGCTGCAAGCCGCATGCTGCTTGACGCTGTCTTCATTGACAGGGGCATCCAGCCCCAGCAAAAACACCTGCGACTCATCGATATATTCGATCCCCTCTTCCGGCAGCGAGGTGATGATGGCCGGCCCCCCGGTAGAAAAACTGAAAGATTGCGACGAAACCGGCGTGCCCGCGACACTTTGCAAGCCTTTTTTAACAGAAAAGCGGCATTGCAAACCGGCCGGTAAATCGGCTTCAAAGTCATACACCCACTGCCTGTCATCCAGCCAATGACCTTGGCCTTTGGCCTCGCATTGAATGTCAAACGGTGCAGGCAGACGCGGATCGCCAAAAGCCACCATGGGCAGCGAAAACCGGGCGCTGACTTGTCTGACCGCCTTCACCTCGCCTTGCGGTGCAAAGGTCACGCGTGCTTCGGTGTCAGCCTCGGCCGCCCATACATGTCCGGCCAGCAACCCTAGCCACAGCACACAACAGGCAGCCAGCCAACTTGCAGTCATCCAGCCGCTGGCAAGGCGCTCAGAAAACCGCGCCGGTTGTGCGCGCACAGCGTGTGTCAAAAAACGGGCCAGCATAGCGTGATCCTTAATATGGCAAAAACGCGGACGAAAGGGCAGCTCTCATCATTCAAATTGCCAAGCCAGACTAAGCTCGATTAAAAAATGGCGCGATTAAAAAATTCAGTCGCCGCATATCGTTGATATGGGAGGAAAAATTTTTTATGCGCAACGCAATATCGCGACGCAAGTTGATTGATTAGAGGTGCCCGAAAAGGACATTATCTTATAAAATGACCTGTTGGTTAATGACACTTTGCTGAACATGCCTAGCGCTTCTCTCCCTCCTTCACCCACGCCAGCGGCGACCATCCTCTGCGCCTCCGCCCGTCTGGCGCAAGGTATCCGGCAATGGTTATCGTCCAGCTACCAGCAGCAAGGGCTGTTGCAATGGCAGGCACCGCAGGTGTTTCCGCTGCAAGACTGGCTGTACCAGCTCACTGAACAAGCCATTTTATGTGGCCGCATTGCCGTGGCGAATGCCCCGGCGGGCATGCTCTCCTCCACGCAAGAGGCGCTGCTGTGGGAGCAAGCGATTCAGCATTGTCTGCGCCAGTATGACCACCTCGATTTATTGAACACTAACGGCCTCGCCAGCGCGGCGATGGAGGCGAACCGCTACCTGATTGAGTGGAATATCAGCCTGGATATGGACGCAGCCAGTGAGGAAACCCGCCAGTTCATGCAGTGGCGCCTGCAATTTCAGATGCTGTGCAAGCAAAGTGGCTATCTTGAGGGCGTGCGTTACCAAGCCTGGCAATTGGCGCAACTGCAACAGGGCTTGCTACAGTTGCCCGAGCGCATTGCCCTGGCCGGGTTTGACCGCATCAATCCGCATTTGCAACGTCTGATCGACCGTTTGCAAGCCGCAGGTGTGACCGTAGAGCCCTTTGAACATCGCATCACCGCGCAGCAGGTGCAGCGCATGGCCTTTGCTGAGAACCTGGACGAAATGCGCGCTGCCGTGCATTGGGCCAAGCAGACACTCAGCACCCACAAACAGGCCAGGCTGGCTATCGTGGTGCCAGACCTGGAAGCCGTGCGCGACACACTGGCCAATCTGCTGGATGACACATTTCACCCTGAGGCCTTGCATCCTGCGCATGCTGAAATCCCCCGCTGTTATGAGTTTTCGCTGGGCACGCCGTTAACGCGCTGGCCGCTGGTGAATACCGCCTTAACCTTGTTGCAACTGGCTTTTCAACATACGCCGCTGGCACAAACCGAGCTGTCGGCGCTGCTGGCGGATGTGTATTGGTCACAAGCCCTGTTTGAAGCCGATGCGCGCGCCGCGCTGGACACCGAAATGCGCCGCCAGTTGCCCTTGCAAGTCAAGGCCACGACCTTTGCGCGGTTTATTACCCGCAAGCAGCAAGATGAGCATGCAATTCATAGTCCGGCGCTATTACAAGACCTCAACGCCTTGCTGACCACGGCCAGACAGCTGCCAGCCAAACAACTGCCTTCAGCCTGGGCCAAGAGCCTGTCGGCATTGCTCACTGCCAGCCATTGGCCAGGCGAGCGCAGCCTGTCCAGCCATGAGTACCAGTGCCAGCAATCGTTTTACAAGGTCATTGCGCAACTCGGTGCACTGGATGCCTGGCTGGGCCCCATCCCGGCCATTACCGCCATCCAGCGTCTGACACAATTATGTCAGGCACAGATTTTTCAACCGCAAACCGTGCGCCAGCCCAACCTCGCCGTCATGGGCATGCTGGAAGCCAGTGCCCAGCCGCTGGACGGGGTTTGGGTGATGGGCATGAACGACCATGTGTGGCCCCCGCTGTCGCGCACCAATGCCTTGATCCCGGCCGAGCTGCAACGGCAGGCAGGCACGCCCAATGCCAGCAGCGAGGTGCAAATCGCCTTTGCCAGCCAAATTCACCAGCGCCTGCTAGGCACGGCGCACCAGGTCATTTTTTCTTATGCGCAAAAAGAAGGTGACCGCCTGTTGCGCATGAGCCCGCTGATTCAAGACATTGCCGAAGTCGCTGCCAGTGCCGGGGTCGCCACGCTGGCGGAAACCCTGGCCACCAGCCAGCCCGAGCACTGGCAATGGCTGGACGACCACCAGGCCCCGCCCGTGCAAGAAGGCGAACATGTGAGCGGCGGCACCGGCCTGCTGCGTGCGCAGGCGATTTGCCCGGCGTGGGCGTTTTACCAATACCGGCTTAAAGCCCGCAAACTGGAGACACCGCATAACGGGCTGGATGTCATGCAGCGCGGCGACCTCATCCACCGCGTGATGGCGGCATTTTGGCAACAACCGCGCGAGGACTGGCAAAGCTGTGCTGAAGAGGAATTGAAAAGTCAGCTGGACGCCCTTGCCGCACAAGTCATGGCCGAATTCAATACCGAGTTTTCGCAGCCGTTTACAGAGGTGTTTTGCCAGCTCGAAGCCGAGCGCCTGAGCAAACTCGCCCTGACCTGGCTGCTGCAAGTCGAACGCGAGCGCATGCAACCGTTTACCGTGTCACTGGTTGAAAAAACCTTTAAGCCGCTGATTGAAGGCATCCAGGTCAAACTGGTGATAGACCGCGTGGATACGCTGGCAGATGGCCGCCTGGTGGTGATTGATTACAAAACCGGCAGCATGCCAGACACTAAAAATTGGGCCAGCGATAAAATCACCGAACCACAACTGCCCATTTATGCCGCCTTTATTTTGCAAGACGCCGAGATTGCGGCGGTCTGCTTTGGCAAGCTGCGGCTGACGGATGGTGGCTTTGCCGGCATCGCCGCCGAAGAAGATATTGTGCCCGGCGTCAAAGCGTTTAATCACGAAAAAAACAAATTGTTTGACCCGACAGAATTCCCAGACTGGCCGTCGATTCTGCAGCACTGGCGGACGCAAATCACGCTGACCGCGCAAGCCCTCAAGGCGGGCGAGGCGGCAGTACTATTTGAGGCGGAGCAGGATCTGGATTATTGCGATGTGTTGCCTTTGCTCAGATTGCCAGAGCGGCAATTGCAGTTTGAGCACTTGCAATCAAAAGGTGCCGCATGATGCACTCAAAAACACCACCAACGATGACAGCAGAGACCGTTTTGTCAGAGGCGCTGGCACTGGATGCCGCCAACCGTGAACGCGCGCTGGCGCTGGAGTCCTTTATTGTCGAGGCCCCGGCGGGCGCGGGCAAAACCGAGTTACTGACCCAGCGTTTTCTCAAGTTGCTGCAAACCGTACAAGCCCCCGAAGAAATTATCGCCATCACCTTTACCAACAAGGCCGCTTCGGAGATGCGCGTAAGGATTCTGGATAGCCTGTTGCTGGCGGCCAGTGGCGTGGCGCCCGAAGCCGCGCACAAGAAAATCACATTTGCACTTGGCCAGCAAGCCTTGCAGCGTTCGACCGCCCTCAACTGGCAATTGCTGCAAAGTCCGGCCCGCTTGCGGATTTACACCATAGACTCGTTATGTGCCAACCTGGCACGGCAAATGCCGTTGCTGAGCCGCTTTGGCACGCAACCGGCGGTGACAGAAGATGCCTGGCCTTATTACCGCGAAGCCGCTGGGCTGGCGCTGCAAAGCATGGATGAGCCTGTGCTGGGCGAACCGGTGCGGCGAGTGTTGCGCTATATGGATAATGACCAGGCCAGGCTGGAAGCCCTGCTCATGTCCATGCTGGCCAAACGCGAACAATGGCTGCATCACAGCCAGACCGGGCACACACTGTCTGGGCAAATGGCACTGGTGCATTTAATTGAAGGTGAGCTGGCGCAGATTCACCAGCATCTGCCCGCCCGTTTGCAACAGGCGCTGATGCCGATTGCGCGCTATGCCTGCAGTCAACTCCCAGACACGCACGCCATCGCTCAGCTAAGCGATTGGCAAGTGGCTTTGCAACCTCGCCTCGCCGATTTGCCGAACTGGCGCGCGCTGGCCGAGTTGTTATTGACCGGCACGGGCGGCCTGCGCAAACGGCTTGATAAAAACATGGGCCTGCCCGCCACCGACGAAGCCAAGCCTTACAAGGAGGCCTTGACCGAGATTCTGGACGGCCTGGCACAAGATCGCCGCGCAGAAACCAGCCTGGCGCGCATCCGCATGCTGCCAGACCCCAACGCACGTGACCAAGCGCTGATTGCAGACTTGAGCCAGCTGTTGAATATTGCGGCGGCCCAGCTCTGGCTGCACTTTCAGTCACAAAACGAAGTCGATTTTGTCGAGATCGCCCAGCGCGCCTTGCAAGCGCTGGTAGAAGGCGGCGAAGCGAGCGAGCTGGCTATGCGGCTGGACTACCGCATACAGCATCTGCTGGTCGATGAGTTTCAGGATACCAGCCCGATGCAGATCGACCTGCTCAAGGCGCTGACGCGCGGCTGGCAAGCGGGCGATGGCCGTACCCTGTTTACCGTGGGCGATCCAATGCAGTCGATTTACCGCTTTCGCAAAGCCAATGTCGGCCTGTTTTTGAATGCAGCCGAATTCGGCATCGGCGACATCGCGCTGACCCCGCTCAAATTGTGGCGTAATAACCGCTCGTGCCCGGCCGTGGTCGAGTGGATCAACCAGACCTTTAAAGGCATGCTGCCGTCTGAGGATGCCCCGCAGCAAGGCGCGATTGCTTACCGGCCTTTTGTCGCCACGCGCCCGTCCCTGGCTGGCGAGGGGGTGTTTGTGCATCCGCTGATCCAACCAGTCAGCGAACATGAAGAGGAAGAACCGGCAGATCTGCGCCGACTCGAAGCCGAACAGATTATCCGCATTATCCAGCAGACACGCGCCGAACAGCCAGATGCCACCATTGCCGTGCTGGTGCGTGCACGCAAGCACTTGCATGCGCTGGTCACCGAGATGCGGCGCAACCATGCCGAGTTGAGCTTTCAGGCGGTGGAGATTGAAGAGCTGGCAAACCGCCAGATTGTGCAAGACCTGCTGACGCTGACCTACGCCCTGCACCAGCGGGCTGACCGTGTGCATTGGCTGGCCTTGCTGCGCGCACCCTGGTGCGGGCTGACGCTGGCCGACCTGCATGCCTTGATCGGCCAGGACGGGCAACGCAGCGTCATGAGTCTGCTCGAAGACGAACAAGTGATGGCACGCCTGAGTGCAGATGGCCAGGCCCGCGCCCGCCATGTGCGTGAGGTCATGCAAACGGCCTTGCAATGGCGGTCCCGCACCGCCACCAGCCGCTGGGTGCACAACACCTGGTTGCGGCTGGGCGGCGCACACTGCTTATGGAACGAAAACGATGTGCAAGATGTGCAGGCGTTTTTTGCCCGTATTGCCGCGCTCGAGCAACACGGCCAGTTCAGCCCGCAAAGCCTGGCCGAAGATGTGAAAAAACTGTATGCCGCCCCCGATGCCAAAGCCGATGACCGCTTGCAATTCATGACCATCCACAAATCCAAGGGTCTGGAGTTTGACACGGTCATTCTGCCGGGCCTGGATGGCAGCAACCCACCCGATGACGCCAAACTGGTGATTTGGGAAGAAGTCACGACGGCCGATGGTGACGTCGCACTGGTCGCGGCACCCTTTGTACCCACAGCCCTCAAGCGGCAGCACTCCGGTGTCACGCCCTACGATTACCTGAATGACCTCGACAAAACCCGTGCGGCCTATGAAGACGCCCGCGTGCTGTATGTCGCCGCCACGCGCGCCGAGCGCCAGTTGCATCTGCTTGGCATTGCCAAACCGGATAAAAATGGTGACCCACAACCCCGTAAAAATACGTTTTTACAGCTGCTGTGGCCAGCCGTGAGTACGCATTTCAATCGCGAACAAGATATCGTGGTCCGTTACCCGCAACAAAGCCAGCAGGCCGATATCCGGCAGTTTGTGCCCAAGCTGATCCGCTTGCCGCAAGCCACCAGTCCCGCCCTCTTGCAACCCAGCACCGATCTCGCGCGCGCTTATGATGCCACGCCCCCCGCAGACAGCACCGTCAGCAGCCTGGAGGCCGATATCGGCACCCTCGCCCACCTTTACCTGCAACTGATCGCCGAGCAAGGCCTGGCCGCCTGGCAAGCCCACACCAGCACGGGTTGCCAATCATTGCTGACAGCCATGCAACGCTGGTTTTCGCAACAAGGTTATGCTGAAGCGGAGGCCGTGCCAGCCAGCAAGCAAGTGGCGACGCTGCTCACCACCACGCTGCAATCAGCGGATGGCCGCTGGGTGCTCGCTGACTATCCGCAAGCAGCCTCTGAGCTGGCGATTGAGCAACTTGCCGCCAATAAAAAAGTCATAGACCGTACTTTTGTTGCCGAGGGTGTACGCTGGATTGTCGATTACAAATCGGCCCCCGTCAAAGCAAGTGACGAGTTACGCAGTCTGGCGGCCACGTTCAAGCCGCAATTAGCCGCCTATGCCCAGTTGTTTGCGGCCGAAGGCTTGCCGGTGAAAACGGCTATTTTATTTTTAAGCGCAGGCAAACTCGTGCCTGTGGAGATTCTTTGAAGGACAGATGATGATAAATACACAAGCGATTCTCGATGCATTTCAATTCCGCCATGCCTGTAAAGAATTTGATGCCAGCGAACAGATTCCTGCAGAAGAGTTTGAATTGATTCTCGAAGCCGCCCGCCTCTCACCCAGCTCATTCGGCTTTGAGCCCTGGCATTTTATTGTGGTGCAAGATAAAACCCTGCGCGAAAGCCTGAAGCAGCATGCCTGGGGGGCGCCGCTCAAGCTGGATACCGCCAGCCACTTTGTCTTGTGTCTGGCCATGAAATCCCCCTTTCTGGACGCAGACAGCCCTTACCTGCCGCAATTCATGCGTGAAGTGCAGCACCATCCAGATGACATCGCCAACATGCGCCTGGGCTTTTACAAACAGTTTCAGCAGTCTGACTTTGGCCTCACCGACGAGCGCAAACTGTTCGACTGGGCCAGCAAGCAATGCTACATCGCGCTGGCCAACATGATGACCGTCGCTGCCATGCGTGGCATAGACAGCTGCCCGATTGAAGGCTTTAAACAACAAGAAACCGAGACCTTGCTGGCAGAGCAGTTTGGCGTAAACCTGCAAGAATATGGACTGGCCTATATGGTCGCCTTTGGTTACCGCAAACATGCACCCAAAGCAAAAACACGCCGGGCCATGGCGCAGATAGTCACCTGGAAGTGAGCTTACTTAGAGCGTTCGGATACCCCTACTGAACAGTACGCAGTGACATAGCCCCTTGATCGTTCACGCACGGCGACGCTTCAAGCATTGGCCTCAAAGGGCTATTTAAATGACTTGCCACCCTTTGCTACAGTCTGATTTCAAAATAAATAAAGGGGTGATGGATGAAATCTGTATTTAAAAATATGCTCGCTTGCAGTGTGTTCATGTTGGCAAGTGTTGCTGCCCATGCAATTGCAGATGATGAGGCGTTATCGCAGGGGGTTGCCCTCAAGCATGACGTTGCTACATACTCGTTCGCGTTGGATGCTTCGACAGAAGTATCTTCCAATAGCCCCATAAACAGAATGGCTGCTAAGGATGATGACCAGGCTGACAGTTCAGATGCGGAAACCATGCTTGCATAACCCTGCGCAAGTGCCGCAAACGGTTGCTAGGCACTAGCTGATATCTAATGTGGTTGACCGATGTAGCGCAAATAAAGAAGGCCAATGAATGGCCTTTTTTATTTTTTGGCATCAGATTCTGATGAACCGAAGCCAGCTTTAGATACTCACTCAAACTGACGGATTACGCCGCCTCGTTTTTGAAGTGTCTGCGCACGTACCAGGCAACAAAGATCAATCCCAGCGCGGCAATCACGTAGTGGGATTCATGGAAATACACTTTCAAATCCTCCCAATGCTCGCCTGCTTTCATGCCCACATACCCCAGCACCCAGCACCAGATCAGTGAGCCGACAAAGGTGTAAGCCACAAACCGCGTCATGTTCATGCGCGCCACCCCGGCCGGGAATGCAATAAACGTGCGCACAGCAGGCAACAGGCGGGCAATAAAAATAATGATTTCGCCGTGATTGGCAAACCAGCGGTCCGCCATGTCGAGGTCTTTTTTGCTGATCAGCACATATTTGCCGAATTTCTCCACCAGAGGACGGCCGCCGTACATACCGAGGTAATACGCTGGAATCGAACCGACTACACAGCCTACCGCCCCTGCCAGCGCAATACCCCATAGCGTTAAATCGCCCTTGCTGACCAGGAACCCGGCAAACGGCATAATGATTTCAGAAGGCAAAGGAATACAGGCGGATTCAATCGCCATCAACAACACAATGCCGCCATAGCCCATGCTGGCAATCACGGCAATAATCCAGCCCGCCACGGCAGCCACTAATTTTTCTAACATTACATAAATTCCTTCAAAAGGGTTTTCACTAATTCTACACGGTGATTGAGGTTACCAAGCTGCACCGTGACACGTAATTTATCCGGCCCGTTCATGCGGCAGCGCTTGTCGCGTTGCAGCAGATTGATCAGCTTGAGCGGATCGAGATCGGCTTTGACATTAAACTGCAACTGAATGGCTGCGTCAGAGGCATCGATTTTAATAATGCCCAAGGCTTTGGCGGCGATGCGCAAACGGTGGCAGGCAATCAGCGCCTCGCCGGGCTCAGGCAACAGGCCAAAACGGTCGATCAGCTCTTCCTGCATGGCGTCCAGCGCGTCGTCGTCTTCGCAGTTGGCCAGGCGTTTATAAATCACCAGCCGCTCGTGCACGTCAGGACAATAATTGTTGGGCAACAAGGCCGGGGTATGCAGATTGATTTCGGTGGTCACCCCCAGTGGCGCATCAAGATCAGGCTCTTTGCCGGCCTTGAGCTGTTTAACGGCATGATTCAGCATATCGGAATACAAGTTAAAGCCGATTTCCTGCATTTCACCACTCTGGCTATCGCCCAGCAACTCACCGGCGCCGCGGATTTCAAGGTCATGCATGGCGAGGTGAAAGCCTGCCCCCAGGTCTTCCAGCAGCTGAATCGCGTCTAACCGTTTTTGCGCCTGCGGCGTGATATTACGGTGCGGATCGGTCAGCAGATAGGTGTAAGCCTGATGGTGGCTACGACCCACGCGGCCACGTAACTGGTGCAATTGCGCCAGGCCAAACATATCGGCCTTGTTGATGATCATGGTGTTGGCGGTGGGCACGTCGATACCTGTTTCGACAATGGTAGTACACAGCAACAGGTTGGCGCGTTGCTGGTAAAAGTCGCGCATCACGTGCTCCAGCTCGCGCTCGCGTAACTGGCCATGACCGATGACGATACGGGCTTCGGGCACGATTTTCTCCAGCTTTTCCTTCATGACATAGATGGTATCCACCTCGTTATGCAGGAAATACACCTGGCCGCCACGCTTGAACTCACGCATGACCGCCTCGCGGATAATGCCGTCCGAATAAGGCGTATGAAAGGTTTTAATCGCCAACCGTTTTTGCGGCGGGGTCGAAATCACTGAGAACTCACGCAAGCCCTCCATGGCCATGCTCAAGGTACGCGGAATCGGCGTGGCGGTCAGCGTCAGCACATCCACCTCGGCACGTAGTGCTTTCATCTGTTCTTTTTGTCGCACGCCAAAACGGTGCTCTTCATCCAGAATCGCTAAACCCAGGTTCTTGAATTTGACGTCTTTCTGAATCAGCCGGTGCGTGCCAATAATGATGTCTATGCTGCCATCGGCCAGTCCCTTGATGGCTTCGGCCTGCTCTTTAGCGGTGCGGAACCGGGAAATTTCGGCAACCTTGATTGGCCACTCGGCAAAGCGGTCGACAAAGTTCTGGTAATGCTGCTCGGCCAGCAAGGTGGTCGGCACCAGCACCGCCACCTGGCGGCCACCCATCACGGCAACAAAAGCGGCACGCAGCGCCACTTCTGTTTTGCCAAAGCCAACATCACCGCACACCAGGCGGTCCATGGGGCGGCCAGATTGCATGTCTTTGATGACGGCTTCGATAGCATCGAGCTGGTCTGGCGTTTCTTCAAACGGAAAGCCTTCACAAAAGGCCTCGTAATCATGCAGGCCCAAGGTAAAGGCATGGCCTTTGCGCGCAGCGCGTTGCGCATATAGGTTAAGCAACTCGGCGGCGGTATCGCGAATCTGTTTGAGGGCTTTTTTCTTGGCTTTTTCCCACTGGCCGCTACCTAGTCTGTGCAATGGTGCACTCTCGGGCGGCCCACCGGAATAACGTGAAATCAGAAACAGTTGCGACACCGGCACATACAGTTTGTCTTCGCCAAAATACTCAATCAGCAACAGCTCAGTCTCGCCCTCGCCAAAATCGATATTGACCAGGCCCTTGTAACGCCCCACCCCGTGCTGCTCATGCACCACCGGGTCATCCAGCCGCAGTTCGGACAAGTCTTTGAGCATGCCTTCGGCATTGCGCGCTTTCTCCTGATTGCGGCGGCGCTGCTGGCGCACGGTGCTGGCATACAGCTCGGCCTCGGTGACCACCGCCAACGCGCCCTCGCGCACGTCCTTGTCCATCATGCCCTGATGCAAGGGCGCCACGCCGAGCATGACCGGGAAGTTGGATTGTGCAAAGCCGGCCCAGTCTTCAGCCAGTGAAAAACTCAGGCCATGATCGCTGAACAGTTGCGCAATGGTCTCGCGCCGGCCCAGGCTTTCTGCGGCAATCATTACCCGACCGTCAAATTGCTGGATAAAGGCTTGCAGTTTGTGCAAGGGCTGCTCGGCACGTCGATCTACATCGACAGGCGGTAAAACGGTTTGTTGGGCAATTTGCTGAGTGACCAGCGCGAAGTCATGCGTGCGCTTAAAAAATTCATCGGCTTTTTGCAGCAATGTTTCCGGGCGCAAGATGGGTTTTTCCGCATCATGCGCCATCAGGCGGTAACGCGTACTGGCATCGGCCCAGAATGTTTGTGCGGCCTTGTCCAGGTCCCCATGCAGGCAAAGGACGGTTTGCGCGGGCAAATAATCAAATAGTGTGGCTGTCTGCTCAAAAAACAGCGGCAAATACCATTCGACCCCGCCGCTGGGCGTGCCTTTACTCACATCTTTATAGATTTTGGCGCGTTGCGGGTCGCCCTCAAAGTACTCGCGAAACTGGCTGCGGAAACGCGTGATCGCCGCTTCATCCATGGGAAACTCGCGCGCAGGCAGCATGCGAATTTCGGGCACCGGATAGACGCTACGCTGGGTGTCGATATCAAACGTGCGTATGGTTTCGATTTCGTCATCAAACAGGTCTATGCGGTAGGGAAAGGCGCTGCCCATGGGGAACAAATCCACCAGTCCGCCGCGTACGCTGAACTCGCCAGGCGCCATCACCTGGCTCACGTGGTGGTAACCCGCCTGCGCACACTGGTTGCGCAAGGCCTCCACATCCAGCCGTTGGCCTTTTTTGAGCATAAACGAGTGCGCTGCCAGGTAAGCCACCGGCGGCAGGCGCAATAATGCGGTCGCCATGGGCACAATCACCACATTGCTCTGGTTCTGGCTCAGTTGATACAAGGTTGCCAGGCGCTCAGAAATCAAGTCTGGATGCGGGGAAAACACGTCATAAGGCAGGGTTTCCCAGTCTGGCAGCAAATGTATGGCAATCTCTTTGCCAAAAAACGGGATTTCGTCCATCAGCCGTTGCGCTTCAAACGCACTCGCCGTTAAAACGACCAGAGGCGTGTTTGTTGCTTTTAAACCACAAGCCAGCTCGGCTAATGCCTGGCTATCCAGGCCCTGACTTTGAAAAGAAAAGCGCTGCGGATGCCCGATCACGGGGAGTGAAACTGCCATAAAAAATTAGACTCTTATTGCTCAGGTTAGATGAGTATTTGTTGGCGAATCTGCCGAGTTTGCTATTATAACTGCAAGCGTCGATCGGCTGTCATGGAATGACACCTAAGACGCCCGAGCGAATAAAATGTATGACCCCAGCACGGAGATGATAAAGATGAATGACAAACAAGCCGTCGCGCTGGAAGCTGCCAGCTACGTCAAAGACGAGATGATCGTAGGCCTGGGCACAGGATCTACCGCCAATTACTTTATTGAAGCGCTGGCGCAACGCCAGCAGCAAGGCCTGCGGGTGACCACGGTTGCCAGCTCCACCATCAGCATGATCAAGGCGCAAAGCGTTGGCTTGACCGTGCTGGGCCTGCAACAGCTCAGCCAGATCGACCTTTATGTGGACGGTGCAGATGAAATCACGCCCGACAACACGCTGCTCAAAGGCCGAGGCTATGATCTGGTCATGGAAAAACTGCTGGCCAAGGCGGCCAAACAGTTTATTGTGGTGGCAGATAAGAGCAAGCTGGTGACTCATATTGGCCAGAACTATCCTATCCCGATTGAAGTGATGCCTTTTGCCTGGCAAGCGGCCAAGCACAGCATTGAAGCCATCGGCGGCACCGGAGAATTACGGCCAAATGTGGCCAAAGACGGCTTGTGCATGACCAGCCACGGCAGTCTGGTGCTGGATATGCGCTTTGAGGCTGGCCTGGATGCGCATAGCCTCAACGCAGCACTGAACAATATCCCCGGCGTGGTTGAGCATGGTATTTTTGCCAAACTAGCCACAACCATCCTGATTGCAGATCAGGGTCAGATCGCAACACGGGTTTAACTGGCGGCATTTCACTGCCGCTTTGCTGGCTCATGCGTTTTCTCTCTGCCCATTTGGTTCGCGCCGCATGGTTAACGGCCCTGCTCTGCCTGGGGCTCAGTGCGTGTAGCGATAATAGTGATACCAAGCCAGCCACACGCGCCAAACCCAAGCCGGATCCTTACACCATTCGCTTTGTCACGATCAATAGCCCCAGCACCTACTTTATCGACAGCCAGAACAATTACGCCGGACTGGAATATGACCTGGCCAAACGCTTTGTCGAGTTTTTGGGGCCGCCGTATAAACTCGAATTCGTGGTGGTAGACAGCTTTTCCAAAGTGTTCCCTACCCTGCTCAAAGGCGACGCCGACATTGCCGCCGCCGACATCAGCATCACCCCTGCGCGTAAACGCCAAGTGCTGTTTGGACCGGCGTTTAACCAGGTGCAGTCCATGGTGGTGTTTAACCGCGACAAAAACAGTGAGCCGACTCATGCCAATGCGCTTTTGAATAAACGCATTGTGCTGCCCAAAAGCACCAGTTTTGTTGAACGCATGCGCGAGCTGCAGGCCAAGTATCCGGGCCTGACCTGGAAAGAATCCGACAAAATGAGCTCAGAGCAACTGATTGAAGCGGTGGCACGCAATGAGATCGACTTTACCGTGGCAGACAATCACCTGCTGGCGATCTTGCAATATAACTATCCGCAGCTGGATGCTGGCATGATGCTGGGCCAGGCCGACAAAATCGCCTGGGCGCTAAACAAACTGCATGGCGAACCGCGGCTCAAACAAGTACAGGCTTTTTTCAAGCAGATCGAAAAAAATGGCGTACTACGCAACTTGGTTGACCGCTATCACGGCCATACCAAACGTTTAAAACCGGTTGATGTGGTTACCTTCCTCACCAAGTCGCAAACCTTGCTGCCCAGGTATGTCCGCCTGTTTAAAAACGCTCAGGAAATCACCGACATCGACTGGCGACTGCTGGCCGCGCTCAGCTACCAGGAATCTCACTGGGATAATTACAGCACCTCGCCCACCAATGTACGCGGGCTCATGATGCTCACCGAACAAACCTCCAACATGATGAACGTCACCGACCGGCTAGACCCCAAGCAAAGCGTGATGGCAGGCGCCAAGTTTTTTCTATGGATGAAAGACCGCATTCCCGCACGCATCCCTGAACCTGACCGTACCTTTATGACCCTGGCCGCCTATAACAACGGCGTCGGCCACCTCGAAGATGCCCGTATCATTGCCCAGCGTCTGGGCCTCAATCCCGATAGTTGGGCAGACGTCAAACGCGGCTACCAACTGCTCAATGACCCCACCCACTACGTTAACGCCAAACATGGCTACTGCAGCTGCGGCGCGCCCGTGATCTATACCGAGCTGGTCAGAAGCTATTACCAGATCATGCAAAAATACTTTCCGCCTTACGATCCTGGCGTAGACCCATACAAAATTGCAGACATAAAAATGCCCTGGTTGTTAGCCAGGGCATCATAAAAAATTCAAACCATTAAGTTTTGTTGCACTCAACCACCAAATGGTGTTCTGTTGGCATATAAAAACCATCCCCCGCATCTGGGTGATCGAGCACATGATGTTCCACCAACTTGAAATCACTGGCGCATAGGTCTTTGGCCTTGGTTTTGCACTCTTCTAAACTGCTATTGAATTCACTGCAAGTCAATTTAAAACCTTGTTTACCATTGCCTGCGTCAAACGGGGTAGATTGCACGCTGGCGCAAAAAATGAACAATGCTAAAGGGATAAAACGTAGTGATGTTTTCATGATCTCAGCTCCTGTTTAACAAATTTCATAGATTTGTCATACCAATGTCATTTTTCTGTGAATGACATATACGTATGTGCTTAGGAGTTAAGTAAAGTTGCATGAAATTTTTGTGACATGCAGTTTCTGATAATAAGTACAATTTTCTGAGTCTTGATCGCAACAATTGATGCCATGTCACACATACTAGTTAGAAACAAAAATGCCTTGGCTATCAACCAAGGCATTTTAAAAACAGCGATTGAATCTATTAACTAAGCAGGGTCTTTCCGCCCATATAGGGTTGTAATGCTTTAGGAATATTCACCGTGCCATCAGCGTTCTGGTTATTCTCCAGCACGGCTACAAGCGTACGGCCGACGGCCAGACCAGAACCATTCAAGGTATGCAACAACTCAGGTTTGCCATTGGCATTACGGAAACGGGCCTGCAAACGGCGCGCCTGGAAGGCTTCGCAGTTGGAAACAGATGAAATTTCACGGTAGGTATTCTGAGCGGGCAACCAGACTTCGAGGTCGTAGGTTTTAGCGGCGCCAAAGCCCATATCGCCGGTGCAAAGCGAGACAACACGGTATGGCAGTTCGAGTGCCTGCAAAATCGCCTCGGCATGACCGACCATTTCTTCCAGTGCCTGATAGCTGGTGTCAGGATGCACAATCTGCACCATCTCGACTTTATCGAACTGGTGTTGGCGGATCATGCCTTTGGTATCTTTACCATAAGACCCGGCCTCTGATCGGAAGCATGGGGTATGCGCGGTCAGCTTGATCGGCAGGCTATCCATGGCGACGATTTCATCACGCACCGTGTTGGTCAGCGTAACTTCTGAAGTCGGGATCAGGTAGAGCTTGCTGTCATTGTGGGCGGTAGAGAACAAATCCTCTTCAAACTTGGGTAATTGGCCGGTACCCACTAAGGTCTCGCGGTTGACCATATACGGCGTATAGCACTCGGTATAGCCATGTTTCTCGGTCTGGGTGTCCAGCATAAACTGGGCAATCGCGCGGTGCAGTTTGGCTATCTGGCCCTTCATAAAGGTGAAACGCGCGCCTGAGAGTTTTGCCCCGGTATCAAAATCCAGCCCTAATGCCGCACCGACATCAGCGTGGTCTTTGACGGCGAAGTCAAACTGGCGTGGCGTGCCCCAACGACGCACTTCGACGTTTTGGGTTTCATCCTGCCCGACCGGCACGCTCTCATGCGGCAGGTTAGGCACGTTTTGCATAAGCGCCAGCATGCTCGCTTGCACTTCATTGAGTTGTGCCTCGGCCGCTTTCAGCGCATCGCCCAAACCAGCCACCTCGGCCAGAATGGCACTGGCATCTTCGCCTTTGGATTTGGCGATGCCGATTTGCTTGGAGGCTGCATTGCGTTTGGCCTGCAGGTTTTCGGTATTGGTCTGAATGGTTTTACGGTGGGCCTCGAGCGCTTTAAACTCTTCTGCGGGGAATACAAATTTCCGTGCCGCCAGACGGGCAACCACGTTATCCAAATCATTTCTAAGCTGTTGAATGTCTAACATTATTTTTTCGCTTTGCTTTTTAAGTATTGCTGATCAAGGTCTTTAAGTTGATTGAGTTTCTCGCTTATTTTACCTTCCAATCCACGCGGTGTGGGCTGGTAAAATTGTGGCGGATCCATGTCATCAGGGAAGTATTGTTCGCCTGCGGCGTAAGCACCAGGTTCATTGTGCGCATAGCGGTATTCTTTGCCATAGTCGAGCGCTTTCATGAGTTTGGTGGGCGCATTTCTCAAATGCAAGGGCACGTTGCGGGACTTGTCTTGCGCCACAAACGCCTTGGCCTGATTGTAGGCCATATAGCCCGCATTACTTTTAGCTGCTACGGCCAGGTAAATCACAGCTTGCGCCAGGGCCAGTTCGCCTTCTGGGCTGCCCAAGCGCTCAAACGTCAAAGCGGCATCATTCGCAATCTGCATGGCGCGTGGATCAGCCAATCCAATGTCTTCCCAAGCCATGCGGATAATGCGACGGGCCAGATACAGTGGTTCAGCGCCGCCATCGAGCATGCGCATGAGCCAGTACAAGGCGGCATCCGGATTGGAGCCGCGCACGGATTTGTGCAGTGCAGAAATCTGGTCGTAGAAGGCTTCGCCGCCTTTATCAAAGCGGCGCAGCTTGCTGGCCATGGTGGACTGCAAAAAGGATTCATCTATGCGATCGACTTTGGCTGCAATGGCGCCGTTAAACAGGCCTTCAGCAAAATTAAGCAGGCGTCTGGCGTCACCATCGGCATAGGCGAGCACCTGTTCTTGCACCGTCTCATCCAGGGCAACAGCAGGTGCGACTTTTAAGCGCGCACGCTCAAGTAATTGCGCCAGCTCGTCTTCATTAAGTGCATTGAGTACAAACACCTGCGCCCGGCTCAGCAACGCGCTATTGACTTCAAATGAGGGGTTTTCGGTGGTGGCACCAATAAAGGTGATCAGGCCACTTTCGACGTAAGGCAAAAACGCATCCTGCTGCCCTTTGTTAAAGCGGTGAACCTCATCGACAAACAGGATAGTATTGCGACCCGTTTGTTGCAAGGTGAGTTCTGCACGCTCAACAGCTTCGCGGATATCTTTAATGCCGGATAGCACGGCAGAGAGCGGCACAAATTCGGTATCGGCGGTTTGCGCAATCAGGCGCGCCAGTGTGGTTTTACCCACCCCTGGCGGGCCCCATAAAATCATCGAAGGCAACTTGCCGGATTCAAATGCGCGTCGCAACGGCTTGCCCTCACCGAGCAGGTGGGTTTGCCCGACCACTTCAGACAATGTTTTTGGTCGTAGCTGCTCAGCAAGTGGAATACTAGAGGGAGTTTGCGGTTCAAACAGGGATGACATGATGATTCTGGCGCGGTCTACTGGCTACTCGCCAACGACATCCACCCCTTTGGGCACAGTAAACAGAAACTGGTTGGCGTTGAGGTTGGGGTTCACTTCCACGTTTGAAAACACGATATGCGTGCTTTGACCAAACGCATCCACCAGCCGCATTTCAGCCAGCTTGCCCTGGCTGAAGGAAATGATCACCACCTGAAAACCACTGTCTTTTTGAATTGGCTTGGCCTGTACGCGTTGCAAGCCCTCAAAATCGAGCAAACGCGTGAGACGGAAGCTCTCTTCGACATTAGGACCACCTGCCAGCAAAGCCGCGGGACTGGTGCCTAATACTTTATCTACCGTACGCAGCGTGACTTGCTGCAAGTCGACATCAAACAAAAACACCTGTCGGCCATCGCTAATGATTTGCTGCTCGTAAGGCTTTTGATAATCCCAGCGGAATTTGTTGGGCCGCTGCAATAGCATGGTGCCGTTGACTTCTTGCAGCTTGCGACCTTTTTGGTCAAACACGGTCTGCTTGAAGTTAGCGCGCATGGCGTGCGTGCTCTGATAGAACTGCTTTAAATCATCGATGCCATCGGCAAATGCTGTTGAAATGAGACATACGCTACATAACGCCAGCAGCACTCGGGTAAATACTTTATTCATGGTCTCCTCCGGCTTTCACTAATACCTCACGGTTGCCATTGCTTTGCATGGCAGAGACCAGTCCGGCACGTTCCATATCTTCGATCAGGCGGGCAGCGCGGTTGTAGCCTATGCGCAATTGACGCTGCACCGATGAGATAGAGGCGCGGCGTGTTTTGAGCACAATCGCCACTGCTTCATCATACAGCGGGTCTTTTTCGCCACCCGCACTGGCCTCACCACCACCCAGGCTATCCAGGTCGCCGCCTTCGGTCTCATTGGTGAGAATGCCTTCAATGTAGTTTGGTTCGCCTTGCGCCTTGAGGAAGTTAACCACGTTATGCACTTCGCCATCACTGACGAATGCACCGTGAATCCGTTGCGGGTAGCCGCTACCGGGCGGCAGATACAGCATATCCCCCTGGCCGAGCAAAGTTTCGGCGCCCATTTGGTCGAGAATGGTACGCGAGTCTATCTTGCTCGAGACCTGGAATGCCACGCGTGTGGGTACGTTGGCTTTAATCAGGCCGGTAATCACATCTACCGAAGGGCGTTGCGTGGCCAACACCAGATGAATGCCTGAGGCACGGGCTTTTTGCGCCAAGCGTGCAATCAGTTCTTCTACCTTTTTGCCTACCACCATCATCAAGTCAGCCAGCTCATCAATCACAACGACGATCAACGGCATTTCATCGAGTGGCTCCGGCTCGTCCGGTGTCAAACTAAATGGATGCGGGATCGAAGTACCCTGTTTTTTCGCATCGACAACTTTCTGGTTATAGCCAGCCAGGTTACGCACACCCAGCGTAGACATCAGTTTATAGCGACGCTCCATCTCGGCCACACACCAGTTGAGAGCATTGGCGGCCTGGCGCATATCGGTCACCACCGGCGCCAACAAATGCGGAATACCCTCATACACAGACAATTCCAGCATTTTCGGGTCAATCAGGATCATGCGCACGCGGCTGGCTTCCGCTTTGTACAACAAACTCAAAATCAGCGCATTAATCGCCACCGACTTACCAGAACCGGTGGTCCCCGCTACCAGCACATGCGGCATTTTCGCCAGGTCGGCCACAATCGGCTTGCCGGCAATGTCTTTACCCATGGCAATCGCGAGCGGCGAATTTAAATCGGCATAAGCCTGGCTACCCATAATCTCGGTGAGTGACACGATCTGGCGTTTGGGGTTAGGAATTTCCAGCCCCATATAGCTTTTGCCAGGAATCGTCTCGACCACCCGCACGCTGATCACGGACAAGGCACGCGCCAAATCTTTAGACAGGTTAGTGATCTGGCTGCCTTTGACACCAGGTGCCGGATCCAGCTCATAGCGCGTAATCACCGGACCAGGCTGCGCAGTGACCACCTTAACCTCGATGCCAAAATCCATCAGCTTGCGCTCAATCAGGCGCGAGGTGAAGTCCAGAGTTTCTGCCGATTGCAATTCCACCGACTGGTTAGGCGCATCCAGCAAATGCAACGGTGGCAGGCCTTCCTGCTCTATGGCCTCAAACAACACCGCCTGTTTCTCTTTGGCCACGCGCTCGCTTGGCGCGATGGCAACCTCGGGCACAGTAATCTCCACCGGCTTGCGGTCTTCAATACGCTTGCGTTCCGCCTCGACAAACTCTTCACGCGCCTGCAACACCTGGCGGCCGACTTGACGGTCTTGCCAGTCCTGGTATTTCAATACGCTCCATTGGTAAAACTGAATGACCCATTCACCGAGCCGTTCGCTCATGGTGATCAGCGACCAGCCGGTAAACAGGCTAAAGGCCGTAGCAAATAACACCAGCAACAACATGGTCGATCCGGCAAAACCAAACATATTGCGCAGGAGATGGTCGATGCCGCTACCAATCACCCCACCCTGCTTGAGTGGAAAATCAGCAGGTAAACTCACCAGATGCCCAGACTCCAGGGCTGCAGAGGCAAGCAGCATCAAGGCAAAGCCGACGGCATTGAGCCACCAATCCTGCTTTTCAGCCGCATTCTGGTGCAGCCGCTGATACATGAGCCACACCACAAAAAAAGCCAACACCACAAACCACCAGGAAGAAAATCCAAACAGAGACAGAAAAATATCGGCCATCCAGGCGCCTACCGTGCCACCTGCATTGTGAATACGGTCACTCTCCCCCACCGCGTGCGTCCAGCCTGGATCTTCATGCGAGTAAGTCAGTAAAATCACCGCCAAAAAAACACCGAGTGCCGCCAGCGCAATCCAGGCAACTTCACGGATAAGCTTGGCGTCGCGCAGCTGTTTTTCCGTCGAGACTTTTTCCAGACGGACATTAGCGGCTTTTTTCTTATTAAAAAACAATATGTTGTCTCTTTCTCTGCAAGAGTGAACTTAAATGATTATAGCAAAATCAAATTGCAGACAGGGGAACGAGGTTCTAAAATACCCTAATCACTCACAAGGAGAGCTCATGGATATCGGAATTAACAATGAAAACCGCCAGGAAATTGCGCAAGGCTTGTCCAAGCTGCTGGCAGACACTTACACGTTATATCTCAAAACGCACTATTTTCATTGGAACGTCACTGGCCCGATGTTCAATACCTTGCATTTGATGTTTGAAACACAATACACCGAGCTCGCATTGGCCGTAGACCTGGTGGCTGAGCGTATCCGTTCACTGGGCGTGTATGCGCCAGGCACTTACGCACAATTCTCCAAGTTGACTTCCATTGAAGAAACCGTGGACGTGCCTAAAGCCAACGATATGATCAGCGAACTGGTGGCTGGTCACGAAGCGGTTTGCCGCACAGCACGTAGCGTGTTCCCGGCAGCCGAGAAAGCCTCTGATGAAGCCACGGCTGACTTGCTGACTCAACGCCTGCAGGTGCATGAAAAGACTGCTTGGATGCTAAGAAGCTTGTTGGAAAAATAATTCCGAGCAGTCTTTCAGTGTAGGCTAACCTGCTGGTGATGTCGGAACTAAAAAACTGAATGGATGTTACGTAGCTTATTAGAAAAATAAGCTACGGATGCAGTCTTTCGTTGTAGGCTCACTCGGCGTAGCAGATGTTAAGCAAAGCGGCCTAAGCCAAAAAACTGCTTGGATGCTAAGAAGCTTGCTGAAAAAACCTTTATATATTGATCACTTGACTGGAAGATGACCATTTAAAAACCCATGGTCATCCCCATCTGAATAAAAATAACCTTCCTGAATGGAATTTTCACCATGGCAACTAAACACGCCCGTTTAATGATTCTTGGCTCCGGCCCTGCCGGGTATACGGCAGCCGTCTATGCGGCTCGCGCCAACCTTAACCCGGTTTTAATCACTGGTCTCGCCCAAGGCGGCCAGCTCATGACCACCACCGAAGTCGATAACTGGCCTGCAGATGCCAACGGCGTCATGGGTCCGGAACTGATGGCGCGCTTTCAGCAACATGCCGAGCGCTTTAACACCGAGATGATTTTTGACCACATTCATACCACCCATCTCACAGAAAAACCTATTCGTTTGGTGGGCGACAGTGGCGAGTACACCTGCGATGCGCTAATTATTGCTACAGGCGCTTCTGCCAAATACCTGGGCCTGCCCAGCGAAGAAGCGTTTGCTGGCAAGGGCGTGTCTGCCTGTGCCACCTGTGACGGCTTCTTCTACCGCAACCAGGAGGTCGCCGTAGTGGGTGGCGGCAACACCGCTGTAGAAGAAACGCTTTATCTGGCAAACATTGCCAGCAAGGTTACCCTGGTCCACCGCCGTGACAAATTCAAGGCCGAAGCCATTCTGGTGGATAAGCTGATGGAGCGCGTGAAAGAAGGCAAAGTGGTGCTGGAAACCTTCCAGACGCTGGACGAAGTGCTCGGTGACAACACGGGCGTGACGGGCATGCGTCTGAAAGACGTCAATTCTGGCACCACCAAGGACATTACCCTCAAAGGCGTGTTTATTGCCATTGGTCACCAGCCGAATACGCAAATCTTTGAAGGCCAGCTGGAGATGGAGGGCGGTTATATCGTCACCCAGGCAGGCCGACAAGGCAATTTCACAGCCACCAGCATCCCCGGTGTATTTGCTGCGGGCGATGTGCAAGACCATATTTACCGCCAGGCAGTCACCAGTGCCGGCACCGGTTGTATGGCTGCGCTAGATGCCGAGCGCTATCTGACCAGTCTGGAATAAATCCAGCAGCAATCGTGAAGAAGCGCACCCCGGTGCGCTTTTTTATTTTAAAATCGGGTTATGTCACAAGAACACCCGGACAACGATGAAAATGATGTGTCACTGTTTTACGAAGCAGTCAAAGGCGCACGTCCGGTCAAAACCAACCGAGTTTCCCATGCGCCAAAAAAACCCAAACCGATTCCGCGCCAACTGATCCGCGATGAAAAACAGGCACTGATCGATTCGCTCAGCGATCACTACATCCCTGCCTACGAACTCGAAAGCGGCGAAGAGTTATTGTATTTACGCGAAGGCCAATCGCCGATGGTGTTAAGCAAACTGCGCCGTGGTCATTGGGTGGTGCAAGCGCATATCGACTTGCATGGCCTGATCAGTGATGAGGCCAGGGTCACCGTCTCCGAATTTATTGCCGGCTGTAAAAAACGTGGGCTGCGTTGTGTACGCATCGTGCATGGCAAAGGCCTGGGCTCGCGCAATAAAGAGCCTGTGCTTAAACACAAATTACGCAACTGGCTCATGCAAAAAGACGAAGTGATTGCCTATGCCCAGGCTCGGGCCAATGATGGCGGCAGCGGGGCCGTGATCGTCTTGCTCAAAGCATAAACGCGCTGCCATCTCTGGCAACGCGTCATGAGCCTCAATCAAAAACTTACCAATATTGTGGAGATGGATGGTGGCGCGGACCATGTCCTCTCATGGCGGCTGGACGGTAGACTGGTGCTGGCATCGGCTGTACCTGTGCGACATTTGGCCTCACCATCACAGCCACTTCCAGCGTTGGGCCGGGATCGCGGTCCATCATGGTAGCGTATTGGCGGCCCTGATATTCATAATTTACCAGATAGCCCGTGGTCACGGTTTGCCACTGGTCCACCATCACACATTGCTGCACGGGGCGGGTGACAACACGTTCATTGCCATAGGGATTCTGGTTGTCCACACGGTCACCGACAATGGCGCCTACCCCGGCACCAACAGCGGCCGCTGCCACACGGCCACCACCCCGGCCTATGGTGCTGCCCAGCAAACCACCTGCCACGCCACCAATAATGGCGCCGGTGTTAGATCGCGCTGGCGCCTGATAAACACTTTCATTGATGTATTCAGTGCGGCACTCCTGACGTGGCTGATTGACTTGTTGCACCTGGGGCGCCACAGACAGCACCCGCGCCCGGTCTATATATTCGGCATCGGCAAATGCAGCCTGGCTGGCCAGCAATATCCAGGCACTGATTGCGATAGTTTTACGCACGTTGTTTCTCCTCTCAACATTCACACTGCATGTGGCAGTTGAGATTGATAACGTGCAGGCTGTTCAGTGCGATGACGCACAGACCGCATGCCGTGAGCGAAATTTTGTATCAGCGTGGATACAAGCAGGTTATTGATTGCTATTGGCCAGCTTGAGCAACTCGCCGCGTTGCTGGATTTCAATCACGCCGCGTCCCATGGTCAACCAGCCTTTTTGTTCCAGGCGCTTAAGCTGGCGGCTGATGACTTCACGTGCGGTGCCCAATTCGTCAGCGATCTGCTGATGGGTGCGCTGTATGGTGTTATTGCCCATGTCCAATAGCCACTTGGCCAGGCGTGCATCCAGCGTCTGAAAAGCGACTTCATCCAGCAACACAATAAGGTCGCTGATCAGTGCGCCGTAGTTCTGCATGACGTATTGCCTGAACACCGGCGAATCAATCATGAGTTTATGAAAAATGGCTTCCGGGATAATCACATCCTGAATGTCATCTTCAACCACGGTAGAGGCCGGATATTGGCTGTTACCTAACAGGCAAGTCGTCGTGATCACACAGGTTTCACCGGCACCCACGCGATAAAGCACGATTTCACGCCCGCTGGCTGACATTTTATAAACGCGCGAGCGCCCTTTTAAACGCAGCACATAGCCACCGCAATGATCACCTTCGCGATAGCCTATCGCACCAACCGGCGCCTCTACAATGCGCGCATACTGCGAAACCAGTTTTTTTGCAGAGTCTTCCAATGCTTCCAGTTCTGGAAACAGACTGATCCATCCTAATGATTGCATCATCCCAATATCCCCATTCGTTCATTTTTTTGCTTGTCATACCTGCATGACAGCCACTTTTTTTATGTACTGCACTTTATCACAGTTTGATTTGCATCCCTGTTTCAGATGGATTTGGCATGTGAACGTGCGATGGCAACTTGGTAGAGGTCGAGGGTCATCGTCATATGATTGACCGCAAGCTTGCCCAAAAAATATACAAATTGGAATAAGTTGATAACGCACCCCGTCAGTCCACCATCCGCAACACACAAAAAGTCATGCCCAGATAAGTGTTAAAGCGTACACAATCTGTGACAACAGGTTTATGATTGAATTTCAACGTACAAAGAAAATAAAAATATAAATGATTATGCAAGGGGTAATATGCAAACTTCAGAAATTGCGGTGGATCTGTTTGATCAGCTAAGGACCTCGGCCGATCAAGCCAGTCAGTTAATGAAGGCCATGGCCAATACAGACCGCTTGATGCTGTTGTGCCAACTGTCACAGGGCGAAAAATCCGTCAGTGAATTAGAGGCCTGCCTGAATCTCAGGCAACCCAGCTTGTCACAACAGTTAACCGTGTTGCGCGAAGCGCAGCTGGTGACCACCCGCCGCGAAGGTAAAAACGTGTTTTACCGTATAGGCAGCCCCGCCGCGCTTGCGGTGATCCAGGTGTTACACCACGAGTTTTGCAAATAAACCGGCGGGGACCATGCATCATTGCCGAGGACGTCACGATGAATCTCAAACAAATCGACCAACATTACAGTATCAGCGACCAACTCACGCCTACTGACTTAGATGCGCTGGCTGCGCAAGGCACGACCTTGGTGGTCAACTTCAGGCCTGATGGCGAGGGCGGAGGGTCGCAGCCGACCAGCGAAGCCTTGGCCTCGCAAGCGGCGGCGCTAGGCATGGCCTATGCGTACATCCCGGTAGTCCCCAACCAGATCTCAACCGAGCATGTGGCTCAACTGCAAACCTTGCTGACCAGCCACCCGGGACCCGTCGTCGGCTTTTGCCGTACTGGCAACCGGGCCAATCAAGTCTACCAACTGGCCTTACAGTCGCCCGCTGTGGCTGCCCAAAGCAAACCTGCTTGTTGCGGTGGATCAGCGGAGACCAAAGAGGGCTTACTGGATAAAGTCAAAGGCTGGTTCAAAGAATAAGATCAATAAGAGAAGACGGTTTCACACCATGCAAAAAAATAACTTTGATATTGTGATTGTCGGTGGTGGCGCGGCGGGTTGCGCTATGGCTGCCAGTCTGAAAAAACGCGATAACACACTTGCGATTGCCATTATTGAGCCGGCAGCGCAGCATTATTACCAGCCAGCCTGGACCTTAGTCGGCGCGGGCGAGTTTGACGCAGCGAATACGGTACGCCACATGGCTGAATGCATCCCGCACGGTGTCACCTGGCTACACGCGGCAGCGACCGGCTTTATGCCTGAAGAAAAACACGTTGTCACTGACCGCCTGGACAAGATTCAATATCAACAACTGGTGGTTGCCGCAGGCCTTAAACTGCATTGGGAGGGTATTAAAGGTTTGCCAGAAACGCTGGGCAAACATGGGGTGACCTCAAACTACCGCTTTGACCTGGCTCCTTACACCTGGCAACTGGTGCAGCAATTACAGTCGGGCAAAGCCCTGTTCACTCAGCCCCCCATGCCAATCAAATGTGCAGGCGCACCGCAAAAAGCGCTCTATCTTTCTTGTGCAGAATGGTTGGCGCAGGGTCGGCTAGGCCAGATCAAGGCCTCGTTTTACAGTGCCGCACCCGCTTTGTTTGGCGTGAAAGAGTATGTGGAGCCGCTGATGCAGTATATCCGTCGCTATCAGGTGGATTTGCATTTGAATAGCACGCTGGTAGAAGTGGACGGCCCCAACAAAACCGCCTGGTTTAATATCAAGGATGCCGACGGCAACGTGCAGCACACCAGCGAAACGTTTGACATGCTGCATGTGGTGCCGCCACAAACGGCGCCCGACTTTATCAAGCAAAGCCCGTTAGCGAATGCGGATGGCTGGGTGGAAGTCGATCAGCACAGTTTGCAACATGTTCGCTATCCAGATATTTTCGGCGTGGGTGACTGCACCAACACCCCCAATGCCAAAACCGCAGCGGCAGCTCGCAAACAAGTGGTCATTGCCGCAGAAAACCTGTTGGCGGCGCGGGCGGGCCTGGCACTGCCCTCGCGTTATGACGGTTATGGTTCCTGCCCGCTGACGGTTGAAAAAGGCAAAATCATCCTGGCCGAATTTGGCTATGGTGGCAAAATTGTCCCCACCTTCCCTTGGGATTCAACCAAAGCCCGCCGTTCTGCCTGGTGGCTCAAGAAATACCTGTTACCAAAGGTCTATTGGCACCTGATGCTGAAAGGTCGCGAATGGCTGGCCAGATGCGGGGCGTGTGGCTAGCACGCACGCCCAAATTAACGTTTAGCTTTGCTGGCGAGAAACTGCTTAAGCCATTGCAAGGTGAGGGCCACACCAAAGCCATTCACCTCACTGGCGACCGCACCCAAGCCATCCTTGTGTGTATAAGACGACAAGTCTATGTGGCACCAATCGACCTCATGCTCGATAAACTTGCCTAAAAACCGTGCAGCAAGCATATGGTCCGCATCACTGTCCATGGTGCACTGCTTGATGTCGGCAATCTCGCTGTCCAACTCGCTGTCGTAGTCTTCTGCATATGGAAACGCCACCACTCGCTCGCCACTCTCAGTACCGGCCTCGACCATCTGCTGCGCCAGGCTGTGCTGGTTGGCAATAATGCCGCTCATACGCGACCCCAGCGCAGTTTGCATGCTGCCGGTGAGTGTGGCGTAATCAAGGATGACATCCGGTTTGCTGCGACTGGCCAGAGTCAGGGTATCAGCCAGCACCATACGGCCTTCGGCATCGGTATGCACGATTTCGATGGTCATGCCATTGAGCGCCGTGACCACATCATTTTGCTTGTAAGCATTGGGGCCAATATGGTTTTGCGCCAGCGCCAGCCAGCAGTCCACATTCACAGCCAACTGTTGTGCGCTAATCGCCTGCAACACACCAACCGCCACCGCGCTGCCGTTCATGTCCTGATGCATGCCTTGCATATATTTGGCCGATTTCAAATTATGGCCGCCGGTATCAAAGCAAATGCCCTTGCCCACCAGCGCCAGTGTTTTTTTCGCCTGCGGATGGCGATAGCTCAACCTCACAATCGCGGCATCCTGCGGCTCCGAGCCTTGCGCGACGGCCACAAAAGCACCTGCGCCCAACGCCCTTAGCCTATCAATATCAAACGCCTCATATTGCCACCCTTTTTCGCTGGCCATCGATTGCAAGCACTGTTGATACAGCGTTGGCGTCAACATATTAGGCGGCGTCATGGTCAAGGCGCGGCACACGGTATTGCCAGCGACCAAGGCGGTGACTTCTTCCGTCCAGTCCAGGGCATCGACACCAAACAGGCCGATTTCTCGTAAGGACTGACCCTTGTGCTTTTTCTTGAGCATCGGCAAAGCTTGCGCATTAACCAGCGTGACATACGCCGCCTGCCGGGCCAGCACGGTGGCCTGTTTTTTTGCATACACACCAATAGCGATGCGCGCAGGATGCTCCTCCAGCAACGGCTTTACCGCACTGCGTAACAGGCTATTCAACGCAAAACGAGGACTACTGGCCTCGACCTGTACCAGACTCACCAGGCGGCCATCTGGCCATTCAAGCGTGACCGGCTTTTGTGCTAAATCAGCGGCAGTGAGGCCAGCCCGCGCCAGTTTTGCGGCTAGTGCTTCACCAAATGGCAGGGTAGAAAAGTATTTTTCTTCAAATACCAGCAAAATATGCTGCGCAAATGCGGACAACACGGTTGAATTGACTTCAGAATTTTGGGACCACTCGATGCGCATACAGTCAGAAAACACTCTTATATAAAATATTAAATAAACGTAGCAAAAGCCAGTAGACAAGCGTGTCTAGCTGATGCAAAACTTGACCAAAAGCGTCAAAAAAGAGACACTTACAGCTAATTGATAGCTTGCTGAGACTCATCACTTGAGTGCAGCAACGTGATACCATAAAAGTAGTGTCCAATTTCGGAATCCCTTCTTGGTAATCAACACTTTCTCAGCTCTAGGCATTGCTCGAAGCTAGATTATACGCATAGCGACTTAAAACTCGGAGAATCCTCACGCATGGCAACGCATTCGCAAGCACACCTCAATGAAACAGACGCACAAGAAACCCAGGAGTGGTTAGAAGCCCTCAGCGCAGTCATTGAGAATGAAGGGCCAGAACGTGCCCACTTTCTGTTGGAAGCAATGATTGATCAGGCCCGCCGTTCTGGCGGCCATTTGCCTTACAAAGCGACCACCGCTTATGTGAATACCATCCCCACCCACTTGCAGGCTAAACTGCAAGGCGATCCCGAGATGGAGCGCCGTATCCGCGCCCTGATTCGCTGGAATGCGATCATGACCGTGTTGCGTGCCAATGAAAAATCGCCCGGCATTGGCGGTCACATCGCCAGCTTCCAGTCGGCAGCCACTTTATATGATGTGGGCTTTAACCACTTTTTCCGTGCAGCCAACGAGAATTTTGGCGGCGACTGTGTGTATTTTCAGGGCCACTCCTCGCCAGGTGTGTACGCACGTGCCTTCCTTGAAGGCCGCATCACTGAAGAGCAGATGGATAACTTCCGTCAGGAAACCGGTGGCAATGGCCTGTCCAGCTACCCGCACCCGTGGCTGATGCCTGACTTCTGGCAGTTTCCTACCGTGTCCATGGGTTTAGGCCCATTGGCCGGGATTTACCAGGCACGTTTCCTCAAGTACCTGCATAACCGTGGCATTGCCGATACCTCAGACCGCAAAGTCTGGGTATTCTGTGGCGATGGCGAGATGGATGAGCCAGAATCACAAGGCGCGATCTCGCTGGCGGCGCGTGAAGGTCTGGATAACCTGATTTTCGTGATCAACTGTAACTTGCAGCGCTTGGATGGCCCGGTACGCGGTAACGGCAAGATTATTCAGGAACTCGAATCCAACTTCCGCGGCGCGGGCTGGAACGCGATCAAGGTCATTTGGGGTTCTTACTGGGATCCGCTGCTGGCCATGGATAAAGACGGCCTTCTGCGCAAACGCATGGAAGAGTGCGTGGACGGTGAATACCAGAACTTTAAACAAAAAGGCGGCGCCTATACCCGCGAGCATTTCTTTGGCAAATATCCAGAACTGCGTGAAATGGTGGCTGCGATGTCTGATGCCGATATCTGGCGTCTGAACCGTGGTGGTCACGATCCGCACAAAGTGTTCGCAGCTTACCAGGCCGCAGTGACTCATAAAGGTCAACCTACTGTCATCCTCGCCAAAACTGTTAAGGGTTATGGCATGGGCGAAGCCGGCGAAGGCCAGAATACCACCCACCAGCAAAAGAGCATGGATATTGCCTCACTGAAGGCGTTCCGTGACCGTTTTGACCTGCCATTGACTGACGAGCAGGTAGAAAACCTGTCTTACTACCGTCCGGCTGAAGACAGCCCGGAAATCAAGTACATGATGGAACGCCGCGCAGCTTTAGGTGGCTTTGTACCTAGCCGCCGCCGTAAAGGTAACGAGCTGACCGTGCCTGAACTGTCAGCGTTTGAAAACATGCTGGGCGCCACCGGTGACCGTGAAATCTCCACCACTATGGCCTTTGTGCGTATCTTGTCTACGCTGGTGCGTGACAAGCAAGTCGGCAAATATGTGGTGCCTATCGTGCCGGATGAAGCGCGTACATTTGGCATGGAAGGCATGTTCCGTCAATTAGGCATTTACTCTTCTGTCGGCCAGCTCTATGAGCCACAAGATTCTGATCAGGTGATGTTCTACAAGGAATCACAAAGCGGCCAGATTCTGGAAGAAGGCATTAACGAAGCTGGTTCATTCGCAAGCTGGCTGGCCGCGGCGACGTCTTACAGCGTCACTGGCACGCAGATGATTCCGTTCTACATCTATTACTCCATGTTTGGCTTCCAGCGTATTGGCGACTTTGCCTGGGCCGCGGGCGACAGCCGTGCCCGTGGTTTCTTGCTGGGCGCGACTGCTGGCCGTACCACCCTCAACGGTGAAGGCTTGCAACATGAAGACGGTCATAGCCACTTGATGTCCGCGACCATTCCTAACTGTATCTCCTACGATCCTACCTTTGCTTACGAGCTGGCTGTGATCATCCAGGAAGGCATGCGCCGCATGGTACAAAATCAGGAAGATGTGTATTACTACATCACCCTGATGAACGAAAACTATAGCCATCCGGCTATGCCGGAAGGCAGTGCCGAGGGCATCCTCAAAGGCATGTACAGCTTCAGCAAGTCGAAAGCCAAAGGCCCGAAAGTACAATTGATGGGTTCCGGTGTGATTCTGCGTGAAGTGATTGCTGCCGCCGAGTTGCTGGAACAAGACTGGGGCGTGTCTGCGGATGTTTGGAGTGTGACCAGCTTTACCGAGCTGCGTCGCGACGGTATTGACGCCGAGCGTCACAACCTGCTGCATCCAGAAGCCAAACCTAAACTGAGCTATGTTGAAGCCTCGCTGCAAAAAGCAGAGGGCCCTGTGATTGCCTCTACGGATTACATGCGCAGCTTTGCCGACCAGATTCGTCCATTTGTACCCAACAGATTCGTGACCCTGGGTACAGACGGTTACGGCCGCTCTGACTCCCGTGAAGCCCTGCGCAGCTTCTTTGAAGTTGACCGTTACTATGTGACGCTGGCCGCACTGAAAGCCCTGGCGGACGACGGCAAACTGCCAGCCAGCAAGGCCGCCGAAGCCATTAAAAAATACAATATCGACATTAGTCGTGCCAACCCGGCTACGATCTAAGGTCACGACATAAGGAACATACACAATATGTCTATCAAAGAAGTACTGGTGCCGGATATCGGCAACTTTGACAGCGTCGACGTCATTGAAGTCCTGGTCAGCGTCGGTGATACCGTCGCCAAAGAAGACTCATTGATCACCGTAGAGTCTGACAAAGCCTCTATGGATATCCCCTCCTCGCTGTCTGGCGTGGTCAAGGAAATTCACATCAAAGTGGGCGACAAAACCAAGCAAGGCGCCCTGATTCTGACACTGGATACCGCTGGCGAAGCGGCACCGGCAGAAAAAGTGGCCCCGCAGCCGACCGCCACACCCGTGGTGGCGACCGTGACGGTGGATGAAGCCAAGGTTGCGATTCCTGAGCCTACCCGTCCGGTGGCTGAAGTTCCCCAAGTCATCCAGCCGCAAGCCACGCCTAACCCGGTGGCTGCCAGCACCGTAGCCAGCAGCGGCAAACTGGCACATGCCAGCCCGTCTGTCCGCAAGTTTGCGCGTGAACTGGGGGTGAGCCTGTCACTGGTGAAAGCCAGCGGCCCTAAAAACCGTATTTTGCAAAGTGATGTACAAGCCTACGTCAAAGGCGAACTGTCTAAACCACGCTCTGAAAGCATGAGTACTAGCGGTGGTTTAAGCACCTTGCCCATGCCGGTCATTGATTTCAGCCAGTTCGGCAATATAGAGACCAAACCGCTTTCCCGCATCAAGAAGCTGTCTGGCGCCAACTTGCACCGCAACTGGGTCACCGCGCCGCATGTGACACAGTTTGATGAGGCTGACATTACCGACCTCGAAGACTTCCGTAAGTCCATGCTGGCCGAAGCCGAGAAGCGTGGCGTGAAATTGACTTTGCTGGCTTTTCTGATGAAAGCAGTGGTCAACGCCCTGCGTACTTACCCTAACTTTAACGCCTCCTTGTCCCCTGAAGGCGATAGCCTGATCCTCAAGCAGTATTACAACATTGGCTTCGCCTGCGATACACCGGACGGCCTGGTCGTGCCTGTGGTACGTGACGTGAACCAGAAAGACGTGATGGACATTGCACGTGACCTGGCGGACCTGTCTGCCAAGGCCCGTGAGCGCAAGCTGAAAGTTGAGGAAATGCAAGGTGGCTGCTTTACCATTTCAAGCCTCGGTGGCATTGGCGGCACCATGTTTACGCCGATTATCAACTGCCCTGAAGTCGCGATTCTGGGAGTTTCCCGCGCGGCCATGCAGCCGGTGTACAACAAAGACACGGGCGGCTTTGACCCACGCCTGATCATGCCGTTGTCATTGTCATACGATCACCGCGTCATCGACGGCGCCGACGGCGCACGCTTTACCAGCCATTTGCGTGTGATGCTGAGTGATGTAAGACGCTTGTTACTCTAATTTTTAGACGGGTAAAAAACACAAAGGGCGCGGAAAGCGCCCTTTGTGTTTTAAGCCATCTGTATCGGCTGCATAAAGTCCCCGGTCACTATCCTCGCCTTATCTGCTACAGGCCATTGGTAGAGATAAATCCATACTGGCTCAAGCAGCTGATCATCTATCGTGAGAATCTGTGTTTTAACCCGTTGATATTCGGCGGGTTGTGGATGCCGGGCACTGCATTCTTCATACTCATCCAGCATGGTCAACACACTTTGCGCATCGCGGAGGCGATATACCTCTCCATATACACGATGACAGTGGTCGTTAGAAGCCACAACGCCAGGATAGAAGCTGATCTGATACATCAGCCCCTGAAACCAGCCATAGGCGACAAAATCAGCCTGCTGAGCCAGATACAGCGACATCGCATGGGTATTACCCTGACGCAGGGTGCCATAGACAAACAATAAATCATTCATGCTGCAATCTTAACTGCGTTTAATGCGCTGATCCATGGTCAGCCTGCATCATGTCTTGCCTAAATTATTTAAATGCGTAATTTGCAGTCAACAATAACATTTGCGGGTCGCCGGTAAAACAAACGGATTGGCTGGAGCAGCCAGCCATATAGCGTTTATTCGCCAGGTTTTTGCCGTTGAGTGCAAATCGCCATGCGTCTCGTGTGTAATAAATGCCCGCATCAAACAAGGTGTAGTCGGGAACATCAAATGTATTGGTCTCATTGCCCGCTTGTTTACCGATATGACGCACCCCTGCTCCGACGCTTAAGCCAGGCAGAATTGCACTCAGTTTGTAATTAAGCCAGGCATTCGCCATATGATTTGCGACCAGAATGGGCCGCTTACCCAGATTGGTCGAGTTGCTTTTGGTCACTTCCGCATCAATGTAGGTATAGCTGGCGACCAAATTGAGATCATCAGTCACTTGACCCGTCGCCTCCCACTCAAAACCGCGGTGGCGCTGTTCGCCTGTTTGCACACTAAAGCTGGGGCCATTAACCGGATCATTGGTGGTCACATTCTGCCGCTTTAACTCATACACAGAGAAAGTTGTGGAAAAGCGCTGATCAGGAGAGGCGTACTTAAGACCGGCTTCCTTTTGCTGCCCGGTTTCTGGCACAAAAGGTGTTCCCGCAAAGGTACTCCCAACCAAAGGGACAAACGATTCACTGTAACTGACATAAGGCGACCAGCCATTTTCAAACGCATATAGCAGGCCCAGCTTGCCAGTGGTTTTGTGTGCGTTACTCTGGATATTGATTCCGGTGATCCGGTTCTGATTAATTTCGGAGCGGTCATGACGCAAGCCCAGTTGCAGATTCCAGCCTTCTCCAAATTTAACCAGATCTTGCCAATAAAGGCCCTGCTGAGTCAGCTCATCCGTACCAGTACTATCGGCTTTAGTCACAACATTACCCAGCACTGCTGCAGAATAATTAGGGCTGTAAAGATTTAATGGCGTCACGCTGCGATTGGCATAGTAGCGATTAAGATAGTAACGTATGTTATCAACCCCGAATAACATCTGATGCTTGAACCCAGCCAAATCAAAATTTGCTGCTAATTGGTGATCAATCGTCCACATTTGTGCGGAGAGTTGGCGAATAGAAATTGCTCGTCTGTAGTCTTGCTTGTTAGCTAATAAACCCTGATTACTAGGTTCAGTAAATGTGCCATCAAGATTGAGGGTGTTATAGCGTACGTTTTGCCTAAAACTCAAATGCGCATTAAAAGCATGCGAGAACTCATAACCGAGCAAAGTTTGTTCTGTATCGTAATGGTCCAGGCCGGGCACACCGACAAAACGTTTGAAGGAAATATCGCCATTTATGTTAGGCAAGATGGTGCCATCGGCAGGTAATCCGCGTATCGGCACATAACTGCTCTTTTGATAGCTGGTCAATACCGTCAAACTGGTATTGTCACTGATATCCCAAGTCAGTGAAGGGGCCACATACTGGCGCTTTCTATCGACAAAATCGACCTGATCATCACTGCTGGCAGTCAAGGCCACCAAGCGGTAACGCAGGGTTTTATCCTGATTCAGCGCATCAGAAATATCTGCCGTGTATTGCTGTTGCTGATAATTGCCAAAAGCCATGCCAAAACGGGCCATAGGGGTATCGGTTGGACGCTTGCTGACTAAATTGACAAAGCCGCCCGGACCGGTCTGGCCATAAAGCACAGAAGAAGGCCCTTTAAGCACTTCTACCCGTTCCAGGCCGAAAGGCTCAGCTTGTATCCAGGAGAGGTCATACGCCATCCGCATCCCATCTCTGAGCACATAATCACTTTGCACAAAGCCACGAATCGAAAAGTCATCCAGTCCGCGCCGGCCTCGTTGACCGGCATCCACCCCCGCCACAAAACGTAGTGATTCTGCCAGTGTTTGTGTCGCTTGATCTCGCATTTGCTCACTGCTGACCACCGAGATGGATTGGCTGGTTTCGTTTATTGGCAGATCAGTTTTTGTTGCGGTACGTGCCTGACTGGCTCGATATTTTTTAATCGGGGCAGTGGTTGACTCTGCGATTTTGTTTGTTTTGACGGCCACTTCTGGCAAGGTTTGATGGTCGGGCTGCAACGCTTCTGCATTTGCCATGGATGTAGACAAGGTGGCTGCGACCAGGGCCGCGGTCTGGAACTTCATGGATCACTCTCTATATTAAATAATAATCATTATCATTCAACATATTAACATAAATCCAACTAACCACAGCGTAAGCGCTACTTAAATACTTTCCAAGCAATGGTTACAACATCGCCAGTGTCAACCACACGCCCACTATCAAAGAACTTCCCATCAATCCCGCCAATATCAATCTTGACTGACGCATTTTGGTCCAGAGCAATACACCCGTGATAGACAACACAATCAGCCCACCCGCCAACGTATCAGCCATAAGTACCCACCCCACACTTGCGCCCGTCCCTTTGTGCAGGTTGGTCAAAAATCCCCAGGCATTTACCTCTTCCTTGCGTACCAGCGCATATTCATTACCCACCACGTACTCTGCAGTGAGTTTTAGTTGCGGCATACGGAATTCGACTTCCCATTTTTCTGGCTGCGCTAAGGTTTTACCCATAAACCGTGCGGAAGATTGGGTCTTGAATGCAGGCTTGGCCTTCTTTTGAAAAGGCGCATGGTCAATCTCAAATGTCTGTTGCAGGTATCGAACAAAGTCCTGCTTTGTCGAGGTATAAGCAGCAGGGACTGTCAGCTGAATTTCTTTTTGCTCGATTTGAACTGCAGGGATTTTAAGGGTATTGCGGTGATCCAGCAGAATCCCGGTGACGCCAAACAGCAACCCCAGTAATGCTCCCCATAAACCTAACCATCCATGCACCTGTCGTAACCAGCGGATGGTTTTTGCACGTTGGGCATTGGCTGAGAGTTGGCGTGGATGTTGCACTAAGCGCTTTCTGAGAATGATGTGAAAATCTCAACCAGCGACAATCGTGTCTTTCGATAAAACATTTCGGGTTGCTATTAATTGAGAATAAGACGCAATTATATCTCAATCAATGCATACCGAAATATTTTTTAGAACAATGAGAATTGTTGTTGAGGCTTAATAGCACGCCCCCAGCTAGGATCAGCAGAGAACAAATCCGTGCGCAAATCAAGCCGCTCGCCTGACATGCCCAATTTCTGGCAACTAAGTTTAAAACGATGCGCCAGCAGGTCGGCAAATATGCCCTCACCACGCATGCGCTGACCAAAACCACTTTGATAGGTTTTACCGCCGCGGCTTTGCTTGATTAAGCTCATGACATGGTCGGCCTTGAGTGGAAAATATTGTTGCAACCACGCCTGGAATAAATCACTTAATTCATGCGGCAAGCGCAAAAACACATAGCCCGCCTTGCGCGCGCCTGCCTGATACGCCTGTTCAAGAATCTTTTCCATATCACAGTCTGTTAAGGCCGGAATCACCGGCGCCACCATCACGCCGGTTGGAATGCCCGCCGCACTCAGTTTACGCAGCGTTTCAAAACGACGCTCAGGCGCGGCTGCCCGCGGTTCAAGCCGTCTGGCAATCTGACGATCTAACGTGGTAATACTCAGATAAATACTGGCCAACCCCTTGGCCGCCATAGGCGCAATCAGGTCAATATCACGCTCAACCAGTGAGGACTTGGTGACCAGGCTAAAGGGATGATTGGCGTCACTCAGCACCTGAATCACCTGGCGCGTCAGTTGATATTCACGCTCTATGGGTTGGTAGCTGTCCGTATTCATGCCAATAGCAATCGGCGCACATCGGTATTTGGGGTGTGCCAATTCCTTTTTCAGGAGCTCAGCAGCCTCCGCCTTCATGAGCAAGCGTGACTCAAAATCGAGGCCGGGAGAAAGCCCCAGATAGGCATGCGTGGGTCTGGCATAGCAATAAATACAGCCATGCTCACAGCCACGGTAATGATTCAGGGTACGATCAAACGGCAGGTCTGGAGATTGAATGTAATTGATGATGCTTTTAGCCGCATCCAGCATGACTTCTGTGCGTAGGGCAGGCGCCTCTTCATCCAGACTGCCCCAGCCGTCATCTATGATTTCGCGGCGATGTGGATCAAAGCGGCTGACCTGATTGCTGCTGGCCGCACGCCCTTTGTATATAAGTGGCTTTTCCACCCGCTCGGGTGGAAAAGCATCAAGATGGTCTTGCGTTGCTTGGTCTACTTGCGTTCCGATATCCACTGGCATGCCAATGCACTCCAGTACGGCAGGGATTGCAGCGCCAGCATGGAAACCCACAATTGCGCATCCAGGTTGCTAAAACCGCGCGAATACAGCATGGCTGCTGCGCTGAGCAACAGAGAGATCAGAATCGTCAACTCCTCCTTGATTGGCGCGATCAGCTGCCAATTACTAAGTTTGGCTTTGGTTTTATTCGTCACGACAAAGACGCCTGCCTTGTGTGTCAGGCCACTGATGATACCCCGAGCAATGGCATGTGATAAACCCAAGCTGGCCAGTGAAGCGCCAAAGATATCCATCCAGCTGCAATGCATGGTTTTGCGGTACAAGACTGGTCCCAGAATGGCCTTGATCGCCAGGAAACACAGTATGGGAACAATCATGACCACCACTGGCAAACTGAAGTATTTAGGGAATGCCAACATGGCAATCGTCCAGCCGATAGAACCGATGGTGAATATCAGTTGCAAGGCCTCCCCAAACCAGCCAAACCAGCCAGTCAAAAAGTGGTAGCGCTGACTAAAGTTGAGTGATGATTTACCCAACAACTTTGGCATGTGATGTTTAAGTATTTGCATCGCCCCAAATGCCCAGCGATTACGTTGTGATTTCAAGGCTTTGAAGTTGGCCGGTGTTAAGCCACGCCCAAAGGTTTCATCAATATAACGCAACTCCATGTTTCTCTCGAGCAATCGCAACCCAAGTTCGGTATCCTCACAAATACACCACTCAGACCAGCCGCCCAGCGTTTGCAACGACTCACGGCGGATCAGTGTCATGGTGCCATGCTGGATCAGCGCATTACGCTCATGGCGGTGATGCATGCCAATGCGGAAGAAACCTTCAAACTCCCAGTTACACATGCGGTGGAAGAAATGATTTTCCCATTCACGGTGGGCTTGTGGTGCTTGTACGACCGCCACTTGCGATTCCTGAAAATGAGGGACGAGGTCGGACAACCAGTCTGGTGTCACCACATAGTCAGCATCGACTACCCCCACCACTTGCGCATTCGGGTGGGTTTTATCCAGTGCAAAATTCAGCGCGCCCGCTTTAAAGCCTGGCCAGGAAGGCAAGTGATAAAAATGGAAGTTATCTGGCATATTCGCCATATAAGCCTCAAGCGGCTTCCATTTCGCCTCATCCTTGGTGTTGTTATCCACCACGATCACCTCATAATGCGTGTAGTTGAGATTGCGCAGGCTATCAATCGTGGCAATGACCATTTCTGGCGGCTCGTTGTAACAGGCCAGGTGGATAGAGACAAATAACTCCTGATCGGCAGGTAATGGCTGGGCGCGTTTAAAGAACCGCCGCCAGTAAGGTTTAAACATGACCTCACTAAATTCGGCGGCGTAGATCATCAACACCATCGAGGTCAGTGCAATACCCAATATCAGCCCGATCAGAACCACAAAATCGCGCAAGGTGTAGTAGTAGTCCCCTGGCAGATTCCAGGCAATGGTCAAGGTCGTGATACAGGCCTGAAACAACACTGCCATCGACAATACGCCCCCTATGCCCCAGTGCTTAAAGCGCCAGGCAATAAACATCATCGGGATAAATGCCAGCACCGTAGACCAAGTGGCTTTGGCAATCCAGCGCGTATTCGGTGGTACCGCGTCTTGCAGGGAGTATTTCTGGTGGCGATCAGCGTTATACATGCCCCAATAGGCACCCGCCCAGCCTTCCAGCGCAACTTTCCAGGGCTGGTCAAACGCCTCCATCAGGTAAAAATCCAGATCCTCTATGGAGTTACGGGCCAGGAACTCGCGGATAAAACGCGCCTGGTTGACTTCGCTGGCGACAGAAGCGCCAATCGCTGGACCACGACTGGGCCAGCCTACCTCGGTGATCACGATTTTTTTACGGGGATAAGCTTCCATGAGCTGGTTATAGCGTTCAATGGTGTATTGCACGGCTTTTTCAACGGGCACGCCTTCATGGTAAGGCAGCAGGTGTACCGCAATATAATCCACATGCTTCACCAACTCCGGGTGTTTGAGCCAGACATGCCAAGGCTCGGCGGTAGACACCGGCACATTGCTATGTTCGCGGACAAAATCCAGGTATTCAATCAAGGACGGAACCGGCAAATCGTTACGCAACAGCGATTCGTTGCCAACAATCACACGGTCAATATTGCTGTAGTTTTCCAGCTTTTCGAGCAAGGCAGACACTTCCCGCGTATTTTTCTGCTTGTCTGCATCTATCCAGGCCCCCGCAATCACATTCATATTGCGCTTGGCGGCCAGCGGGATCACCTCGTTCAAATCTAGTGATGAATACATACGAATGTGGCGCGTATGTTTATGCATGAGGTCGAGATCTTGCGCCAGTTCGGCGGTGTTCGGATGCTGCCCTTCGAGCGGGCTTTGGTTGGCCCGGTAACCGGTATAGGCAAATCCATTGACTTCCGGCTTGACACTGATCAGTGGCAGCGCCCGGTTGGCCAGCGTCCAGAGGCCAAAATGCAACGCTGAAAAGACTATCGCAAACGCCAGACTTGGCAGCAATTTTTTAAACCATGAAACGATCACTTCTCACACTTCCCGTTATTGATGAGTTATTGTTTTAAACTGAATGATACGCTGAATCAGCAGCGTTGGCTGTCAGCGGAATACCTACTTGTAGGCTTCTGAGAGGTAATATCAGCAAGGCAACACCGCAGAGAGCAGTCCACCACCAGGCCATGGTATTCCCTGGCTCCATGATCGCCACGGCCACGGCGCAATTGGCAGCCATGACCAGCAGTGCAGCCACCAGCCAGAATCCAGCATTGACGGCCCCTGTTTGACCAGTCTGAGCGAGTGGCATTAATAAAGAAATCGTGATCGCGACCAATGGCAGGCAGACCAAGATGATGGGGAAATCCAGATAGCGCCCATTGACTGCAAGCGCGCCACTGGTCAGCAAGAATCCGACCGCCAGCAGTCGGAGCGCGGCTTGTTCCAGGCAAGCTTTTGCGTTCAACCCCAGCCACTGCCTGAGCTGTAAGCCAAGCAGTCCCCAACCCAGCACGGCAAGCCCAGCCAGCATGCTCAGCTCTAGAGAGTTACGGGCCGCCAAGTGTACATATTCCAGTTGCAGATAGGCATGCAAGCCCAGCAGCATGCCGCTTAATGCGAGTAACGCCAATTGATTCGCTGGGCGATGGCGATAAAATCCATAGGCAACGAATAGCAGCCCCAGCCCGAGCGCGGCCAGATAGGGTTGCAAGCCATCTGCACGCTCAGCCATCGCTCCCTGCAAGCTGAATTTGGGTTTTAGGTCCGTATCAAGCACGCCCCAATACCCCCCGACCGTGCCCTCCAGCTCACGCTTCCAAGGCTGATCCACGGCTTCAATCACGTTATATTGCCATTGACTCTGCTTGGCGGCCTGCAAAAAACCACGCATATATTTGGCTTGATTAATCGCACTCGGCTTGGCCCAGAAACGTTGACGACCTTGCGATGGCCAGCCGGTTTCACCAATCAAAATAGGTTTTTTAAAGACTGTACCCAAATGTCCCATCACCGAGGCGGTATGGGCAACCGCCTGATCAATGGCAACCGGCTTATCTTCCCAATAGGGCAGAATATGCACGGTGACGAAGTCCACGTCCTGCTCTAAAGTAGGATGCTTGAGCCAAAACTCCCACACATCGGCATAGGTGACTGGCGCCTTGGTATTGGCTTTCACCCATTGCAGGTAGCCATGCATCTTGGGCTCGGACTGCTCGCCGCGCAACAAGACCTCGTTCCCTACCACAATGCCACGCACGGTCTCCGGATACTGGTTCGCTTGCTGCACCGCTAGCTTGAGCTCTGCCTGGTTGAGATCTTCCAGCCAACCGATCCAGACGCCAAGAATGACTTTCATTCCCAGTTTTTGAGCAGCCTTGGGCACATAATCCATCCCCTGGCCGACGGAATAAGTGCGCACACAGCGCGTGACTTTGGACAAGGCTTGTAAATCCTGTTCAATCTGCAGCGGATCGACATGCATATCCTTGACCAGCGGACTCATGCCAGGCTTGTAATAAGGCGAATAAGAGATGCATTGCAGGGGCAACGCATCCGCATCCACCTCAAGCAACACTTGTGGTTGCTGCAATCGCCAGACGTAGTAAACGGAGCCAAGTAAAAACAAGGTCAGCCAGACGATGGGTGAAATTCTTGATAACAAACGCTGCAATATGGTCACCTTGTCACGAGGTTGCTAAAAATAGCGGCTATTCTCTCATAAATCACCTAGGCTTGCGCCCTGCTTTTACAAGCTGCAAGCGACAAAAACACTAAAAGAGACTTGGTAAATTATGTAATTGCAATTATGATGAAATGTATTCAAAAGTCTCGCAAAAAACTCAGGCTTTTAAACTTTCTCACGCCAAAAATTTATTTCAGAAGTCATATGAACGTTAAATCCTGTTTAATCACCTTTAGTCTGTTCGCAATCTTTTCATCCACTGCGTTTTCAGCCCCTGCCGCGTCACCGGATTACAGTGGTGAATATTTGTGCAAAGGCAACAATATTGCTGTCGGCGATTATGAAGTGACCATTTATCTCAAAAAGAACCGCCGCAACAGCACAGCACAAGTTTCCGTCTACGAGCTGGCAACACACACGGAAAACAAGCAAAGCTACACTGGCCAGGCCATTACCCGTGGCAAACAGTTGGCAATGACCTTTAAACTGTCTGATGCCAAATATGCAGAATTCTCCACCGGCATGGGTCAATTCAGCAAAGTGGGCAAGGCCGGCTGGACCTTTAAAAACGATTATTACGAACCAGATGATACGGGCGGCAATTACGGCCATGAAACCTGCACCATGAAGCCAGCCACAGCGGTTAAACCGGTCACAACCGCCCCCGGTAAACGCTGATGCTCGATGCGATTGAAACATCTATCGGGACAATCAAGCAGTGACAAGCCAAAAGTGCGGTTGTTCTTTTGGTGATAAAATAGCAAAACTAACGCATATATAAGGTTTTCATGAGTCAAATGGTTGAAATAGTGGTGCCGGATATCGGCAATTTTGACAGTGTCGATGTGATTGAAGTGCTGGTCGCCGTCGGCGATACCGTGGCCAAAGAAGATTCCCTCATTACTGTGGAGTCTGACAAAGCTTCCATGGACATTCCTTCCTCACATGCTGGCGTGGTCAAGGAGTTAAAAATCAAGGTGGGTGACAAAGTCGCCAAAGGCAGCCTGATCTTGCTGCTGGAAAGTGCTGAATCAACCACGACAGCAGCACAACCTGCCGTAGCACCTGCTGCTACACCCGCCACACAAACCACCGCCACAGCGGCGCCCGCTGCCCCAGTTTCGGCAGCCCCTGCCCCAGCGGTACCGACAGGTAATCATGATGTCACCTGCCAGGTCATGGTATTGGGCTCCGGGCCTGGCGGCTATACTGCCGCCTTCCGTGCAGCCGACCTTGGCCTGAAAGTGGTTCTGGTAGAACGCTATCCAACACTTGGTGGCGTCTGCCTCAATGTAGGCTGTATCCCTTCCAAAGCCTTGTTACACACGGCTAAAGTCATTACTGAAGCGCAAGAAACCGAACATCATGGCTTGCGCTTTGGCAAACCAGACATTGATCTCGTCAAACTGCGCAACTGGAAAGCTAACGATGTCGTCGGCAAGCTGACTGGTGGCTTGGCCCAGATGGCTAAGGCGCGCGGTGTCACGGTGGTCAATGGCGTCGGTAAATTTACTAGCCCAAACCAGATTGCCGTCACCGGCGCCGATGGCAAAGTCACCCTGGTCGGTTTTGAGAATGCGATTATTGCCGCAGGTTCACAAGCCACCAAATTCCCGGGGGCGCCTGAAGATGAACGCATCATGGACTCCACTGGCGCACTCGCTCTTGCCGATATCCCAGGCCGTATGCTGGTGATTGGCGGCGGCATTATCGGCCTCGAAATGGGGACGGTCTACGACGCGCTGGGCTCTAAAGTGAGCGTGGTGGAATTTATGGACGGCCTGATTACCGGTTGTGACCGCGACCTGGTGCGTCCACTGCAAAAACGCATGGAAAAACGTTTTGAAAGCATTATGTTGTCGACCAAAGTCACCAAGATCGAAGCCAAGGCGGATGGGATTTATGTAGACTTTGAAGGTGCAAATGCGCCGCAAGAGACGCAAAAATATGACCGCGTGCTCGTTTCTATTGGTCGCCGCCCGAATGGTAAAAATATTGGTGCCGAAAACGCTGGCGTGGTCGTCGATGACCGTGGCTTCATTAGCGTCGACAAACAAATGCGTACCAATGTCCCACACATTTTTGCGATTGGTGATATTGTTGGCCAACCCATGCTGGCCCATAAAGCCACGCATGAAGCGAAAGTAGCCGCAGAAGTGATTGCCGGTCACAAGGTCGAATTTGTCGCCAGTGTTATCCCTTCCGTCGCCTATACGGACCCAGAAGTGGCCTGGGTGGGCCTCACCGAAACCGAAGCCAAAGCCAAAGGCATTGAGATCGAAAAAGCCAGCTTCCCGTGGGCTGCCAGTGGCCGCGCCTTGTCTATCGCGCGTACCGAAGGCGCAACCAAACTGATTTTCGACAAAGACACTCACCGTGTGATTGGTGCCGGAATCGTTGGCGTCAATGCTGGCGAGCTGCTAGCAGAAGCTGTGCTGGCGATTGAAATGGGCGCCGATGCGCATGACCTGGGCCTGACCATTCATGCACACCCCACCTTGTCTGAAACAGTATGCTTTGCCGCTGAACTCAAGGAAGGCACCATCACCGATATGCTGCCACCGAAAAAGCGGCAAACATAAATTTATTAACATCTCTTACTAAAAATATACCTGCCCTCTATAATATTAGTTAACTCCTGCTCACGGGAGTTAACTAATAACAACATAAGGGAGTATATGAAATATCATCACGTCGCTTTTGTGATGGCAAGCAGCCTTCTTTTTTCGGGTTGTGCGTCAATTACCAAAGATTCAAATCAACCGATTCGCGTTGAAACATACAACAAACAAGATCAACTCGTCGAGGATGCCAAATGTACGGCAAAAAATGAGCGCGGTGAGTGGTCCACCAAAACACCGGGTAGCCTGGTTGTGCATCGCTCTGGTCAAAACCTCGAAATTAAATGTCAAAAGGATAATGCAGAGTCTGGTTTTGCTGTTCTGGTCTCCAGAGCCAATGGCGGGATGTGGGGTAACATTCTGTTTGGCGGTGGCATAGGCGCGATTGTTGATCACAACAAGGGGACGGCTTACAGCTATCCAGACTGGGTAAAAGTGATTTTAGGCGATAGTCTTGTGTTTGATCGTAAAAACAATGTAGATAATCAAATCATGACAGGCCTGAAAGCCAATGGGGATTTGCTGAAGAAAATTCAAGAAGATAAAGCCAAGGAAGAAGAAGCGGCCAAAAAAGCAGCAGAAGCTCAAAAAGCAGCACAGCAGTAGGATTGATTATCAAAAAACCCGCGAATGCGGGTTTTTTGATGTCTATCGTTTTAACGCCTTGTGAATTTTAATTACAAGGTATTTCTTTAAGCACGGCATCTGGAAACTGCGAACGCGCCTTTTGCAAACCGACAAGTTGTTGTGGCGAGACCTGTTGCATTTTGATGACCGCCTGACCGCCATTACGGGTCGCTTTAATCAACAATTTTACCCCCTTATTTTTGAGGTCTAGCATGAGCTTATCGGCCAGTTTTTCATCACGAAAAACACCGAACGAGATCGCGTGGCGCCATTTGGGGTCGTCTTGCACAACAAAGAAATCCTCCACACCGAGTTTACGCAATTCATCGGCTTTGATTTGCGCAGCCTCGGCAGTAGGTAGCGGCGGTTTATAAATCCAGTAACGCACATTATCCTGCGGACTGCCGATCAGATTGGTATGGGTCTTGATATTGAGTTGCTGCGCCAGGCTCAAGGCTTCATTCAAGCGTGCCGTGTTGAAGCTGCTCCACTCATAGCATGCGCCAGCCGTCGCGGTATGTTGTTCTGCGGGTTTAGCCGACGGGGCTTTTTCTGCCTGCTTTGCTTCAGCGGGTTTCGCTTCTACCACTTTGGAGCTCTCTGGCTTGTTAGGATCAGGAGATTTTTGCTCAGATGGCTTGGTTTCAGGCAATTTAGCTTCAGCTCCCTGGGCATCTGGTTTTGACACTGTCTCACTGGCAGGCCCATGGCTATCAGCAGGCTGCAATACCGAATCGGAAGGCTCGTTTACCGCCGCCTCTGGATGGCGCGTGGGGTAAGACGACAACGACTGCTCGGTGAGGATTTTAATTTGCTGTGGCTGGAGCTCTGGTTTGAGGCTACTGACGGCAGGTGACAGGGCATCGCGCTCAAAATAAGCAAACACCACCACATTCAGCAATACCAATATCCAGAATATTTTTTTCATTCACTTATACTTTTCATTCGTCTGAACACTCAGCCAGGCAGGCCAATCCCTTTAATACCAGATTATCCACAATAATCGCCTGTGCTGACAATGCATGCGGCAAATATCTGGCGATTAAATCTGCATCACCGCCACTCATGAACAATAAAGGCACATGATCCAGCTGCTGGCACAAGCGCGCATATTGGGCAGCCACCGAAGCAGCCAGCGCCTGCACGCAGCCCACCCACATGGCATGCTGGCTATTTTGCGCAAAGCCATCGGTACCAGTTTCAAGGTCGGGATAGACATAATCGAGTTGCGCCGCGCCTTGTTGCAAACTTTGCCACATCAGTCGTAACCCAGGCTGGATACTGCCGCCAGCAAACATCGCCTGTGCTTGTTTAACTTCTTGCTTGACTAGCAGCGCATCCATCGTCATCGCAGTACCCGCGCTGACGACCAATGCTGATTTGCCCTCGCTACGCCATACCGCTAACAGGCTGCACCAGCGGTCGCTACCCAATTGCGCGGGTTGACTGTAGCTGTTTTGCAAGCCCAAGGCTAAAGAGGTGGCAACAATAGCTTGCAAACGTTGATCCCGCTCGGGCAAGGCTTGCAGCCAGCGCTCGCCCGCCACATTGCTTAAATAGATCCGGCTCGCCTTAGCGATCGCGGCGTGCAAGGCTTGCGCCTGTGCGGTGCCCTCAAACCAGTCTTGATTATCCAGGGTATTGATCTGCAGCGCTGTCGGCTGGCTCGATTGCTCAGGACACCAGGCCCATTTGGTGCGGCTATTGCCAGCGTCAATCAGCAGTTTCATGCCGCACTCCGCACGCTGATTTCGCCTGCGTTAAAGCGCTGAATACCGGCAGCGGTTTCTACCAGCAAACTGCCCTCTTCAGCTACGCCAACCACGCGACCGGGAACCGACTGGCCATTGGCTAACAGCAGATTCACAGCTTGCTGCTCAAAAGCATGGTACGCCGTCCACTCGGGCTGAAAATAGGCAAAACCATGCTCTGCAAACAGGCTTAAGTGTTGCGCCAACTGGTTCAAGCAGTGGCCGAGCAACTGGTTAGGGTCTACAGGCGCACCCGCCAACTGATTCAGGCCCATCGCCGCCTGGTCAATCTGCTGTTGTAAGTCGGCCTCCAATTCCAAATTGAGGCCTATGCCGATCACCGCTGCACTTGGGCCTTCCATATCCCCTTGCAGCTCAATCAGAATCCCACCCAGCTTGTGCCAACTGCCCGCTTGCAACACCAGCAAGTCATTCGGCCATTTTAAGCGCACACTGTTTAAGCCCATCGTGTGCAACGCCCGTACTAAAGCCAAACCGACCACCAGGCTCAAGCCAGACAAGCCAGCCGCGCCACATTGAAAGCGCCAGAGCAATGAAAAAGTCAGGCTACCCCCCAATTGAGAATGCCAGGAACGGCCGCGTCGACCGCGACCGGCTGTCTGCATATGCGCCGCCACACAGGTCGCATGGGCAATACCGCGCGCACTCTCCTGCATCAAATAGCGGTTAGTGGAATCCACCTGCGCCAGCACTTGCACATGAAACCAGGGCGAATACTCGCCACAGGCCTGGGCAATTTGATCTGCATCGAGCAAGGTCAGCGGCTTGGGCAAGCGATACCCGCGTCCACGGACTGAAAACACCTTGATGCCTAGCTGCTCAGCGGATTGAATCGCGTTATATACCGTGGCGCGCGTGACGCCAAAACGTTGGGCCAAGTCTTCACCAGAGTGAAATTTGCCATCCGCCAGCACGGCAAGAATAGGAAATGCCAGCTTGTTCATAACAACCGGTGAGTGGCGATAATCATGCGTATATTCATAGCCCGGAGTGTAGCATACCCGCCCTGTCAGGCCGGGCGATAAAAGCCCGAAACGCCCTGTATTAAGCGTTTTGGGTCAGGTCGCTAACCGTGTAAAATAAGCACACTTTAGCAACTTCAAGAACCGCCATGTCTACACAAAAAGAACCGATCCCCGCCGCCTCCAATTTTATCCGCGCTATTGTTGATAGAGACCTTACCGAAGAAAAATATGCCGAAAAGAAATGGGCTGGTACGCCAGGCGATGCCGCGCATCACGCCACCGGACAAACCGATTTTGCTAAAATTCGCACCCGTTTTCCGCCCGAGCCGAATGGTTATTTGCACATCGGCCATGCCAAATCGGTGTTTCTCAACTTTGGGTTAGCGCGTGATTATGGCGGCATCTGTCATATGCGTTTTGACGACACCAACCCAGAAAAAGAAAGCCAGGAATATGTAGATAGCATCACTGAGATGGTGCGGTGGCTGGGCTTTGACTGGGACAATACGCGCCCGGATGGCAGCAAAGAAGACAATCTCTACTTTGCCAGCGATTATTTTGACTTTATGTATGCCGCTGCCGAGGCCTTGATTCAACGCGGACAAGCCTATGTCGATGCGCAAAGCGCCGATGAAATGCGTACCAACCGCGGCACGCTGACCGAGCCAGGTAAAAACTCGCCATTCCGCGACCGCAGTGCAGAAGAAAATCTGCGCATCTTCAGAGAAATGCGCGATGGTAAGCACGCCGATGGCAGCATGGTGTTACGCGCGAAAATTGATATGGCCTCGCCCAACATCAATATGCGTGACCCCGCGATTTACCGTATCCGCCGCGCCCACCACCACAACACCGGTGACAAATGGTGCATCTACCCTATGTACACCTTCGCGCATCCGATTGAGGATGCCCTGGAAACCATCACCCACTCCATCTGTACGCTAGAATTTGAAGACCAGCGCCCTTTCTACGATTGGCTGATGGACAATCTGGCTGATGCCGGAATGATTAACAAACCGGTGCCTTACCAGTATGAGTTTGCACGCCTCAACCTGACCTATGTTGTACTCTCCAAACGCAAGCTGATTCAACTGGTCGAAGAAAAACACGTAACTGGCTGGGACGACCCTCGCTTGCCGACACTGGCGGGCGCGCGTCGCCGTGGCTATGCTCCTGAAGGTTTCAAACTATTCACTGACCGCATCGGCGTGTCTAAAGCGGACTCATGGATAGAGTACAGCATCCTCGAAGACTGCATGCGAGAAGTGCTTAACGAATCTGCACCGCGCAAAATCGGCGTACTCGACCCGATCAAACTGGTGATTGATAACTACCCAGAAGGCCAAGACGAAGATTGCTACGCCCCTAACCACCCGCAAAACCCTGAACTCGGCAAACGCGTGGTCAAACTCTCCAAAGAGCTATGGATTGAGCGCGAAGACTTTATGGAAGAACCTTCCAAAGGCTACTTCCGCCTGTTCCCAGGCAATATGGTGCGTTTGCGCTATGGTTATGTGGTCAAATGCCTCAGCTGTGAAAAAGACGCTGCCGGCAACGTGACTACCGTGCATTGTGAATACCTGCCAGACACCAAGTCCGGCACGCCGGGGGCTGATAGCGTCAAAGTCAAAGGCAATATCCACTGGGTCAGCGCTAAGCACGCTTACACTGCCGAAATCCGCCTGTACGACCGCCTGTTTAAAGACCCACACCCAGGCAGCGGCGACAAAGACTTTTTAGAAGACATTAACCCGGACTCAGTCAAAGTCATCACTGCCCAGCTGGAACAAAGCGCCCAGGAAGCCAACCCAGGCGACAGTTACCAGTTTGAGCGTCACGGCTATTTTGTCGCCGACCGCAAAGATAGTGTGGCTGGCAAGCCTGTGTTTAACAGGACGGTGACGTTAAAGGATACTTGGCAAAAGTAAAATGACATTCCGTCACTATTACAAAAGACTTAAAGGATTTTTCGTATTAAGCAAAAATCTAATTATTAAAACGATTGAAATAGTTTTGAGTATTATTTCTAAAGCTCTTAGAGACACAGCAACTTATGGTATTCCAGCTGCAATAATCTATGTCACAACGGAATCATTAATATTAAATTCTAAAGTTGAGTCTACGGGAATTTATATTTTAGGGCCCTTAGCTACGCTTATTGCATTAACCAGTTTGCTTTATAGTAGAGCTCGTGCTGTCCCAACTGAAAATCATGCAGCTAGTTTGTTAGCAGCTGATCGAGCCTTTAAAGCAACGATTTATTATGGAGTTGCAGTTTTATGGGGCGCATTACTTACTGCTTTTAAAATGATATTAACTAATGATGGAGTAAATGTATCCATTTACAACCAAATATTATTCTTAGCATATTTGCCTTCAATATGGTTTTTAATGATTAGCTATCTTGATATCTTCAAAACAGTTAAAGACGTCTTTAAAGAATTAAGAAATTAATTGTGAGTAGACTCTCATTATCACTAGCCACTAAGTTAATAAACCACGGTCCCACAACCATCATCACAGCTGCCCATGCCGGCCAACGTAACATCATGGCCGCCGCCTGGGTCTGCGCGTTAGACTTCAATCCACCCAAAGTCACTGTCGTGATTGACAGCAAAACTTACACTCGCGAACTGATGGAAGCAGAAGGGACTTTTGCGATTAACCTGCCCTGCGTAAAACAAATCGAGATGGTGAAAAAGGTAGGGAGTATCAGCGGCCGCGATTTGCAATACAGCGACAAGTTTGCGGAATATGGCATTGAGACCTTTGCTGCAGACAAGATCAGCGCGCCGCTGGTGAAGGATTGCGTGGCGTGGCTGGAGTGCAAAATCATCCCCGAGCCGCATAACCAGAACACTTACGACTTGTTTATTGCTGAAGTGATCGCGGCGCATGCCGATGCGCGTGTATTTAGTGATGGCCAATGGCATTTTGAGGGGCATGACGAGTTACGCACCATCCACCATATTGCGGGTGGCGTATTCTTTGCTACCGGTCAAGCCTACTAGCCTCTAACTCATGCAAAAAATCAGCCCTGCCCTGTTGGTCAGGGCTTTTTTATTGCCTGCAATCTTGTTAAAAGTTGAAACTTTTTATTTTAAATTGATGTCAATTTAATAGCCTGTAGTTGAAATAGGGGTATTACAGGCCTGATATCCCGCTTATTTCCTTTGCGGAAAACATGGATGCAAGCAGCATCTTTCAATCTAATGGACGTGAAGTCCTGCAGCATTTTTCATCATGATCAATTGCAGTTGCCAGGCCTGAGGTGCAATTGCCTTGCTTTGTGGTGAGCCAGTGGAGGTAGCCATGCGTGTGAATAAAAAAGAACCCTCAGAATCCTTGTACGTGTTGCTAATCAGCGTACATGGCTTGATTCGTGGCCAGCAACTTGAGCTGGGCGTGGATGCCGATACCGGCGGGCAATGCACTTATGTACTGGATTTGGCAAATGCGTTGGCGGAGCATCCGCAGGTCGGCAAGGTCGACCTGATGACGCGGTTGATCGACGACCCGCAGGTGGCGAGCGATTATGCGCAGCCTGAAGAGAAACTTAGCGATAAGGCGCGCATTATCCGCTTTCCATGCGGGCCCAAGCGCTATCTCCGCAAAGAGTTGTTATGGCCACATCTGGATCAGATGGTGGACCGTTGCCTACACTATTTACGTCAACAAGGACGCTTGCCAGATGTGATCCATTCCCACTATGCCGACGCCGGCTATGTGGGCCGCCAGTTGTCTATGCTGCTGGGCATTCCGCTCATTCATACTGGCCATTCACTGGGCAAACCCAAGCAGGCGCGGCTGCTTTCCAGTGGCCGCAAGGCAGACAAGATTGAAAAGCAGTTTAATTTTGAGCGCCGCATTGCCGAGGAGGATGCGCTAATTCAGCATGCCTCGATGATCGTGACCAGCACACGCCAGGAGGTTGAGCTGCAGTATGGCATGTATGCGCAAGCCGATCATCAGCGCTTCCGCGTGATCCCGCCCGGCACAGACACATCGCGCTTTTCGCCGCCAGGCCGCCGGACAATACCGGCAACGCTGGAGCAGAGTATCCGTCGCTTTTTGCATGACCCGAAAAAGCCGATGATTTTGTGTATTTGCCGGCCCGAGGTGCGCAAAAACATCAAGGGCTTGCTAGCCGCCTATGGCAGCCACCCGGCGCTGCAAAAGAAGGCTAACCTGGTGCTGGTCGCCGGTAGCCGAGAGCGCATTCGAGACCTGGAAAAATCGCAGGCACAGGTGTTGAATGAATTGCTGCTGGATATTGATGCCTATGACTTATGGGGCAAAGTAGCAATTCCCAAAAGTCATGCGCAAGAAGATATCCCAGAGCTGTACCGCATGGCGGCCAAAAGCCGTGGCGTATTTATCAACGCCGCCTTTACTGAGCCTTTTGGGCTGACCTTGCTCGAAGCCGCGGCTTGCGGCCTGCCGGTGATTGCGCCAGATGATGGCGGCCCGCGCGATATTCTGGCCAATTGTCATCATGGCTTGCTTGTAGACACACTCAATAGCGATGCGATTGCAGACGCACTGCTCTCAGCTCTCACGGATAAAGCACGCTGGCGCAAATGGGCCAAGAGCGGCGTCTTGAACGTCAAACGCCATTACACCTGGGCGGGTCATGTGAACAAATATGTCAGAGAGGTACACCAACTGCTAAGAAAACAACGCAAAAATCTGCGCAAGCAGCAAGTCGCGCTGCATCAAGGCAAGTCACCGATCCCGCTGGCAAAATATGCATTTATCACAGACATAGACAACACCTTGCTTGGCAACCAACAGGGGCAGCTTGACCTGGTGGAATGGCTGGTGGCCAATGTCGGCTATAACATTTTTGGCATCGCCACCGGGCGCCCACTGGAGAGTGCGATTGAGATATTGCGTAAAAACAATATTCCTATCCCGGATGTGCTCATTACCTCCGTCGGCTCGGAAATTCACTATGGGCTCAACCGCACGCCAGATATCGGCTGGGCTAACCATATCCGCCATTTATGGCGACGTGATGACTTGCTAAAAGCGTTAGCGGAGTTGCCTGGGCTACGTCTGCAATCTGCTGAAAATCAGCGTGAATTCAAAATTTCTTATGTGGTGGATGCCAGCAAGATGCCGCCTGTGAAAAAAATCCGCCAGCATCTGCGCAAGCAGGGGCTGCACGCGCAAATCATTTATTCACATGGTGAGTTTCTGGATATCTTGCCGGTTCGCGCTTCCAAAGGCCATGCCATTCGCTATTTGTCTTACAAATGGGATTTGCCACTGGCCAACTTCTTGGTGGCAGGCGACTCTGGCAATGATATTGAGATGCTGATGGGCGACACCATGGCCGTCGTAGTGGGTAACCATAGCGAAGAATTGGCACATTTAAAAGGCATGCCACGGATCTTTTTTGCCGAGGCCACGCATGCCCACGGCATTCTGGAGGGCATGCGCCATTATAAATTTGGCAGCTCAACAGCCTGAAATAATCAGATCAACAAGGACCTCGATACATGTACGAACAAATTTCCCACGCGGTGTTGAACGAGATTCTGTCTTCGTTCAAACAACCGGCTGGCAAAGACTGGCACTATTTTTATACCCGGCTGGGCGCTAACTTTTACGCCATTTATTCGCTGTTTCAGCATCTTTATGGTCAGCGCGAAGACTTTAAGCCACAACTGGGGCGGCTGGTGGAAGTGCTGGCGACACAATATGCACAGCGCGCGCCACATTTGCGCGCAAAAGACCTGGAGCGCGAAAAAAACCATGACTGGTTTATGCAGCAAAAGTGGGTGGGTATGGCGCTCTACAGCCAGGGCTTTGCGGGCAGCCTGGCCAATATGCGTGACAAGCTGCCCTATATGCAAGATCTCGGCATCAATCTCGTGCATATCATGCCGATTTGTGACTGCCCGGCGCATGAGAATGATGGCGGCTATGCGGTGCGCGACTTTAGGAAAGTGGATGGGCGCCATGGCACCATGGAGGATTTGGAACAGTTGATTGCCGCCATGCAGCAGTGCGGAATCCTGCTAACGCTGGATGTGGTGGTCAACCATACCTCAGATGAGCATGCCTGGGCGCAACAAGCCAAACAAGGCAACCAGACCTATCAGGATTATTACTTCATGTATCCTGACCGCACGCTGCCTGACATGTTTGAAAGCGCCATGCCGGAAGTGTTTCCTGAACAGGCCCCAGGCAGTTTTACCTTTAACGCCGACACTGGAAAATGGGTGATGACGGTCTTTAATCATTACCAGTGGGACCTCAACTACACCAACCCTGCTGTGTTCATTGAGATGGTGGACATCATCCTGTTTTGGGCAAACAAGGGCGTAGATATTCTACGGCTGGATGCCGTAGCGTTTTTGTGGAAAAAAATCGGTAGCAGTTGCCAGAACGAGCGCGAAGCCCACCTGATTTTGCAATTGCTCAAGGATTGTTGCCAGATTGCAGCCCCCGGCGTGATCTTTATTGCCGAGGCGATAGTTTCGCCGACCGAAATTATCAAATACTTTGGTGAAGATGCCATCAACGCCAAGGAATGTGAAATTGCCTATAACGCCACGTTTATGGCACTGCTTTGGGATGCAGTCGCCACCAAACGTACCGTATTATTGACCAAGGGTGTGGAGGACTTGCCGGAAAAACTGGACCGCGCAACCTGGCTCAATTATGTCCGCTGCCATGATGATATTGGTCTGGGCTTTAGTGATAAAGCCATTATCGAAGCCGGATTTGAACCGGTGTCACATCGCCGCTTTTTGGTCGATTATTACACCGGACATTACCCTGAATCGAATGCACGCGGCTTTGCCTTTGGCGTCAACAAAAAAACCGGCGATGCCCGCATATCTGGTGCGCTGGCGTCACTGGCCGGGCTGGAAATGGCCCTGCAAACACAGGATCCGCTGGCGATTGAAAATGCGATCAAAACCATCGTCTTGTTGCATAACCTGATTTTGTCGTTTGGCGGGATCCCGCTGATTTACTATGGCGATGCGGTTGGTACGCTCAATAACGACAGTTATCTGCAAGATGAAAACAAAATGCACGACAACCGCTGGGTACACAGACCGACACTGGACTGGGAGGTGATGGCGCGTCGTCACCAGCCAGGCACCGTCGAACAACGGATTTTCAGCCAGATCAAGCAACTGATTGCGATCCGCAAGGAGACTTCAGCCTTTGCCGATTTAAACAACCGCGCGCTGATTACACAAGACAATCCGCACCTGTTCGCCTTCCACCGCTATGTACCCTCTGGCATGCATGCCAACGTGGTGGTAATTGCCAACTTTGCCACACAAGCGCAACAGGTCAACCTGCAGCCGTTTAAGCAACGCGGCCTGTTTAAAGCCAGGATGATGACGGATTTATGCAGTGGCTCAACGATCTCCACCGAGCAGGAGACTCTAGAAATCCCGACCCTGACCGCTTACTGGCTCTCCAGTTAGTGCATTTACTTTATTGATCGAAAGGAGTGTTTGACACCATGTCTTGGTTTACATACTTAGGAATAGAGCAACCTGCGGAAATACTGGCGCTGGTAAAAACCCTGCTTCGTATTTTTTTCATTATTGGCGTGGCTTATTTTCTCAACCGGCTGAGCAAAAGCCTGATTGTGAAACTCAGAGATAAGCTCAACTCCAGGCAAGTAGACAACCTGGAAGAGATCAAACGCCTCAACACGCTCAGCATGGTGCTGCGGTATATCGTCACCACCGTGATTCTGGCGATTACCGTGGTTGAAATCCTGCATGAGCTTGGGATCTCAATTGCCCCGGTACTGGCGGCAGCCGGGGTCGTTGGTTTGGCAGTGGGCTTTGGCGCACAGAGCTTGGTCAAGGATTATTTTAATGGCTTTTTTCTGCTACTCGAAAACCAGATTCGCAAAGATGATGTCGTGGAAATTGCCGACAAAGCTGGCTTGGTGGAAGAAATTACGCTGCGTTATGTGAAGATGCGCGATTACGAAGGCAATGTGCATTATGTGCCCAATGGCCAGATCAGCACGGTAACCAATCGCTCGCGGGATTTTGCTTATGCGGTAATGGATATTGGTGTAGCTTACAAAGAGAATGTGGCACGCGTCATACAAGTCATGCTTCAAGTTGGAGCAGACTTATGTATGGACGACGAATTTAAACCTATTATTTTGGATAATCTGGAGATGGCTGGAGTCGACAATCTTGCAGACTCTGCTGTTGTCATTCGCTGTCGTTTAAAGGTACTTCCTTTACAGCAGTGGACCATCAAACGTGAGTACCTGAAACGGATCAAGAATGCCTTTGATGCAGAAGGTATTGAGATTCCCTTTCCACACCTTACGGTTTATCAAGGCAAACAGGCCGCATGATAAAAAGTGAGAAATCTTCCGCTTTCTTGTGGCTGCCAAAGTGATATTTTGACAACGCAGGTAAAACAACCTCAAGAGAATGCCAGATACACTAGGCCACAAAAATATGTAAGCCGAAGGGCTGAAGGTAGCTGATAAATTCAGATATCACAGACCCATCCAGCAAACTGAGGCATTTGTGAAAATAGAAAATTCGTCTATATGTTGTTTGCTCAATTAGTCAGTTGACGGATCACTTGTGCTAAATGCTCGGCCTGGGCTTGCACCAAACTCTGGTTCAACCCTTCGACCATCACGCGGATTTTGGGCTCAGTGCCAGAAGCGCGTAACAAGACCCTGCCTTCTCCATTAAGCGCAGCCTCAGCTTGTTGCACAGCTGTTTGCACGGCCGCCTGGTTCAAGTCCAGCTTTTGTTTGGTGGTTACATTAATCAACACCTGCGGATATAGCGTCAGGTCAGCACCCAGCTGTTGCAAGGACTTGCCGCTTTCACGCAAGGACTGCAACACCTGCAGGGCGGCAATAATCGCATCACCACTCGAGTGTTTATCCAGCGTGAGGATATGGCCAGAATTCTCCCCGCCCAGTTTCCAGTTTTTTTCCTGCAACAGCTCCAACACATAGCGGTCGCCGACATTGGCACGGCCAAACGGAATCTGATGCTTTTGCAAGGCGTGTTCCAGGGCCAAATTTGTCATGAGGGTACCGGCCACGCCGCCCTTGAGTTTGCCTTTGGCATACAGGCCCATGGCAATAATATAAAGTAACTGGTCACCATCCAGCAGCTTACCTGCACCATCGACCATCATGACACGGTCGCCATCGCCATCAAAGGCAATGCCTAAATCTGCCTGATGTTCCACCACGGCTTTTTGCAGGGCTTGCGGGTGAGTGGAACCCACCTGCTCGTTAATATTGAGGCCATCAGGATGATTGCCTATAGCGATGACGTCTGCCCCCAACTCATGGAACACCGGCGGCGCGACATGGTAGGTGGCGCCATGCGCACAATCGAGCACAATTTTGAGGCCACGCAGATCAAGGTGATTGGGAAACGTGCTTTTACAGAATTCGACATAGCGGCCCGCTGCGTCATCGACACGCTTCGCTTTGCCCAGTTGCGCGGAATCCATGACCTGCATGGGCTGAGCCAGCGCGGCCTCAATCGCATACTCGATCTCGTCCGGTAACTTGGTGCCCTGTGCAGAGAAAAACTTGATCCCGTTATCATAATAAGGGTTGTGTGAAGCAGAAATCACAATGCCGGCCTGCGCACGCAAGGCACGCGTTAGATAAGCCACGGCAGGCGTCGGCATGGGGCCAGTCAGCAGCACATCCACCCCAGCAGCAGACAATCCGGCCTCCAGGGACGCTTCCAGCATATAGCCAGAAATCCGCGTATCTTTGCCTATCAGTACCGTGGGGCGTTTACCCGCAGGCAAGTGTTCATGGCTGGCCAGTACACGTCCGGCTGCATAGCCCAAGCGCATGACAAACTCTGGCGTAATCACCGACTCTCCAACGCGTCCGCGAATGCCATCTGTACCGAAATATTGCTTACCCATGTGTGTATCCTTTAATCGTTATGCTTGTGTATGGTCATGCTGAGCTGGCTATTTAAGTGCAGCAACCACCTTGAGTGCTTCAACCGTTGCCTTGACATCGTGCACGCGTAAAAGATGTGCCCCTTGCATGGCACTAATTACGGCAGCAGCTACACTAGCGTGCAATCTGGCGTCGACATCGTTGCCCGTCATTTGTCCCAATACCGATTTACGCGACAGGCCAACCAGCAATGGGCAGCCCAGTTCGCTAAATTCAGGCAAAGCCTTGGCCAGGGCAATATTGTGCGCGCGCGTTTTACCAAAGCCAAAGCCTGGATCCAGCATAATCCGGTCTTGGGCGATGCCTGCCGCCAGACACATATCACGCTGGGTCTGCAAAAACAGTTTCACCTCCGCCACCACATCCTCATAGCGAGGATCCAGCTGCATGGTTTGCGGCATGCCTTGCATATGCATGATGCAAACACCAGCATCGCTCTTGGCAACCACCTCAAGCGCGCCAGGTTCCTGCAAGCCTCTTACATCATTGACGATGCTGGCGCCAGCCGCAATCGCGGCCTGCATCACGGCAGGCTTATAAGTATCAATAGAGATCGGAACGGGAATATCGCGTGCGACCAGGGCCTCTATCACCGGCACCACGCGTTGTAATTCTTCGGTCAGGGAGACAGGTGTCGCATTAGGCCGCGTAGACTCACCACCGATATCGAGCACCGCGGCGCCTTGTTCGATCAATGTCAACGCATGATGCACCGCGGCATCCACCTGCTGGAATTGACCGCCATCGGAAAAGGAGTCCGGCGTAACATTGACGATACCCATGACTTGGGGCTGGTCAAAATTGAGACGAAAACGTCCACAATGAAAGAGCATAGGTCATTGATTTCCAAAAAAACAAAGGCTGGCAAAAGCCAGCCTTGTTATTTTAACTGAAAGCCAGGTTGTCACAAACATGTGGCCAACCTGAACCTCAATCTTTAGTTAGGCTTTAGGTCTCAGTATCATCGCCTTTTGCCGTTGGTTGTGGTGCCGGGTTTACCATGGTGCCTGAACCACTGCCACCAGAACTAATGGTAGGTCCATTTTTCTGCTTGGGTGGACGCACTGGCAAACCAGCCATAATGTCATTGACCTGATCAGCATCAATGGTTTCGAACTCCATCAAGGCTTTAGTCATCGCCTCCACTTTGTCGCGGTTATCTTCAAGCAATTTGCGCGCAATCGCATATTGCTCATCCAGGATACGGCGAATTTCAGCATCGACTTTTTGCTGCGTGGCTTCTGAGACGGTCCGTGAAGACATACTGCCCATCCAGGAATCCTGCTCGCTACCTGCATAGACCATGGTCCCCAGCGAATCGGACATCCCGAACTTGGTCACCATGTCACGCGCCATTTTAGTCGCACGCTCAAAGTCATTCGAAGCGCCGGTAGACATCTGGTGCATGAAGATTTCTTCAGCAATCCGGCCACCAAACAGAATCGAGATATCTTCCAGCATTTTGTCCTTGTAATTGCTGATACGGTCATGCTCAGGCAACTGCCAGGTCAAGCCCAGCGCCCAGCCACGCGGCATAATGGTGACCTTGTGCACAGGATCCGCTTTCGGCAGCAACTTGGCAACCACCGCATGCCCGGACTCATGATAGGCCGTATTCAAACGCTCCTCTTCACGCATCACCATAGACTTGCGCTCTGGCCCCATGAAGATTTTGTCTTTGGCATCCTCAAAATCTTGCATATCTACCGTGCGTTTATTACGACGTGCAGCGAACAACGCCGCTTCGTTGACTAGGTTAGCCAGATCAGCACCACTAAAGCCTGGTGTACCACGGGCAAGAATATCCGCTCTAACATCTGGATCAATGGGCACTTTACGCATATGAACATTGAGGATTTGCTCACGGCCTTTGATGTCTGGCAAGCCGACCATAACCTGACGGTCAAAACGGCCAGGACGCAATAATGCTTTATCCAGAACATCGGCACGGTTGGTTGCTGCAATCACGATCACACCGGAATTGGCCTCAAAACCATCCATCTCAACCAACATCTGGTTCAACGTTTGCTCGCGCTCATCGTTACCGCCACCCGTACCGGCACCGCGGTGACGACCGACCGCATCAATCTCATCAATAAATACGATACAAGGGGAGTTCTTTTTGGCGGTTTCAAACATGTCACGCACACGCGCAGCACCCACGCCAACAAACATTTCCACAAAGTCAGAGCCAGAGATACTGAAGAATGGGACTTTGGCTTCACCGGCAATCGCACGGGCCAGCAATGTCTTACCGGTCCCAGGCGGGCCTACCATCAATACGCCACGCGGGATGCGGCCACCCAGTTTCTGAAACTTGCTAGGATCCTTCAAGAATTCAACCAACTCAGCCACTTCTTCTTTGGCTTCATCGCAACCGGCCACATCAGCAAATGTGGTGCTGTTGTTGGATTCATCCAGTTGACGTGCCTTGCTCTTGCCGAACGAGAATGGGCCACCGCCCTTGCCGCCACCTTGCATCTGGCGCATGAAGAAAATCCAGACACCGATCAAGAGAATCATAGGGAACCAGGAGACAAAAATGCTCATAAGCATGGATTCATGCTCTTCTGGTTTGGCTTCTACGATAACGTTATTTTTAAGCAGGTCTGATACCAACCATGGATCGGAAGGCGAGAATGTCTCATAGTTTTTGCCCTCGTTGGTAGTCACATGCAAGGAGCGACCATCAATCTGCACCTTGGCTACGCGGCCATCCTTGACCTCTTGCATGAACTGAGAGTAAACCACCTGGCCACTGCTTCTTCCCGTGCCGCTAAATTGATTAAATACCGTCATCAGCAACAAGGCAATTGCTACCCAAATCGCGATATTCTTCAGTAGATTATTCAAAGTGGTTCCTTAACTTTAAAAACGAAAGGCAGGGAGAATCCCTAAGAAAATAATGGAGGCAAAGCCTATAATTTCAAGCCTTCAATGGCATTGTATACCCATTTTTTTGCTTGTGCGATCAAACTAAACGCAAAAAAGCATTGCAATTCAAGCTTTTCGCTGCAAGCCCAGCAGATACACTTCACTGCTACGATCACGCGAGGCTTTAGGTTTACGTGTGACTACTTTGGCAAACTGGCCACGCATTTGTTTCACAATTTCCTCAAAGCCACTGCCGATAAAGACTTTGACCAGAAAGTTGCCGCCCGGTTTCAACCAATGCTGACAAAAATCCAGGGCGAGCTCTGTCAAATACGTTGCCCCTGCCTGGTCAACATCTTTGAGTCCGCTCATGTTAGGCGCCATGTCGGCAATCACCAGATCGACCAGCTTGCCATTCAGCGAGGCCTCCAATTGCTGCAGCACCGTTTCTTCGCGAAAATCGCCGCAAATAAATTCCACACCGGGAATCGGATGCATCTCCAGAATATCCAGTGCAATCACGCGGCCCTGGCCTTTGATGCGCTGGACCGCGACCTGTGACCAGCTGCCAGGTGTAGACCCCAGGTCCACTACGGTCATGCCAGGCTTGATCAATTTATCTTTATCGTCAATTTCGAGCAGCTTATAAGCAGCGCGGGCACGGTAGCCGTCTTTTTGCGCACGCTTGACGAATTCGTCATTGAGATGCTCTTGCATCCAGGCTTTACTGGTTTTGGAGGGTTTCATAGGGGGAATTCCTGCTTCATGCTAAAATGCGGTCTGTTTTCAAGGAATATTTTGCATGCAATTAAACAGCAAACAAATCGCTTATTTACGTGGTCTGGCACACAATTTAAATCCGGTAGTCATGATAGGCAACAATGGCCTGACAGACGCGGTACTCAAGGAAATCGAGGTTAGCCTCAATGCCCACGAGCTTATCAAAGTGCAAGTGGCGGGCGATGACCGCGATTTGCGTAAATCATTATTCGAAGAGATCGCCGATAAAGCGGGCGCCATCGCCGTGCACCATATCGGCAAACAACTGGTGTTTTATCGCGCCAGCGAAACCGTGAAAGCTTCAGCGAAGATCGTGATCCCCAAGCTGTAATCACGTTCACAAACACGCCTGATACAAAAAACGCGCATTCTTTTGCGCGTTTTTTTATTGGCCTCAGTTCGACTTGACCACCAACCAGACGCCTAACAAACACTCAATCATATAAGCAATACTCGCCACACCATGCCAGGTTTTAAAGCGGCTGGCGAACACACTTTGCATCACATCGTTTGGCAGGGCACTGGCTTTGAGCTGAGCCAATAATGGCTGGATGCCAAACTCGCCAATCAGGACCAGTATCCACATGATGAGGATCACCCAGAACAGGCCTTGCTTGAATGCGGAAAAACCGTCACTCGCCAGCCGCTGGATCAACAACCACAAGCCGCTGACAAGCCCAATGTAGCTGACAATGGTAAACAACTTTCCTGCTACGTTTCCGGCCAGCATATGGTCAGGAATGGTTTTGAACAGCACACTGGCGGTGATGGCGGTCATCCACAAAGCCCCCACCCACAGCGTAAGTAAGACCGGGTTTAACCATCCGGTGAGTCCTGATTGCTTGGCCATCGCTGCTACGCTCCTATTTTCTGCTATTCACGCATCCCAGATGATTCAATCGCAAGGACTAAACGTAGAGTACCTCAATGATTTCGTACTCTTTCACGCCGCCTGGAGACTGGATTTCAACGACTTCCCCCTCAGACTTGCCAATCAGGCCACGTGCAATTGGCGAACTGACCGAGATTTTGCCATTTTTGATATCGGCTTCGTCCTCACCCACGATCTGGTAGGTTTTGGCATCGCCAGAATCCAGGTCTTCAAATCTCACGGTCGCGCCAAACACCACACGACCCTCTGCATTGAGCATGGTTGGATCAATAATCTGCAGGTTGGACAATTTCGCCTCAAGCTCGGCAATCCGGCCTTCGATAAAGCTCTGCCGCTCTTTGGCTGACTCATACTCTGCGTTCTCAGACAAGTCGCCTTGTGCCCGCGCTTCAGCGATCGCCTGGATAATATTGGGTCTATCCACCGCGCGCAAACGTTGTAATTCTTCTTTGAGCAATTCTGCACCTTTCACGGTGACAGGAATCTGATTGACTGCCATGATGAAAATACCTTCAAAAAATGAGTATAAAAAAAATAAACCACACCCGAATGAGCGTGGCTTATTTAAATATCAACTAAGCCTAGTGTATGTTAACCAAGGCGTTTGTGCAAGTCTTGCACCGAGTAGACATCCATATCCTTGCTTTGTGCCATGCCGATACAAGCGGCACGCGCACCCGCCAGGGTTGTGTAATAAGTCACCTTGTTCTGAAGCGCGCTGCGGCGAATCTCATACGAGTCAGTAATCGCCTTTTTGTCTTCTGTGACATTGACAATCAAACTGATCTCATCGTTCTTGATCATGTCGACAATATGCGGACGACCTTCAGCGACCTTGTTCACCGGTGTCACCTCCAGACCTTGCTCGGCCAGTGCACGCGCTGTGCCTTTGGTCGCCACTAGCGTGAAACCGAGTTTAACCAGGTCCTGCGCAATGTCGATCACTTTTTTGTGATCTTCGTTACGTACGCTGATAAAGGCTCTGCCCCCGGTAGGCATCTTCACAGAGGCCCCCAATTGTGACTTCACAAAAGCCTCGGCAAAAGTATTGCCTACACCCATCACTTCACCAGTGGACTTCATTTCAGGCCCCAGGATGGTATCCACGCCCGGAAACTTGATGAAGGGGAACACAGCTTCTTTCACCGAGTAATAAGGCGGAATCACTTCTTTGGTCACGCCTTGAGATTTCAGCGTCTGACCTGCCATGCAACGTGCCGCAATTTTGGCCAGCTGCAAGCCACAGGCTTTAGACACAAACGGTACGGTACGGGATGCGCGCGGGTTAACTTCGAGCACATATACCACATCGCCCTGCCCACTGTTCTGCACGGCAAACTGTACGTTCATCAGGCCCTTCACGCCCAGCGCTTTGGCCATTTGTACGGTTTGTCTGCGCAACTCATCTTGCAGGTCGTCGCTCAGGCTGTAAGGCGGCAGTGAACAGGCAGAGTCACCAGAGTGCACACCAGCTTGTTCCACGTGCTGCATGATGCCGCCGATCAACACATCTTCACCGTCGCTCAAAGCATCCACGTCTACTTCAATCGCATCGTTCAGGAAGCGGTCCAGCAGAACTGGGGACTCATTAGACACCTTAACCGCTTCACGCATGTAGCGCTCCAACTGGCTTTGCTCATGCACGATTTCCATCGCGCGACCACCCAGCACATAAGAAGGACGCACCACCAACGGGTAACCGATTTCAGTTGCCAGGCGAATCGCCTCTTCTGGTGCACGCGCCGTGCGGTTAGGCGGCTGTTTCAGATTCAGACTATGCAGCATTTGTTGGAAGCGTTCACGGTCTTCTGCACGGTCAATCGCATCTGGCGTGGTCCCAATGATAGGCACGCCAGCTTTTTCGAGGTCACGCGCCAGCTTGAGCGGGGTTTGGCCGCCATACTGCACAATCACGCCCACCGGTTTTTCGATATTGACGATTTCAAGTACGTCTTCCAGTGTCACCGGCTCAAAGTAGAGACGGTCAGAGGTGTCGTAATCGGTAGAGACGGTTTCGGGGTTACAGTTGACCATGATGGTTTCGTAACCATCTTCACGCATGGCAAAGGCCGCGTGCACACAGCAATAGTCAAACTCGATGCCCTGACCAATGCGGTTAGGACCACCGCCCAACACCATGATTTTTTTCTTGTCCGACGGATTGGACTCGCACTCTTCCTCATAGGTGGAGTACATATAAGCCGTGTTGGTGGCAAACTCAGCCGCACAGGTATCTACGCGCTTGTAGACCGGGCGCACATTAAGCGCCTGACGGAAAGCACGCACTGCATGCTGGTCTGTACTCAACAGCTTGGCCAGTCGACGGTCAGAGAAGCCTTTACGTTTGAGGCGGAACAGGGTCTCTTTGGTCAAATCCCCCAGCGACTTGCCTGACAATGACAATTCGAGTTTGATGATTTCTTCAATCTGCACCAGGAACCAGCGGTCGATTTTGGTGATATCAAACACTTCATCCACACTCATGCCCAAACGGAAGGCGTCCGCCACGTACCAGATACGCTCAGGACCGGGCTCACCCATTTCCTTGACAATACGGTCTTTGTCATCGGTGACCGAATCCAGACCATCCACACCGACTTCCAGACCGCGTAACGCTTTCTGGAAAGACTCCTGGAAGCTACGACCCATGGCCATGACTTCACCCACAGATTTCATCTGGGTCGTCAAGCGGCTATCCGCCTGCGGAAATTTCTCAAACGCAAAACGTGGCACTTTAGTGACCACATAGTCAATCGATGGCTCAAATGAAGCCGGGGTCTGACCACCGGTAATTTCATTACGCAACTCATCCAGCGTAAAACCCACCGCCAGTTTGGCCGCGACTTTGGCAATCGGAAAGCCTGTTGCTTTGGATGCCAGCGCAGAGGAGCGTGACACCCGCGGGTTCATCTCAATCACAATCATGCGGCCATCGTTCGGGTTGATGGCAAACTGCACGTTGGAACCACCGGTATCTACCCCGATCTCACGCAATACGGCCAGTGAGGCATTACGCATGATCTGGTATTCTTTGTCGGTCAGGGTTTGTGCTGGCGCAACAGTAATACTGTCACCGGTATGCACGCCCATAGGATCCAGGTTTTCAATCGAACAGATAATGATGCAGTTGTCCGCTTTGTCGCGTACCACTTCCATCTCGTATTCTTTCCAGCCCAGCAGCGACTCTTCGATCAGCAACTCGTTGGTTGGGGAGGCATCCAGGCCACGCTCGCAAATGGCGATAAATTCTTCACGATTGTAGGCGATGCCACCACCACTGCCGCCCATGGTGAACGAAGGGCGAATAATCGCTGGATAACCAATCGTGGCCTGCACTTGCAAGGCTTCTTCGAGGCTATGTGCAATCGCGGAACGTGCAGAACCTAGGCCAATTTTGGTCATGGCTTCTTTAAACTTCTGACGGTCTTCGGCTTTATCAATCGCCTCTTTAGTCGCGCCGATCAGTTCCACATTGTATTTCTGCAAGACGCCGTGCTTGTCCAGATCGAGGGCACAGTTCAATGCCGTTTGCCCACCCATGGTTGGCAGCAAGGCATCAGGACGCTCTTTTTCAATAATTTTTTCGACGATTTGCCAGGTAATGGGCTCGATGTAAGTCGCATCTGCCATTTCCGGGTCAGTCATGATGGTGGCTGGATTGGAGTTGACCAAAATGACCCGGTAACCCTCTTCCCGCAAGGCTTTACAGGCTTGGGCGCCAGAGTAATCAAACTCACAGGCTTGACCAATGACAATCGGACCTGCACCGATAATCAGAATACTTTTAATGTCAGTTCTTTTTGCCATTAGATGGACTTTCTTTCTTGCATTAACTGGATAAAGCGGTCAAACAACACGCTCATTTCTTGCGGGCCTGGGCTGGCTTCCGGGTGTCCCTGGAAGCTGAAGGCTGGCTTGTCTGTACGCGCGATCCCTTGCAGGCTGCCATCAAACAATGACACATGCGTCACCTTGACATTGGCAGGCAGCGTCGCCGGGTCAGCCGCAAAACCATGGTTCTGGCTGGTGATATACACACGCTTGCTTTCCACATCCTGTACCGGATGGTTGGCACCGTGATGACCAAATTTCATTTTCAGGGTTTTTGCACCACTGGCCAATGCTAGCAACTGGTGGCCCAGACAGATCCCAAAGGTGGGAATGCCTGAATCTACCAAGGTTTTGATCGCTTTAATTGCGTAATCACATGGCTCAGGATCACCAGGGCCGTTAGACAGGAAAATGCCATCTGGCTGATAGGCCAAGGCTTGTTCGGCAGTTGCCTGGGCCGGCAAAACGGTGACTTTACAGCCACGTGAAACCAGCATGCGCAGAATGTTGCGTTTCACGCCATAGTCAAATGCCACTACATGAAACTGTTGCTGAGCCGCTTTGCTAAAGCCTGCGCCTAATTGCCATTCCTGCTCGGTAAACTCATAGGCTTGTGTACAGCTCACCACTTTAGCCAAATCCATCCCGGCAAGACCAGGGAAGCCCTGTGCATGGGCCAATGCCTGCGCTTCATCCACATGCTCACCCGCCATAATACAGCCGGCTTGCGCACCCTTCTCACGCAAAATACGGGTCAACTTGCGCGTATCGATATCAGCAATCGCCACTACATTGTTGGTCTTGAGATAATCGGAAAGATTTTGTTCACTGCGGAAATTGCTTTCCAATAAGGGCAGGTCACGAATAATCAGACCCGCAGCATAGACTTTGCCAGATTCAACATCTTCGCTATTGGTACCATAGTTACCAATATGCGGATAAGTCAATGTGACAATTTGTTCGGTATAGGAAGGATCGGTAAGAATTTCCTGATAACCGGTGATGGAAGTATTGAACACCACCTCACCGACTGTATGACCGGAAGCGCCAATGCTCATGCCCTTAAAAACAGTTCCATCTGCTAACACTAAAATCGCTGGAATTGTTTTTGACACCTTTAGCTCCTTAAGTTTGAATCGAAACACATCTTTTGAAGGTCGCAACATGCCTGCGAGGGCCCTATGCAGCGGTGAGTAGATGTGCAAAACGGGAAAAGTTTTTTGGACTCTTCCCGTTCAGAATTGCGGCATTATAGCCTAGATTAAAGCCTCACTCAAGGGCGAGGTATTGTCAGAGGATGTTAAAGCATGATGATTGCCCGCGTGAAATCAGCGGCTTAACCATCAATTCTTGTCAAAGCCAAGCACATCTCGCATATCAAACAAACCGGCCTGTTGGGTTGCCAGAAACTTGGCAGCGCGCAACGCGCCCTGAGCAAAGGTCGCCCGGCTGGAGGCCTTGTGCGTTAACTCTACACGCTCACCCACACCAGCCAGGACCACCGTATGATCGCCCACCACATCGCCACCGCGCAGGGTTGCGAAGCCTATGGTGCCCGCTTCACGCTCACCAGTGACACCTTCACGCGCATACACGGCACAATCCTTCAGTGCCTTGTCTATGCCTTTGGCTGCGGCTTCGCCCAAGCGCAGTGCCGTGCCAGACGGCGCATCGACTTTATGGCGATGGTGCATTTCGACGACTTCGATATCGTAGCCTTGGTTCAATACGCGCGCGGCTTGTTCAACCAAGTTAATCAGCAAGGTGACACCCACGCTCATATTGGGCGCAAACACAATCCCGATATTTTTGGCAGCTGCCTCAATACTGACTTTCTCAGCCTCGCTAAACCCTGTGGTGCCAATCACCAGCTTCACCTGCGCCTGCTGACACGCTTGCAAATATTGCATACTGGCTTCAGGACGGGTGAAGTCCACCAGCACATCAGCCCCCTTCAATGCAGATTCAACATCAGAAGTAATTTTGACGCCACTCAACTTGCCAAACTGCTCACCAGCATCTCGACCAATCATGGCACTTTCAGCACGATCCAAGGCCGCATGCAGTTGCAAGCCAGGATCAGAAAAAACGCCTTCAAGCAGGGCATGCCCCATACGGCCAGACACGCCTGCAATCACTACTTTCAACATAACTCGCTCAACTTACTGTTTTATATACTATTTTAGACAAATGGATTAAAAACCGATTTGCTCCAACACGCCATCCAGATGCTCTGCGCTACCTTCTGGCGCCGTCACCTGTTGCTTGGTGGCTGGCAGTTCTGCACCATTGCCAGCACTTTCACGCACGATCAACCAGCGCTTGCTAGCGTTATCCAGCTTGAGTTGCAGACGTTTGACCATTTCGTCGCGATAGGCTTTAGAAGCATACTTCTGATTGAAGGTGACCACTGCACTATCCCCTTCCCGTGCCACGCTCACATCACTGATTTCGAGCGTGATTTTACCTTGCTGTGGAGACAGGCGTTTTTTACGTTGCGCCTCCCAAGCTCCGCGACTAGGCAACCCGTCTGGCACAAACTCAGGCGAGTAAGCAGCAAAATAAGCATTCACATTTTTGTTTCGCCAAGCCTGCGCCCAGGCATCCACCGCCGCCTCTACACTGACTTCAGGGGTAGCGGCTGGAGGTTGTGTTGCCACTTCAGCCTGGTCCATGGCAGGGGCAACCGTCGGCGTTTCGGCCAACATCACCTTGGGCGTTGCTGCTACTGCAGCCACGGCTGGAATCGTTGCCGTACGCTCACGCGTAATTAACCAGCGTTTTTGGCTAGGCTCATAACGCATTTCAAGCGTCTTATTCAACACATCCTTGTAAGCCTTGGCCGCATATTTTTGTTCAAACTGCACCACCGCAGAGGCACCATCGCGCTGCACCACAATATTATTCAAGACCAGTGTGATTGGGCCCTGGCTAGGAGAAAGGCGCTGCTTGCGTTGTGCCTCCCATGCCGCTTTACTGGGCAAGTTTTCTGGCACAAAGTCAGGTGCGTAGGCGGCCAGATAGGTTTTAATATTCTTACTACGCCAGGCCTGCGCCCAATTGGCGACTGCCTGATTAATCTCGGCATCACCAACAGCGGCAGAAGGCTCAGCAGCATTTTCTGCCACGGTCGCTACAGTAGGCTCGGCTGGCTTGGCAAGCACAGCTTCTGGTGGTAATACAGGCGTGACAGGTGCAGCCGCCAGACTTTCAGACTGAGGAGAGGCAGCGGGCTCAGCAACAACAGGCGCCACTGCAAGCGCGGCGGCAGGGCTGCTTGGCGTCACAGACTCTTTAGCTGTAGGCACTTGCGCAACCGCTTCTTTGACAGCTGGTTTTGAAACTGACGGTGGAGGTGGAGGCGGCAGCTCCGGTTCGGGTTCAGGTTCTGGCAACTGCTCCGCAATAAATGTAGGTGCTGGCTCGCTGGCTGCTTCTGCTTTTGGGGCAACGCCTTTTTCAGTCACTTGATGCGCTTGTGCATCCGTCGCAGGCTGATTGGCTTCAGCCATATTGCCCTTGATCATTTCCTGTTCGGTTGGGATGACAGGCGCGACATATTCACCCTCAGGAATATAAGGGATCACCTCGTCATCTTCAGTCATGTTGACTGTAGCCGATGGTGAAGCTGGCTTAGCCACCGGCGCAACAGGCAAGGGCTTGGTCTGCGGTTTAGGTGCGATTGATTTTTTGCTGTTTTTTGACTTAGGGGCAGCCTCAGCAACAGCAACGGTAGCGGCCGTCGCGGCGACCGCGGCCGATGGACTTACGCCAGATGCATTTGCAGCTGAGGCAGCACTCGCGGTGGAAGCCGCGCTTGCTGCAGTATTTGATTCAGCCGCAGGTGCTACCACAACAGGCGGCGCAGCATCCTGTTCAAAGACAGGCGGCGGCTCAACGGTGTCTGCAATTTGGGCAGCCATGGTTTTTTCATTCATGGCCTGTGTGCTGGCCGCCAAAGCCGGAGTACTCGCCTCTGCCGGATTCGCTTTCACCATTTCTTGCGGCGCAGGGGCTGCCTTATATTCCCCCTCAGGGATATGCGGCACAATTTCTTCATCGGCCATCTGCTGCGCAGTGACAGCTGGTTGAGCTGGTGCAGGAGGGGTTGCAGTGACCGCTTTATTGACTGAGTCCGCTTTGGCTGGCTTAGCGTCCTTCGCTTGAGCATCACCCTCCCAGAATTTCAGCTTGTCCGCCCAGGACTCCTCTTTCGGCGCTTCAGCTTTTTTAACCGGAGCTTCTACAATGGTTTTGATGTCCGGGTTCTCTGCCGAAGGAATCACATCGCCACGCACAGCCACTAGGCTGTCCTTATCAAAATCCAGAATGACCCGACGTTTTTCAACAATTTGGCCTTGCTGGCGTAACTCGTAAAAATAGTCCCAGCGATTATCACTGAAACTATCTACGATGAGCGGTGTCCCCATAATGTAGCGGACTTGCGAACGGTTCATACCCGGCCGCAGTTGCATTAACATTTTTGAAGTCACCACATTGCCCTGCTGGATGTCCATCTTGAATGGTTTCATTGATGGAAGCTTGGCGCCGCACCCACTCTCCAGAGATGCGACAACCAACACAAATAAGATAGAATTACGCATTGGATTCACTTTATAATCGGTATATTCATTACATACATTAATATACCACGTAGTTTCGCGAATCAAGTACGCCATACTACTTAACCCTCGGACAAAAATTATGCATGATCCTAAAGACCTCAAAAATGCAGGCCTCAAAGCAACACTGCCCCGTTTAAAAATTCTGGAGCTATTTGAAAACAGCGAGCAGCGCCACCTGTCCGCGGAGGATATCTACAAGATCATGATCACCAACGGCGAAGACGTGGGCTTGGCAACGGTCTACCGCGTGTTAACGCAATTTGAGCAGGCAGGCTTGCTGGTACGCCATCACTTTGAGAGTGGCAAAGCCGTGTTTGAAATGAATGAAGGCACTCACCATGATCATATTGTCTGCATCAAATGTGGCCGGGTAGAAGAGTTTTATGATGAAGAGATCGAAAAGAGACAGAAAGCTGCCGCCGAAAAATATGGCTTTAGCATGCAAGACCACTCTTTAACTATTTATGGGACATGTACAAAAACGTCTTGTAACGAATCCTGATATTCAACCATCAACTATTCAGGTCTTAACACCGACCTGGATACGCTTGATTGTCAGCCTCGATCAGAGGCATGTTAAGTCCACAGATTCACATGCATAGTGCTGCTGGTTTTCCACCTATTGCCAGTGCCGGCGCCCGAATCCTGATTCTGGGTTCTCTGCCTGGAGTGACCTCCCTGCGGCAACATCAATATTATGCGCACCCGCAAAACGCGTTCTGGCACATCATGGAAACATTATTCGGGATTCCAAAACAAACGGCTTATGCGCAACGCTGTGAACAGTTGCAATCACTCAAGTTGGCGGTATGGGATGTGTGTCACTCGGCCAGCCGACCTGGCAGCCTGGATAGTGCGATTGTCGCGAAGTCTGTGATTGCAAATGATATTCCAGGCTTACTCAAACACATTCCAACCATAGAATGTATTGCCTTTAATGGTCAAGCAGCGGCAAAGCTCTTTAAAAAGCATGTTGTTTTAGAGACCACGATCCCGCAGATCACCCTGCCTTCAACAAGCCCGGCCCACGCCAGCCTGAGTGTTGCGCAAAAGCTTGCACAATGGCAAACGCTACAAGTCAGGCTGTCACACCCAGCATTTCTTTCGCATGCTGGCGAGTCGCCTCTGTAATCTGCAAACCGCCCAGCATACGCGCGATTTCTTCAATCCGTTCATGCGCATTGAGCGCATGAATCCGGCTCAAGGTCACGCCTTGCTGTTCAGACTTGCTGACTTGCAAATGTTGTTGCGCCTGCGAGGCCACTTGCGCCAAGTGGGTGATGACCAGCACCTGCCTGTGTCGACCGAGTTCACGCAACAAACGGCCCACCACTTCAGCCACTCCGCCACCAATGCCCACATCCACTTCATCAAAAATCATGCAGGGTACGGTGCCTAATGACGCGGTGGTCACTTGCAAGGCCAGGCTGATCCGCGACAACTCGCCACCTGACGCGACTTTATTGAGCGGCCGCGGCTCGACCCCGGCATGACCGGCCACCATAAACTCCACTTGTTCCAGGCCATAGGCAGCCGGTTCGCCCGGCGTCAGACTCACCGAAAAACGCCCCCCTTTGAATGACAGTGCCTGCATTTGTCCGGTGATGGTCTCGGATAAGGCTTGCGCCGCCTGGTGTCTGACAGCAGACAGTGCGGCGGCTTGTTGCTGATAAGTCTGCCACGCTGCCTGCACCTGTTTTGCCAAGGCTCCGTCATCGGCAAACGTTTCCAGCTCAGCCATCCGGCTTTGCTGCTGTTGCAGCAGTGCTGGCAACTCATCCGGCTTGACCCGATACTTGCGGGCCGCGGTGTGGATCGTCTGAATACGTGACTCCACCTCAGCCAAACGCTCGGGATCAAGTTCACTTTTTTGCAAATGCCGATTGAGTGCCCGACTCGCTTCTTCGAGCTGAATCACCGCCGAATCGACCGTTTCTGCAATTGGTTGCAATCCGGCATCGATGACTTGCAATTCAGCGAGCTTGCCTTGCACTTGCGACAACAAATCCAGCGCATTGACCTCCTCGCCTTCACTCATCATCTGCAAGCTCGCCTCCATGCCAGTCAGCAGGCTGGCACCATGACTGAGCCTGACGTGCTCTTGCTGCAAGGCCAGCCACTCTTCTGCCGCAAAGCCTAGCTGTGATAACTCCCGCGTACTGTCACGCAACAGGGCCAATTCGTCTGCATACTCACTGGCATTTTTCTCGAATGCCAACTGTTGCTGATGCACTTGAAACCAGGCTTTATAACTTTTAGCCACGTCTTTGGCCAGAGGCACTGCCTGCGCATAGGCATCCAGAATTTCTCGCTGGGTGGCCATTTTTAACAAGGAGTGATGTGCATTCTGGCTGTAGATATCAATCAGCGTCTCCCCGATTTCACGCAACTGCCCGACGGTTGCAGAAACACCGTTAATAAAGGCACGGCTGCGGCCGTCGGCATAAATCACGCGCCGCAGAATCAAGCTATCATCAACGGCCATTTCTTGTGCACGCAACCAGTCTGCAGCCGCCTGGTTACCCGAAATATCAAACGTGGTGGCAATCTCGGCTTTGTCACAGCCCTTGCGCGTCACATCGCCTTCGTTCCTGGCGCCCAGACTCAGCGACAGCGCATCAATCAAAATCGATTTGCCTGCACCGGTCTCGCCGGTGAGTGCCGTGTAGCCTGCCGAGAACTCCAGTTCCAGCACATCAACAATGACAAAATCTCGAATAGATAGGGCTTGTAACATAGATGGTTAAACGGGCGCGTTAGCCCCAGTTGAGTTTGTTGCGTAACATATCAAAATAGCAGTAGTCTTGAGGGTGCACGAGCCGAATCGACTGCTCAGCACGCGCAATACGCACATGGTCTCCGGCGGCCAAAGGGAATTGGCCTTGGCCATCATAACTCATCTGAGCGTCGGCCGCGCTGACCACAATCACCTCAATCACACTGTCCGCAGGCACGGTGATCGGCCGATAACTGAGCGTGTGCGGACTAATAGGCACGATCGAAATCGCCTCCAGATCGGGATGCATAATCGGCCCGCCGGCAGATAAACCATATGCGGTTGTCCCGGTCGGCGTGGTCAAAATCAGGCCATCCGAACGCTGTCGAGACACAAACTGACCATCCACATGCACCTCAAGCTCAATCAGGCGAAAGGCGCTTTTAATCACCACATCGTTTAAGGCAACCACAGGCAAAACCTGGCTGCCCGCTCTGGTCACCACTGAATGCAGTAACATGCGTGACTCAAGCTGAAAATGACCCTGTAAAATCTCGTCAATCTCATCCAGCATCTGGTCCGTTTGCAAGTCAGTCAAAAAGCCGAGTCGCCCGCGATTAATGCCAATCAAGGGCACGCCGGTTTCACGCAAAGCACGGCCGACGCTCAGCATGGTTCCATCGCCGCCCATGACAATTACCAAATCGGCTTTGCTGCCTATCTGTTCCAGCGAGGCCTGCTCAAAACCTTCTTGTTCCACATAGGCTGCGGTATTGGCTTCCACACAGACATGCAGCCCCTTGGCTAACAAGTGATGTGCCAAGCGGGTCAAATCACTTTGCATTTGCTGCAAGGCAGCAGTGTCCATATACTTGCCGACAATGGCAACTGAGCGGAATGTAGATTGCATGCCGCATTAAAGCATAGAAGCCCTGAACTGAAAAGCTAAAGGGGCTGTTATCCCAGGCGCAAATGATGCAAAATCTAACTCATTCTAATGAGATCGTCTAAAGTGGATAAACGCGCGCAAATTTTGCTTAAAACCTTGGTAGAGCATTACATCAGTGAAGGGCAACCCATAGGCTCCCGCACCCTGCTCCAGCATTCCGGCCTGGATGTCAGCCCTGCGACAATACGTAACGTCATGAGTGACCTCGAACAATTGGGGTTTATTGCCAGTCCACATACCTCTGCGGGCAGAGTGCCCACCAAAAAAGGCTACCGCCTGTTTGTGGACTCGCTGATGACGGTACAGCCGCTTGATCAACGCGCCCTCGCCCAGCTTAAAACTGGACTATCCTCGCCCGACCCGCAAGCACTCATTAACAATGCGGCGGATATGCTCTCGCAACTGACCCAGTTTGCAGGCTTGGTCATGACACCCAAGCGTAGCCGCAATGTGCTCAAGCACTTAGAGTTTTTGCATATCAATGACAAAAAAATACTCGTGATTCTGGTGACCGATGACGGCCAGGTACAAAACCGGATTGTCCTGACTGAGCGCGCCTTTAGCGCCAGTGAGCTCACCACAGCCAGCAATTATGTCAACAGCCACTGTCAGGGGCTCACGCTGGAAGAAGTACAGATCAAGCTCAAGCAGGAGCTGCAACAAATGCAGGCAGACATCAATCACCTCATGTCTGCTGCGCTGGATGCTGCCAGCCAACCCGAGCCTTCAGAAAAAGAGGCGGTGGTGATTGCGGGCGAACGCAAACTGCTAGAAGTGAATGAGCTCTCAACCAACGTCGGCAGCTTACGCAAACTGTTTGAGATTTTTGAACGCCGCACGGCGCTCATGCAACTGCTTGATCAAAGTCAACGCGCCGATGGCGTGCAAATCTTTATCGGTGGCGAAAGTGGCTATCTGGCACTGGATGAATGCAGCCTGGTCACTGCGCCCTATGAAGTCGATGGTCAGGTCGTGGGGACGCTGGGCGTGATCGGCCCGACCCGAATGGCCTATGAGCGGATTATCCCGATTGTCGATATCACGGCCAAGCTGTTATCTAGCGCGCTCTCAAACTAAATACTGCCTGACCATATCAGGCTAATAATTCCGACACCGAGATCAGCCACGGGCGGATAAATCTTTTACTGCTGTTTTTTCACAATCCTGATCTACATGCTTGTCTATGTTGCGCAAAGCGCTCGACACAAGCTCTTTTTTATCACTCAGGAGTTTGTTATGAAAAAATCCGCTTTATTAGTTGCACTGTGCCTAAGTACTTTAATCATTAATCCCACGTATGCTGCAACCTACGATGCGACCCGAGCTGGTGGCGGTTATGTTTTCAGCAATGTTTTTAGTGGCAATACAAGTTTCAATGACTATATTTCGTTTAGCACTGATGGCTTACAACAAGTCCTCACCAGTATTTCTGGTACAGGAACCACCTTTCAGTTCAAGGAATTTAACTTACTGGATGAAAACAAAAATCTGGTCATGAATGGTACGGTATTCAATTCCGGCCCCAATCTTTCTTTTGGATTTACAAATAGCATTCAACAAGGTAGCTACTATCTGCAAGTCGTTGGAGAAAGTACAGGTACAAATGCCAGCTACGCAGGGACCATTACCTTAGCGAACGCAGTCCCAGAACCTGAGTCCGCAGCGCTGATATTGGCGGGATTAGGCCTCTTAGGATTGAAACGCAGAAGACAAGCTTAAACATGATTCAGCCCTCCCTTGTTAGAGCAACGTTATGCTCTGGCAAGGGCTATTTTGTCTACGCAACAATTTGATTTTCTTTTATAAGAAATATTCACCCGTCAGATTCCTCTGACACACTAATCAGCTTGGATTGACTGCCTGCGCTCTGCTCACTTACTTAAAATAGCCACATGTTTAATCCCTGGAGAGGAAATCATGAAAAAACCATCCCCTGTCTCACTTCAGAAATCCCTGGTTTGGACTGCCCTGCTGGTCCTGACTCTGAGCACTTCTGCCTGTGGCTCTATGAGCACACGCGGTAAAAACACTGCCATTGGCGCGGGTGTAGGCGCAGTCGCAGGCGCAGTCTTAACTGGTGGCAGCTCCATCGGAACGGTCGGTGGTGCGGCGGTTGGTGGCGTGATTGGTAACCAGATTCATAAGAAATAACCTTGATCTAAACAAAGATTCTGGTCGCAAATCAGCCGCATGATTTGCGACCAGAATACCTATCGCAACAACAAACATCGGCACTTTTCAAAAGTAGGTAAGTCATAAGGGCACTTTTCACTTAAAATGCGCTCATGACTTACTACCAGCCAGAACCTGCTTACACCCACGGCAGTCAACCAAAAGTGGGTATCCTGTTAGCTAACCTGGGCACGCCTGACGCCCCCACGGCGAAAGCCTTGCGGCCTTACCTGCAGCAGTTTTTGATGGACAGGCGTGTAGTCGAAATCCCGCGCTTTATCTGGTGCTGGATTCTGCATTGCATCATCCTGGTGATTCGCCCGAAAAAATCGGCAGAAAAATATGCCAGTGTGTGGACAGACCAAGGTTCACCGCTCATGGTTTATGCCCAGCAACAGAAAACCTTATTGCAACAGAGTCTGGCTAAACACATCAACAGCCCGTTTGCCGTCGAACTCGGCATGACCTATGGCAACCCCAGTATGAAAAGCGCCATTGAATCTCTCAAGGCACAAGGCTGCGACCGCATTTTAGTATTCCCTCTCTACCCGCAATACGCAGCCAGCAGCACTGCTGCCGCGCTGGATGCCGTGTGGCGTGTACTGCTAAAAATGCGCAACGTGCCCGCCATCCGCACCATCAAGCACTACCACGATCATCCGCTGTACATTCAGGCACTCGCCAGCCATATCAAAGCCCACTGGCAACAACACGGCCAGCCGGAGAAACTGGTCATGAGCTTTCACGGCGTGCCTAAATTCCACCTGATGAAAGGCGACCCCTACCACTGCGAATGCCACAAAACCGCGCGCTTGCTGGCAGAGGCCTTAGGCTTGAGCAAAGAGCAATACCAAGTCGCCTTCCAATCCCGCTTTGGCCGCCAGGAATGGCTACAACCCTACCTTGCCAACACGTTGGATGCCTTGGGTAAACAACAGCTCAAACGCATAGACGTCGTCTGCCCCGGCTTTAGCAGCGACTGCCTGGAAACGCTGGAAGAGATCGCTATGGAAGGTAAACATTTGTTTCAGTCAGTGGGCGGTGGGGATTATCACTATATTCCTTCACTCAATAGTGAAGCGGTTTGGATTGAAGCGATGCGGGATATTGCGCTGGAGCATTTGCAGGGTTGGGTGAGTAATGAGTTTGACTCAGTGAACGCAGAGGCTGAAGCGAAAACAGCTAAAGAATTAGCGATGCTAATGGGTGCACAGAATTAGGATTATTACTTAAGATTATCTCCAAACCTTCGACATTTCAGCTCATATTGCCCATGTCACAAAGCAACATAAATACTGCAGAACAAATACGTGAACACAATATCCCTAAAATGGGCCTTGAACTTGGAGAGTTATATTCAGCCCTTTGGCAGCAACTTAATTGGTTACATAGTAAGTGGGGTGACTATGTGGCACTTTTTGGTACAAAACCCGAAAGAATTGATTTACTTAATCGGGTAGCATCAGACTTTTTTGGCACAGTTCAAACTTCACTTTGGGAAGACGTTTTAATACATATTGCTAGAATAACAGACTCGCCTTTCTCGGCAGGAAAACCAAATTTAACTTTCCGTCGATTATCTGAAGTAATTGATAGAGAAGAAACGCGAGCGAAAGTGAATGAGCTAATGAATACAGCTCTGCTCCGTACAGATTTTGCCCGAGACTGGCGTAATAGGCGGATTGCTCACCGAGATCTTTCATTAGCACTGGAACGACCGACTGAACCACTTAAAGCAGCATCCAGATTAAGCGTTAATGAAGCACTCGCAGCACTTGGCGAAGTACTTAATTGTATATCATCCATATATCTCGACTCTACAACCATGTTCGCCCTCTCAGAAGATCTTACCAGTAGCGACTCTTTATCCATGCTTTATTATTTGAATGCAGGACTGAAGGCTGAGGAAGCCAGACGAAAGCGTATTAGAGAGGGGGCGCCTTTACCAGAGGATTTAATGCGTGAAAGTCTCTGAAGTAATTAAATACCCCATGAAGCTAAATTTTATTAGAAATAATTTTCATCTCAATTCCCAAACATCTACCAACCATTGATTACACTGCCAGCCCGCGTAGGGCGGACTCATTACAGCCCGCCGTATGAAACCTGCGTTGCACAATCAGGTACGCCTTAAATTAATCTAGCTGCATGGCGTTGTAAAAGTCAGATATAACTTTTTCTAATTCAAGCCCTTGAAAATCGTACGCTTTAACGTACAATCATCCCAATAATTCTTGGAGCCTATGCCATGCAAACACTTTCCGCAAGCGATGCCCGTGCCAATTTATACCGTTTACTAGATCAGGCTGCCGAGTCGCATGAGCCGATTACTATTTCCGGCAAACGCAATAACGCGGTACTGATCTCTGCGGAAGATTGGTCTGCGATTCAGGAAACATTGTATTTGCTTTCTGTGCCTGGCATGCGCGAATCCATTAAACAAGGGATGGAAGAGACCGTTGAAGAGTGTGCCACTGAACTTAAGTGGTAAGCCTGTATGGCGAACTGGCAACTGGTATTTACCAAACAGGCACAGAAAGATGCCGTTAAGCTTGCGCAAGCCGGTTTAAAAGACAAAGCGCAAGGGCTATTGAATATTCTCGCTGACAATCCGCTGCAAAACCCGCCGCCTTTTGAGAAACTCGTTGGTGATCTGGCTGGCGCATACTCCAGAAGAATCAATATTCAGCATCGGTTGGTATATCAAATCTTGGCCGAGCAAAACACGGTAAAAATATTGCGATTGTGGACGCATTACGAATAGTGTTTATTATTGTTGGCTCCAGTTTTTTTGGTATGTGATACAGGAACAAACACAACTTAGGTTTTCTAGCAAACCCCTCTAAAAAAGCCTAAAAATAAAAATAATTTTGTAGTTAACCTTCTCTGCCTCTATGTGCACTCTGCGACAAGTGCATTCCACTGCCAGCCCTCACCGATTACGCGTTATAATCGCGTTTTAACGTTTTTATCGTTCCCCTATGATCATTATCACCGGTGGTGCAGGCATGATTGGTTCTATCATGGCCTGGCATTTAAACAACAAACTGGGTCGGCAAGACCTGGTGATTGTTGACCGTATCACGCATGAAAACCAGTGGCAAAACCTGGTACACAGACACTATGCCGAATACCTGGATAAAGACCAGCTGTTTGAGTTTCTCGAAGAGAATGATGAGATCACAGCAGTGATTCATATGGGGGCGATCAGCGCGACCACCGAGCGTGACTTTAACAAGCTGGTGGCGGATAACATGCATTATTCGCAGGACTTGTGGTCCTGGTGTGCCGAGTATGAGGTGCCGTTTTTCTACGCCAGCTCTGCGGCCACGTATGGCGGTGGTGAGCAAGGCTATGACGATGCCAGCATTGAGAACTTGCGGCCATTAAACGGCTATGGCTACTCCAAACACTTTTTTGACCAGTGGGTGTTGCAGCAAGTCGCACAAAAGCAACCTACCCCGCCTGCATGGGCTGGATTCAAGTTTTTTAACGTCTACGGGCCGAATGAATATCACAAAGAGCGCATGGCCAGTGTGGCGTATCACACGTTTAACCAGTTTAGCGAAACAGGGACCATGCGCCTGTTTAAAGGCACGAAAGAAGGCATAGAAGATGGCATGCAGTTGCGTGACTTTGTCTATGTCAAAGACGTGGCGAATGTGATGGGATTCTTCCTCGAAGCGGCATTAAAAAACAAACCGGTTACTAGCGCGATTTACAACATAGGCACCGGTCAGGCGCGCAGCTTTAAAGACCTGGCAACCAATGTGATGACCAGCATGGGCCGTGAACCCAACATCACGTATATTGATATGCCGCAAGACCTGCAGGGCAAATATCAGTACTTTACCCAGGCGGAGATGAAGAAGCTGCGCGATGCGGGATATAAAAAGCCGTTTACCTCGCTGGAGGAAGGCGTCAAAGACTATGTGCAAAACTATTTGATGCAAGACGACCCTTACGCATAAGTCATCAAACAATTGAGCGATAGATTGTGAGCGATATGAACCATATTGAATACCTCAAAGGTGAACACGCCGCCCATATGGCGATGTTTCAGGCGCTGGAGCCCTTATTTCCACTCATCAGCGATGTCGGCAACTTGCTGCGTGACTGTATTGCGCGCGGGGGCAAGATTCTGCTGTGCGGTAATGGCGGCAGTGCGGCAGATAGCCAGCATATTGCAGCAGAGATTGTCGGCCGCTTTAAAAAAGAGCGCAAAGGTCTGCCCTCGATTGCACTGACAACAGACACCTCCATCCTGACCTCAGTAGGCAACGATTATGGCTATGACTATATATTCGCACGTCAGGTAGAAGCCCTTTGCCGCCCGGAGGATGTGCTGATCGGCCTCACCACCAGTGGCAATAGCGCCAATGTGGTCCGCGCCATTCAAACCGCCAATGAAATTGGGGCCACCACCATAGGCATGACTGGCGGCACAGGTGGCAAGTTAAATGCCCTGTGCAAGCACAACATTGTGGTGCCATCCAGCGTGACTGCACGCATCCAGGAGGCGCACATCTTTATCGGCCACAGTTTGTGCGAGATTCTGGAGTCTTAATTCTGATGAATCCTGCATTCAGTAAAGTTGTGCAGCAGTTTGGTGAACAGGGTGCCCATGCCCTGGTGATTGGGGACGTGATGCTAGACCGCTACCTGCTCGGCGAGGTCAACCGCATTTCACCTGAAGCACCGGTCCCGGTTGTGCTGATCAAATCCGAACAACAGCGCGTAGGCGGTGCCGCCAATGTAGCAGCCAACCTGGCATTATTGGGTATCTCAACCAAGATGATTGGCTTGATGGGCAATGATAGTGAAGGCCAGACCTTACTCAAAGCCATGCAGTCACATGGGATTACGACCGAGGCCATGCTCACCAGCCAGCATCGTCCAACCATTGCCAAAACCCGTATTCTGGGCGGACACCAGCAAATGCTCCGTCTGGATCAGGAAGATACCCAGAGTTTGAACGAGCGAGAACAAGCTGAAATCCTCGCCAATATTGACACTGCACTGGCAGCGCAGCCTGCCCTGGTGATTTTGTCAGACTACGCCAAAGGCTTGCTCACCGAAACCGTCTGTCAGCAGGTGATCCAGCGTTGCCGCGCACGGCAGATACCGGTATTGGTAGATCCTAAAGGCCGCGATTACAGCAAATATCGTGGGGCAACTGCACTCACGCCGAATAAAAAAGAAACCGCCGAAGCCTGCGACAGCAGCCAGCAAGATCCGGCGCTAATCGCCAAAGCAACGGCGCTCAAGCAACGCTTGCAACTGGATTTTCTAGCCGTCACCAGAGGCGAAGAAGGCATTACGCTGATTGATGACAGCATCCACCATCTGAACGCCACCGCCAAGCAAGTATTTGATGTCTCAGGCGCAGGGGATACCGTGATTGCCACCCTGGCTGCCGGGCTGATGCACGGGCTGTCGGCACTGGATAGCTTGTCATTGGCCAATATTGCCGCTGGCGTGGTGGTCGGCAAAGTCGGCACCGTGCCAATTACCAAGGCAGAATTACTTGATGCGCTGATGACGGCACAAGGCAATGAACAGGCGCACAAAATCTGCGCACTGGAAGAGCTCAAGCAAAAGGTCAGCCGATGGAAACAGCAAGGCCAAAAAATCGTTTTTACCAATGGCTGCTTTGATTTATTGCATGCAGGCCATGTCACTTACCTTGAAGCGGCCAAAAAGCGGGGCGACAAACTGGTGCTGGGACTCAACACCGATCGTTCAGTATCTGCGCTCAAAGGCCCGACCCGACCCGTGGTGAATGAAAATGATCGTGCGCGCGTGCTGGCCGCCCTGGAGTCTGTGGACGCGGTCATTTTGTTTGATGAAGACACGCCTTTGAACCTGATCATGGCAGTTCAACCTGATGTTATTGCCAAGGGCAGCGACTACACCGCAGCCCAAGTGGTCGGCGGCAAAGAGGTGCTCTCTTGGGGCGGTGAAATTGCATTGATTGACTTGGTGGAAGGCCGAAGCACCACCAATCTGATTAAAAAAATGCATGCATGAGTAGTGCTGACAAGATTCTGGTCATCGGCCCGTCGTGGGTAGGCGACATGGTTCTGGCGCAAAGCTTGTTCAAGCAACTCAAGTCGGACCGTCCCGCTTGCCAGATTGATGTAGCCGCACCTTCGTGGACACTGCCATTGCTGGCGCGCATGCCCGAAATCACCCAAGCCATCGCCCTGCCCTTCAAACACGGGCAATTATCTTTAGGCGCGCGCTGGTGCTTTGGCCGTGGCCTGAGGGTTCAGGGCTACACACAAGCCATCTTACTCACAAACAGTCTGAAATCAGCCATTTTGCCCTGGGCTGCCGGCATTCCATTACGGACCGGTTTTAAAGGAGAGATGCGTTACGGCTTGGTCAATGACATGCGCCCGCTGGATAAAACCCGTCTCAAAAAAACCGTCGAGCGCTTTGTGACGCTGGGTTTAAGCCCGCAAACTGTGCTCCCTAGCGCCTTGCCACAACCTGCATTGGTCGCGGATGCAGCCAATGCAGACCGATTACTGCACGCTTTCAAGCTCAATGCCTCCAAACCGATGCTGGGTCTCTGCCCAGGGGCCGAATATGGCGAAGCGAAACGCTGGCCAGCCGAGTATTACGCGCAAGTCGCCAATCATGCGCTAGATGCAGGCTGGCAAGTGATGCTGTTTGGTTCCGATAAAGATGCCCCAGTGACGGCCTCCATCCAACACCTCTCGCAACAGCGATGCCTGGACCTGGCGGGCAAAACCAGCCTGGGGGATGCGATTGACCTGATGTCGTTGTGCCAACGCGTGGTCAGTAACGACTCGGGGCTGATGCATGTGGCTGCCGCACTGGATAAGCCATTGGTAGCGATTTATGGCTCCTCTGACCCGAAACATACGCCACCGATGCACCCGGATGCAGTGATCCAGTATCTGGGGCTGTCATGTAGCCCGTGTTTCAAGCGTGTATGCCCGCTCGGTCATTTGAATTGTTTGCGACAATTGTCCCCTGAACAAGTCTTACCCACACTCGCACTCACGCGCGTGGAGTTTGCGTCATGAAACGCTTTTCTTACCTGCAAAAAATCACGCAAGCCCAGTGGTTAACCTTGTATTTGCTGGCCGCCTTTCTGATCGTCAGCAAAATTATGTATAACCAGCACGGCTGGGTAAACAACGACTCACTGTTGTATTTTGAACAGGCCAGACTTCTGGCTGCCGGGCAATGGCAGCAGGCGTATCGCCTGTTCTCGTGGCCGTTCTACCCAAGCCTGCTCGCACTGATACACCGCAGTACGGGTCTGGAGATACACAGCGCGGCCATCGGCCTGAATATAGTGTGCTTTGTGCTGTTTGTCGCGGGCTTTCAACAATTGCTTCTAGAAGCGGGCGCCAAGTTGCGCACGCTGCACTGGGGGCATGGCCTGCTGTTCTCCACGCAATATATGGTCGGCAGTGTGCTAGGCATGTTGCTGCGCGACGAGGGCTTTTGGGCGGCTTATACCTGGGGCCTGGTATATTGGCTACGCAGCCTTAAAACGCAACGTTGGCAGGACCTGCTGGCTTTTCAGGCCGTCATGGTCATCGCCACCTTATTCCGGATCGAAGCGGCGGTTTATTTGCTCGCCCTGCCCTTATGCGCGCTTGCCTATACCGGCTTAAGCGCCTCAGGGCGAATCAAGCTTTGGCTGCGCGCCAATAGCCTGAGCCTGCTCACAGCATTGATGTTAGGCATCGCCTTATTCGCTGGCATATTGCGACTGGATCAATTAGGCAGGTTGCAAGAAATCGTCACTCAGGTCACGCGCCTGTTTGGGGAACGCATCGATTTTATTCAACAAAAAGCCGCCATTATCAACCAGCAGGTATTAGGTGAAGATCTGGATGAATACGGCTTGTTCAGCCTCTGGGTGACCTTGATCCTGATTGCCATCAGCAAAACATTAAAAACGGCCGGCCTGCCAGCATTGATTGCCATCTGCTGGCCCAAACAGAGCTGGTGGTCGCGCTTACCGGCACTCGCCCGGCATCTGGGGCTGACAACACTCAGCGTCAGCTTTGTCGTCAGCCTGGTGATCTTGTTGAATGTGTTTGTCCTCTCCAGCCGCTATGTCATTGCCAGTGGCATCGTGTTTATTTTCCTCGCCGCGTTTGCCATGACTGAATGGCAAAGCCGCTGGCCTAAGCTCAGTAGCAGAGGGGTTGCCTGCTTGCTGGTTGCCATGCTCGCCTACTCCTTATGGGATAGAAATCCGACTGATCTTGATCGGCAGGCGGTGGACTACATCCAGACCATCAATCCACAACAGCAACCGGTGTTTTATGACACCGAAAATGCGCGGTTTTATGCCCACCGACCATATCAGGATAGAGTACTGGGTCATACACTGTTTCCCGAGCTGGTCAAGCAGCATGCGATCTCGAAGTATGACTACTATATGATCACTATCAGCAAGGATGCGGTGGATGTGGCTTATGAACAGCTCGCTGTGCAAACCTTGCAAGAAGCCAATTTCAAACTGGTCAAAACCTTTTACGGTTGGCGCGGTAAATCTAAAGTCATGATTTTTAGCAAACAGGCCGTGACACCCTGATGCAATACGTTAAAATTCATAAAAATAATTCACTATTCGTTCAGGCCTCCTCATGATTCATTCGCTGACCCAAAAATTTCCCATTCTTAACCTCTGGCAACCACCGTTCAAACATTTGCTGCGCTTAAGCATTCTTTGGGTGATTCTGGTGGCATGTACCGCAAACGTCTGCAACAGCTTTTTCATTAAATGGGGTTTCCGCGACGACTCCCGCTATGCGTCGCTAGTAGGGGTGATTGATGGCACGGCTTACCAGCCCTATGTTTACCGCTCAACGGTCCCGCGTCTGGCTGACCTGGCCGTGCAGCAGATTCCCGAAAAGAAACAGGAAAAGCTGTTTGAACGCATCATCTCTTCCGACAAACTGAAAAACCATTTCTTTCACGATGTACCTGCCGAGGAATGGACGCCTCGCGTGGCGCTGGACTACCACCTGATGTATGGCCTGACTTTGCTCAGTTTTCTGCTGACGCTGATTTACCTGCGCAAGATTTTTCTGCATTTTTCTGACAACTACTCGGCCTCTATCCTCGCCGTGGTGCTGTTTAGCCTGATCTACCCGCTGACTTTCAAGCGTGGCGGCTATTTTTATGATTTCTTTGAACTGCTTGGTATCACAGTCAGCACCTATTACTTTCTGACTGACCGCAAGTTTCTGGCGTCCATCTTGCTCATGCTCACGGCATTTAACAAAGAAACCGCCTTCGTTGCCGCATTCGGATTTTTCTTTTTACATGCCAAAGACTACCCCATGCAAAAGCGCGTGGCTTACTTTGCGCTGCAATTCATTGCCTGCTTCCTGATCCGGCAATGGATCATCGCACCGTATACCGGGAACACGGATTCTGCGCTGCATTTTCACTTGCTTGATAACGCAAAATTCTGGCTCAATCCGGTCAATTACTTCAAATTGAGTGATTTTTATACACTGGGATTGTTCTCGCCCACGTTGCAGCACGTCTTGCTGTTTCCATGGCTGGCCTACTGGATACGCGCTGGCTGGCAACAAATGGATGACATGCTCAAACGGTATACATTGGGGATTTTTATTCCTAACCTGCTGCTGTTCCTGAACTTCACCACCAAGGATGAGTTCAGAAACTTCTCGCTGAGCATGATCGCCTTGTACATCATCCTGATTCATGGGTTTTCAAACTTCAGGCAGTGGCTGGACCAGAAGTGATTACGCACGCATGAGATTCGTAGATAAATTGCGCATGGGTTACCGGCGCTGGCAATTGGGTGACGCCTTCAAGCATCAATACAACTGCCACCCGGACTTCGACCTGCAGCGCGGGGAGCACAGCTGCACCGTCCTCTGGAAAAAGCAGCCAATAGCCACCATCCCTTTTGCGCATACGCTGAGCCAACAACAACGGGGACCATGCTGGATCGTCGCTTCCGGCCCTTCGCTGGCCGAGATTGATCTGCAGCAAATCGCCTCATATCCGACCATCAGCCTCAATTGCGCGATTAAAAAATTTAGCGCGGCCAAGCTCCATCCGACGGACTGCGTGATTGTGGATCACCGCGTATTTGAGCGCCAGTGGGATTGTGTCGTCGAATCTGTGCATTCGGGCGCGCGCTGTTTCTTCAACTTTGAAGGGCTGAGTATTATTGCTGAGCGGGCGCCGGAACTTCTGAAGCAAGGCAATCTCTACCTGATTGAATCGGTGAGTCGCAAATATGGGGTGGCCAGAGGCAGTGCCGAGCAATACTTGCAGGCATTTTCGCAATCGCCTGAGATTCTGCTGGCCCCGGATTTATTGCCCTTCTGCCGCTCAATTGGCTTTAGCCACAATCTAGAACAAGGCGTGTTTGCCGGGAAAACGGTAGCCACCTGGGCAGTACAACTGGCGTTTGCCCTGGGCTATGAAGCGATTTATATTCTGGGTATGGATTTGGGCGGCACCGGTAAAGCCCATTTTTATGCCGACCAGCACAATCCTTCACCAGATTTTCTGCGCTATTACGAACCGCATATTCGCGGCTGCTTTGAGCTGGCGCGTCTGGCCAGTGAAAAAACAGGGGTTAAGCTATATAATCTGTCGCTACAGAGCGCCTTGCCTGCCGAGATTATTCCAAAAATGTCGTTTGCCGAGGCTTTGCAACAAATTACCGAGACGGCATCCGTCAAGAAATGATTTAAGTTATGAAAATTATTATCCCGCTGCAAACCTGCTCCACGCGTATTCCGCATAAAAATATTCGCCCTTTTTATCAGGACGATTCGCTGTTCGACATCAAGGCCAAGCAAATCTTGACCTTTGAAGCGCCAGAAAATGTCTATGTGTCATCGGAAAGCGTGGAACTGGTCAAACCGTTATGTGACAAGTATGGCTTTCACTTTATGCAGCGCGATGCCTCCCTGACCGGCAACAAAATTTATCAGCCTGACCTGGTCAAAGCGCTAACCGACCCGCTGCCTGGTGACGATGACATTATGTGGATTCAGGTCACCTCGCCCTTATTTAATCAGTTCAAGGAAGCTTTGGCGGTCTGGAAAGATGTCCGCAACGATTATGATTCGCTGGTTGCTGTCAAACCGTTCAAAGGGCATTTGCTGGATGGCAAAGGCAATCCGGTCAACTATGGGTTTGGTTACTGGCACAAGGTCTCGCAAGACCTGCCCAAGTTATATTCGGTGTTGTGGAGCCTGTTTATTCTCAAACGCGAGACGGTCAACCGCTTTCACTACCATATTGGCGTCAATCCCTACTTGTTTGAAACCAACCATATGGTGGTCGATATTGATTACCATGAGGACTTCGAGCTGGCAGGCATGATTTACACCAAGCTACACGGTACGATTTAATTCACCCCGCCAAATCTCTCACGCCGCGCTTACATGGCTACGCCAGCGCGGCGTTTGCGCTGGTACTTGGCGTAAAGCTTGTCGGCACGCTGCGCAATGGCACGGTAAAATGCCGACTCCCCACGCAGTAACTGACGGTCGTCACCAACATAATGCCGAAGAAATGTGAGCAGATCTCCGCGGGTCAATTGAACATCCATGGCTGAAAAATACAGCGCAGCCAGATCTTTCATTTGCATACGTTGCGAAGGCTGTGCACGAATTTCTGCTCTATGCAAATCCAGCACATGCAATCGTGGCGGCAGCAGCGTCAATTCAGCCGCTTTAAAGCAGAAATGGCAGATATAAAAGTCACGATGGTAGAGCGGATACGCATGCATCTGACGTGCAATCTCCGCCACCCGGCGGATCAGCGCACGCTTGAACCGCAGTGTGGGCGGTGTGATTTTCCACTGTAGCGCCAAATCCTCCAGCGTGACAATCTCGCCCAAATCCTCGGTGATCACAAATGAGCGCTGAGTGGCGGGCAGCCAGCCCTGGATGCCATGCCCCACATAAGGCGTGGTGGGAATATGCAAGCGGTGCAAGGCGGCGATGGCCGCCACCTCATTCTGCGCATTCACCACCGGGCGTTTAAAGCTGAGCCAGTTTTTGAACAACTCGCCCCACCCCACACCAAAATGCCGTTTAATAAAAAAATGCTGGCCGGCCAGCGCAATCCGCAAGGTCTCGCGTTCGGCAACCTTGCGGAAACTTTTGCCTGGCAACTGCATAAAAAAATCAAACACATCCGGTCGTTGCCGAATCTCTGCAGGCAGCGGATTTTCTGCTTTAAATTGCACCGTGGTACTCATGACGCCTTGTCTTTGTGCAAGGCCAAAAAGCGGCTGCAATTCTGGATCGCCTGCAATAACAATGGTTGATATTTGGCCATGAGGCTGTCTTGCGCGCTGGCAGATAACGATTCATCGTGCGGCCCGGTCGGCACAAAATGATCCACGCCATGATGCAAATATGGAATACGGTACTTCATATCCGTTGTTTGCACGCCAATAGAGTGCCAGTCACTGACCACAACAAATGGGCGTGACTGCGTGGTCAGCAACGACAGGCCCAGCGAATAGCTGCTACTATCTTCAGGCGCACCCAGGGCCTGTAATAACGTTGGTGAAATATCCAGATGGCTGGTCATGCGCTCAATCTCGGCATGCGAGTGCTGCGGCATCCACACCACCATAGGCGTATGTGTCTGCTCCTCAACAAAACTCGAGTTATGTCCCCAGAAGCCCTTTTCCAGAAACTCTTCTCCATGATCGCCAGTGATGATGACAATGGTATTGTCTAATGCGCCCTGCGCACGCAGTTCATCAAGCACCCGCCCCATTTGTTGATCGACCCAATGGGCAGCATTGGTATAGCGGTTTTTGAACTCGCCGATCTTGGGCTTGAGCGACTCGCGGCTCATGCCCCAGTAATTCACATCCTTTAAATATGGGGAGGCAATCACGGCTTGCTCTGGGAAGTCATAACGCGCATGCGTAGACTCAAAGAAGAAAAAGCTCATGAATGGCCGCTGCTTGTCCCGTGTACGCAAAAAGGCGATTTGCTCAGAGGCATTTTGTTGGTCACGCTGCCAGGGGGTTAACTTCTCCTCCGCCTCGTGCAGCTGTGCAAGCGGTACGCTGGCGAATAAGGTTTTATTAAATTCGGGATAAGAAAACAGTGCGCTGGTACGCAGGTCGAGTTGGTAGTTCAAGGCCTGCACCCGCTGCATGAGCAAAGGCGGTTGTTGTGCATGTAAAAAGCTGGACCAGTAAGAGCCATATAGTCCATAAAACATGCCGAACAGGCCTTCACGCGTACCGTTGCCACTGGAATAGTGGTTTTTAAAATACAAGCCTTGCTGCGCAAATTGCCAGACATGAGGCATGATCTCAGGCGTTAAACGATCCCAGCGCAGAGACTCTGCCACCAGAATGACAATATTGGGCGGCTGTTGGACGGCGCTAAACGTCACCGGCGATAAAGGATACTGAATTCTGGAAGTATCCACATTGAGATGGTTACTGCTATGGCGCACCGTTTGCACGCCCATTTTTTCTGCCCAACTGCGGAAGGTAATCCGTTTATAGAAGGGATAGACTGTCGCCGAATCAAGAATCGCCCCGTTATTTTTGACATCACTGATGCCATATAAGACAGCTTGCGCGACAAAGGCCAGCAGCACAACCAGATACAAAGGCCGTGTCAGCAATAGCGCGGGCTTGAATGACTGCATGCGCGTACTCAACCACCAGGCGAACAGCTGAATCAGGATGACAATCGCGACCGATACGCCGATCGCCACATAGGTCTCGTCGCTGGTCCCCAGCGAGGCCAGGCCGCCTTTGGTGGTAACCAGATTCCAGATAAAGCCGTTGAAATGAAAGTTATACAGGTCATAAATCATTAAATCCGATCTGACCAGTAAAATGCCTATCACGGAAAACGTGAGCGCCAATAGCGCAGTGTAGCGGTTGATGGTGCGCGCCAGCAGCGATTGCAGCCAGGCCGGGATCAAGATCACGACGGCATAGGCAAAACTGTAAAACAACCAGGCACAGACATGAAACCAGAAGGCTGCGCCCGTGGTGGCTTGCGCACCAATGCTGAAGAACCCCCAGCAGGTGGCTAGCATGTGCAGTGTAGTCAGGCCTAAAAACAGTTTGAGTGGTGAAATTTTCTTCATGGCGGCATTCATCTTTAAGCAGTCAGGCGACAGTTAGGGCGCACAGAAAGCCGTTACAGGCGACAATTCAAGCTGATGACAAACGGTCACCCCATGCGTCTGGCAGTAGGCTTGCCAATCCGGCATATCGGTCCAGTCAGCCACAAAAATGAAATCCAGCCCGGCGCCAGTCGAAGCCTGATGATCAAAGCGGCTATCGCCAATAAACAAGGCCGGGAACTGGATGGTCCCATCGGCAATCATGCTGGCCAGGTGCTCATTCTTTTTAGTCGGTCCACCATAAATGCCCAGTTCAAACAGCGTATCCAGGCCACGGCGCGGGAAAATTTGCCGCAATTCCGCTTGATCTCCGCCAGACAGCAGCATCCACTTGGCGTTTGCGGTTTCTTTTTTCAAATCCATCAGTGCAGGCGCAACCTCACACTGCATCAGGGTTTCATCCAGAATCTCGGTAAACGTATCCATAAAGGCCTGAAACCGCTCAGGCGTTAAAGGCTGTTTGATAATCTCGGTGATGTAATAACGAATTTTGTCATTGCGCGGGATGCTGCCCAACTGGATATGATAGTCCACAAAAGCCTGCGCCTGCGCCTCCGTCCCCCCCATCCGCTTGGCGGTGTTGTAATAGGCATCCACTTTGGTCTGGTTGCTATTGAGGACAACGCCATCGCAATCGAGCACAATGGTTTTATACAGGGAGAGGTCTGGTCTTTGGGACATAACGGAGTGGGCTTGGCAAATAAAAAAGGCTTGTATCACTACAAGCCTTCATTATAGACGATTTGTCTAACGCTATACTTATTTGGCCGCCACGATCGCAGAAGCCTCTTTCGCCAGCTTGGTGATCTGTGCCCAGTCCTTATTGGCCACGGCATCGGCAGGCGTCAACCAGGTGCCGCCGCACACAACCACGTTAGGCAATGCCAGGAATTGTGGAGCGCTTTCAACGCTGACACCGCCCGTGGGGCAGAATTTCACATCAGCAAATGGGCCGGCAAAGCCTTTGAGCAGGTTAATGCCACCCACCGCCACCGCTGGGAACAATTTCAGGAAGTAGTAATCATCGGCATTCGCCATCATGATTTCTGAGCCGGTAGACACGCCTGGCAACAGTGGCAAGCCGATTTCACGGGCATATTTACCTAACTCGCTGGTGTAGCCTGGGCTGACCGCAAACTGGCAACCCACATCCTTGGAGTTTTTCGCATCTTTCAGGTTACGCACGGTCCCAGAACCCAAGATCGCGTCAGGCACATGCTTGGCAATTTCTTCCATGGCTTGCAGGGCAACCGGGGAACGCAATGTGACTTCCAGCACCTTAATGCCGCCTTCCAGCAACGCTTCGGCCATTGGCACCGCATCTTCCACTTTGTTAATGACAATCACCGGAATCACCGGGCCATGATTTGCTAACTCTAATGTGCTCATGTTTTGAATATTGACCTAATAAATAAAAAAATTGTTTTTTAATCGTTTGCTTTATGTAAATGAAGATTGCTAAGCAAGACTAGGCGCAGGCGCGTAGACAGTACGAATAGTACGGCAAGCAAACTGCAACGACGTATTGCGACGCAATGTGCATTTACAACCAGGTAACGGCGCCTTCTTCTGCAGACAGCACATTCCTGCGCATGCCACCAAACAACTCACGGCCCAAGCCATGGGCGTTGTAATGCCGTTTGGCATCGCTCAGCTCTTCAGCCTCGCGCTCAGCCCAGGTGTCTTCATCAACCAGCACATTCAACTGACCGACGGTACCATTGAGGCGGATGATGTCACCATTGCGGATTTTGGCAATCGGACCACCCGCGCTGGCTTCGGGACTCAAGTGAATTGCAGCAGGAATCTTGCCTGAAGCACCACTCATGCGGCCGTCCGTTACAATCGCCACCCGGAAGCCCTTGTTTTGCAACACAGCAAGTGGTGGTGTCAATTTATGCAACTCTGGCATGCCGTTGGCTTTAGGGCCCTGGAAGCGCACGACAGCAATGAAGTCACGCTCCAGCTCACCGCGGTCAAACGCGGCCAGCAATTCTTCTTGCGCATCAAACACAATGGCTGGCGCCTCGATGATGTGACGGTCTTCAGGGACGGCAGAAATCTTGATGACGCTGCGGCCAAGGTTACCCTTGAGCAGACGCAGGCCACCGGACTCGTTAAACGGATGAGAAGCTGTGCGCACGATGGTTTCATCACCACTTTCGGCCGGGTAGTCTTTCCACACCAGCTTGTCCGCTTCTTTTTCCGGCTTTTTACCGTAATCGCGCATGCCGCCACCACTCACGGTGTAGACATCCGGGTACATATAGCCGCCTTCGATCAGTTCGCGGATCACAAAGCCTGGGCCACCGGCGTCCTGGAATTCGTTGACGTCTGCCTTACCGTTTGGATAAACACTGGCCAGCAGAGGCGTCCCTTTAGCCAGATAATGGAAGTCGGTCCAGTCAATGATGATCCCAGCAGCACGCGCAACCGCTACCCAGTGGATCAAATGGTTGGTGGAACCGCCCGTGGCCAGCAAAGCCACCATCGCGTTCACGATCACATGCTCATCTACCAGACGGCCAATCGGCACGAATTTATCTTTTTTAGCGTTTTGCACTACCAAACGCACCGCTTCACGCGTCAAGTCTTCACGCATGCCATCATGCGGGTGGATAAAAGCCGCCCCTGGCACGTGCAAGCCCATGGCTTCCAGCAACATCTGGTTACTGTTGGCCGTACCGTAGAAGGTACAGGTGCCGGCACCGTGGTAGGCCGCAGATTCGCTGGCCAGCAGCTCATCACGGTCACACAGGCCTTGTGCATATTTTTCACGCACTTTGGATTTCGAGGTGTTATCAATGCCGGTGCTCATCGGGCCCGCTGGCACAAATACACAGGGCAAATGCCCAAAATGCAAGGCACCGATCAACAGGCCGGGCACGATCTTGTCACAGACGCCCAACAGCAATGCCGCATCAAACACGTCATGAGACAAGGCAATGGCCGTACTCATGGCAATGGTATCGCGGCTGAACAGGCTCAGCTCCATGCCAGGCTCGCCCTGGGTAATCCCATCACACATGGCAGGCACGCCACCGGCCACCTGCACGGTTGCGCCATGCTTGCGTGCTTCATCACGAATAATATCCGGATAGTTCACATACGGCTGATGGGCGGACAACATTTCGTTGTAAGCAGTGACGATACCGACGTGTGTCGGCTTCTCGGCGTAAATCTTGAATTTGTCGTTTTGTGGCATGGCCGCAAACGCGTGTGCCACGTTGGCACAGCCCAAGCGGTCCGGGCCTTTTTCACGGTTCAGGTAATCATCAATGCGCTGCAAATACGCCTTGCGGGTCGGACGGCTACGCTCGATGATGCGTTCTGTTACTTCAATGTGAGATTGTTTCATTGACTATCGCTCAACTGTGTTTTAACTACCTGATGAACTATCCTGGTGAACTGCTTTGAACTTGCTATTGCGTCACAGTATAGGGTGAAGATATATGAATCCAAACAGGCTCCCTACCCCCGATTATCTCCAAACTGCTGCACTACGTCAAATTGAATTACCCGAATCCAACATTTTTTCAGAGGATTCAATGACTTAAAACAATATACCTCTTTTTCGCGTAGTGCATTGACACTCATGGAATGTAGCCAGACATCAAGCAGATTTGGTCACCAGAATATCTTCCAGCATCAGATATTCCAGATCACAGCCATAAAACATATTCAGGGCATCAGTCGGGCTGCAAATCATCGGCTCGCCGCGTCTGTTAAGCGAGGTATTGAGCACCACGCCATTGCCACGCAGCTGTTCCAGATGCTCAATCAGCGCGTAGTAGCGTGGATTGGTGGTTTTGGTCACAACCTGCGCACGCGCGGTGCCGTCCTCATGGACCACTTCCGGAATGCGGTTTTTCCAGGCCGGGTTCACATCAAAGGTGAAGGTCATGTAGGGCGCCGGATGGTCGGTTTGCAGAATATCCTCCGCCACGCGGTCCAGCATGCTGGGGCAGAATGGCCGCCAGCGCTCACGGTATTTGATCTGGGCATTGATGCGGTCCGCCACGCCAGGAAAGCTAGGGTCACCCAGTATACTGCGGCAACCCAGGGCACGCGGGCCAAACTCCATGCGCCCCTGAAACCAGGCGAGTGGATTCCCCGCGGCCAGTAATTCTGCCGCTTTACGTGGGCCATCTTCTACACGGGTAAAAACAGGCTTGGACGGATGCGTTTCACAGGCGGCAATACATTCTTCATTGGTGTAAGAAGGCCCGAGGTAAGCGTGTTCCATTTTATGGATTTTTTCGCCCGCCAGGTGTGCAGCGTAAGTGGCTGCGCCCAGGCTGCTGCCGTTATCGCCAGAAGCAGGCTGTACAAATAATTCTTTCACGTGTGGCAAGGCGATAATGCGCTGATTCAGTTTGACATTGAGCGCAACGCCGCCTGCCATCACAATCTTGCCGGTCTCGCGCAGAATATCGCCCAGATAATATTCAATCATCTGCAAAGCCAGGTCTTCCAGCAGCTTCTGTACACTGGCAGCGTAATGAATATACGGGTCGTCAATCTCGTCGCCCTCACGCTTGGGGCCTAGCCATTCAATCAGTTTGGGCGTGAAGTAGTAGCCTTTGCCATTTTCTTTGTAACGGCGCAAACCGACCACGTTGACGTATTCGGTGTTGATGATGAGCTCACCGTTTTCAAACTTGGCCAGGCGGCTCAAATCATATTTGTTCGGGTCACCATACGGCGCCATGCCCATGACCTTAAATTCACCATCCAGCATCTCAAACCCAAGAAACTCGGTGATCGCGCCATACAGCCCACCCAGTGAATCCGGGTCATAGAATTCCTTGATTTTGTGAATCTTGCCATGTTCCCCATAGCCAAAAAACGTGGTGGCATATTCCCCTTTGCCGTCAATGCCGACAATGGCGGTTTTTTCCTTGAAGCCACTCAGATGATAAGCACTGGAAGCATGCGCCAGATGGTGTTCAACCGGCACATATTTGGCTTTGCTCAACCCAAGCTCTTCCATCAATTTGAGTGATTTGTCGCGGTTGCGACGGAAACGGCGGTTGCCATTAAAAATGGCGTCCAGTGCACGGTCTGGTGCGTACCAGTAGCGCCTAGCGTAATGCCAGCGCGCAGCCGAAGTCAGCGGAATTTCACCATAAGGGAAAGCCACGATATCGACTTGTTCAGGGGAAATGCCCGCCTGTTTCAGGCAAAACTTGGCCGCTTCGTAAGGCCAGTGATTTTTGGCGTGCTTGTCGCGGATAAAGCGCTCTTCTTCTGCCGCAGCGACAATTTTGCCATCTACCAGAATGGCAGCCGAAGCATCATGCCCCAAGGCACCGGATAAACCTAACACAATCATGCAGAAACTCGCGTAACGATCAAATCAATCGAATGGATTAAATGGAAATGCCCGCCAGGGTGAGTGGCGTATGGTCTGGATAAACCGTTTTAAATCTATCCACCAGCGCATTATACAGTGAACTATCCGGTTTCCAATTTTGCAGCAGCCGCCGCAGGTCGCGTGCATGTGCGCGCAAGGCCATTTGCGCACAGTGATGCTGGCTCATGCTGTCGAGATCAATCACCACGATCTGGCCTTGATCGGTGACCTGCAAATTGCTGCCTTTGAGGTCGCCATGCGATATTTTGAGCAGATACCACTGATAACAAAGCATGACCAATTGCTCCACCACCTGCGCCTCAAGCGCAGGATCGCGAGACTGCTGAAAAAAGGTCAGCACATCGGGCCAAGGGCTAAATGCAGAGACAAAATACGCGCGGCCACGCAGCCCGCAGTAACGGCGTTCGTACATCAACATGGGTTGCGGGGTCAGCATGCCGTAGTATTGCAGGCGGTGTGCATTTTGCCACGAGGCGGCCGCCCGGCTGGGCCGCCAGGCCCGGCTCAAGGCATGCCAAGCATTTTTAATGTTATAGCGCTTGATCACGACAGGCTGATCTTGCAACTGGGTATGACCCACGGTGCAGGTGTTGCCCGCCTTCAGGATCTGCCCCACATGCATGGCCACTTCCAGCGCAGGCAAGTCCGTGGGATGCAATCCGCCAGCGATACTGACCGCCTGCACACTATGAGCCGTCTGTTGCCAGGTCACATCGCTGCAGGTACGAAAAATTTTACGCGTGACATAGTGTTCCACCTCACGCGTCTTCATCTGTTGCGCCCAAGCCAATACTTGTGCAGCGGTGAGGCTGCGCGGCCAGCCGCGTGCATGCAAATAGACATCCAGTAGGCGTTGCGTCCACTGCATCTGATCCAGTACCTGCAACTTCGAAATCAACTCGGCGAGCTGCAGGTGCGCCTGTTTGCGGCTCAGCGTTTGCTGACGGATCCCATCACCATCAATGGCCCACACCACGCCTTCTGCCAATAAAAAATTCTTTAAATGCAAATCGGTTTGGCATAATCCTGCGACATGCTGTGCTGCCAAGGCCTCAACCAGCAGCGCCAGCAAAGCATATCTGCCCTCTGCAGGGCCTGCGGAATAAGCTTCTGCGGCATTGACCGCATTGGGAACAGCGGCATAAATCAATACTGCTAGCGGCTGGGTGCCGTCATGCAGCGTGCCTTGCCATAACAAGGCTGGCGTACGGATGCCCGCAGCCAGCATGCGGCGCGCGCCGTCCGCATCCCGCCTGGCGTAACGTGCCGCTTCTTTGCCCGCAAACAGCTTGGCATAGATCGCCTGGCCATCCCATGCCCCCCGCAACACCCAGCGCCGCTCCTTGAGCACGCGGACCAGCGTGTCCAATTGCAAGGGCGGCTGGGCGTCCATCGCGAATTCAAGGCGGATGGGGCCCGGCGAAGTGAACTGGCGCAGGGTCATGCTTGCGCAGGTCGTCCTAACAGCAAGAGCGCCTGCTGCAATACTTCTTGCGGGCGTATGTCCGCCATGCTGTCTTTTTTAATCAAATGTCGGTTGGCGCGTTGCGGATAAGGCCCGGTCAACAAGTGATTGGTCGGGCCAAACAGTCCCAGCATCGGCACTTGGGCGGCAGCCGCGACGTGAAATACACCACAATCATGTGAGATAAATAAATTGGAGCGCTCCATCAGTTGGCGCAAGTCTGCCACCGTGGTTTTGCCTGCAAGGTTAATACTGTTAGGCACCGCCTTGACGAATTTCTTTGCCAGAAAGGCTTCATTGCTGGTGCCGGTAATCACCAGTCGTACGCCCGGGATGGCTTGTACCAGCAATTGTCCCAATTGAATATAGGCATCAATCGACCACAGTTTTTTATCATCGGCACGCCTGGCGTAAAAAAACTTCCAGCCATGCAATAGCGTGGTGCCACAGCCCAAGTGAATATTGATCACGGTGTCTGCAGGCTGCACGTCAAAGCGTGACAACAAGCTCACCTGACCAGGCGCGCTGTAAATCGCATAGCAACGGTCTTCATCGGTGATTTCAATCTGGCGCTGTAACTGCTGGCTCAACCATTGCTGGCAAAAGGCTAGCAGCTGTTCCGCATAATGCACATCGGTTTTATCGATGGTCGCCAGTTGCAGGCGCGCATCATTAAAAGGCAGCTTTTTGAGCGCATTTTTATTAAATGCCAGTACCGCGTCATAGTCTTGCGCGAGCTTATTGACGCGGCGGAGACTACTGGTCACCCACAGCTTGCTGATGTCCGGGTTGTGTTCAAACACCTGTGCGCTCAGGGCATTCAGCGCGACTACATCAATGCGTGCCTGTGGTAGATGCTTGCGCAAAAACCGGATAGCCGGCGTACAGAAGATATTGTTGCCCGTGCTACTCGATGTCAGTATTAACAGTGAATTAACCATGTTTCATTATCTCTTGTTTAAACGCTTCAATCCCCAGCGCAGCCACCACCAGCCGCAGCGTTGGTAACACTGGCCATGCTCGCTTGCATAGGCTTGATACAGCTGATACAACAGGCTGTCCGGCCAATCCTGCAAACGGCTCATGAATTGCCGCAAATCCCGCAAGCGTTGCCAGGCTGGCAGCCACATATGCTTGGCTTTTTCGAGATCAATGAATGCAATCTCATAAGCGCCAGACGTTTCGTGCTCAGGCAGCGCGCTGACAAACAGGTGCTTGGGGTATAGCGCCCGATGCTGTATGCCCGCAGCGTGCAATGTTTTTAACGCCTGTGCGACAGCGATCAGCAACGGCGGATTGGCAGTCATATTGGCCGCCGTGCAATACGGAGTAAGCTCCTCATAGCCTTGCAGTGCCTGCGTAGCCAGGATGGCCTGACGGCCCGCTGGCACATCGCGCACGCCCGCGTAAACCACCTCGGGCACCCTCACCCCCTGCGCCCGTAAATACTTGAGCATGTCATATTCAACCATAAAGGTCGGCAAGCCACGCCAGGGATAGCGGCAGCTAAAGCGGGTATGGTTTTGCTGGCGTTTCACATAGAGTTCAACCAGTTGATGATCAGCACATGGCAATTGCCAGCGCCCGACCCCACTCCAACCGCCTCTTTCTAGATTGGGTGGCTCCAGCCAGGCAATCGCCAGTTGCCACCAGGCATCAAAGTGGTCCATGCGCTGCGCAATCAGGGCATCGCGGACACGGCCCTCTTCGGTTTGAATCTCACTTATTTTCAAAATTAATCAGCGAATAGACGGGTTAGCAAACGACGATTTGTTAATATGGCAGGATTAGGGGGTGGATTTTAACAGAATGCACCCTGAGTGAGATTTTCCACGAGGCAGATTTTTTGATGTTGGTGTTTTTTTGCAAATGGCTTTCAAAGTTACCCTTAAGCTGCGTCCACCGTCTGGGCGCGGTGATTGGTCGATTAAGCTGGCATCTTGATCAAAAAAGTACCGGCATCGCTATCGAGAATATTCACCAAAGTGGTCTATGCAAAGACAAGGCAGCTGTTCAGCAACTGGCCAAAGATAGCCGGATAGAAGCTGGTAAATCCCTGATGGAATCGCTGTTTATCTGGGGGGCTCCGCAATCCGGCTTGCTGCCGCTGGTAAAAGCGACGACTGGCTGGCACTTGGTTGAAGCAGCTCAACGTGCGGGCAAAGGCCTGATTTTTCTCACACCACATCTGGGTTGCTTTGAGATCACCTCTATTTATTATGGCAGCCAGCACCCGATCACCGTGCTCTATCGCCCCCCAAAACTGACCTGGCTGGAAGGCCTGCTACAAGAAGGCAGGCAAAAAGGCCAGGTTGCATTGGCGCCCGCCAACGCCGCCGGGGTCAAAAAACTGCTGCAAGCGCTCAAACGTGGGGAAGCTATTGGCATTTTACCTGACCAGATTCCGCGAAATGGTGAAGGCGAATGGGCCGATTTTTTTGGCAAACCGGCTTATACCATGGGGCTGGCCAGCAAACTGGCAGTAAAATCAGGCGCAACTGTCATTATGGCGTTTGGTGAACGCTTGCCCGCTGGCGAAGGCTTTCATATCCATCTGTCCAAGATCGAAGACATACAGACGCCCGCACTGCTGAACCAGGCGATTGAGCGGCAGGTATCCCAATGCCCGGTGCAATACCTGTGGCAATACAACCGTTACAAACAAAGGCGTTATGCCATGCAAAAACTGCAGCCTAAACAGAGCGGAATGGAGGACGAGCACTAACTCGCCCATGCGAAGATGGCGCTAGACCAGGCCCTGAATCCAGCGGCTATACACCTTGTCGGCGACCGCGTGCAAGACGTCGCAATCCTCGCTCACTTTTGCCAGCATGGTTTCTGCAGACTGGACTGCTGGGCTGGCGGCCGACGTGGCAATATCATTTTTCCATTGCTCGGTCCAGACTTTGATCATTTCCGGAGTCATTTCAATATGGCATTGCAAACCGATGTGTTTGCCCATGACATATGCCTGGTTGATGCAATACGGGCTGGATAGCACGTGTGTTGCCCCTTTCGGCACCGAAAACGTTTCGCCATGCCAGTGAAAGCTGTTAAACACTTGCAAGTCACCAAACCAGTCTCGTGCGGCAGGATCGTCTGCCACCTGCACTTGCCCCCAGCCTATTTCTTTGACCGGGTTTTTACTCACCACACCGCCCAACGCCTTGCTGATTAACTGCCCTCCCAGGCAGTGCCCAAGCAAAGGGACATCTTTTTCTACTGCCTGGCGAATCAATTGGAGTAAAGGCGGAATCCAGGGCAGGTCATCGTTGACACTCATGGGGCCGCCCATCAACACAATGCCACTATATGCCTCGACTGAGTCAGGCACGGGCTCGCCTTTATCAATGCGCACCTCGCACCAAGGAATGGCATGCTGCGCTAAAAAAGTGCCCAAATAACCAGCACCCTCGCAGCAAGCGTGCCTGAATACCACCACCTGTTTCATGACATTACCTTCTTATAACTGACTTCCTGATATTGCCCAAGCAAGATTCCGTCCAATGTGTAAGGCCCAATCGCATAACGGATCAGGCGCAGGGTCGGAAAGCCGACGTGCGCGGTCATCCGCCGTACCTGGCGGTTTTTGCCCTCACTGATTTTAATCTCCAGCCAGGTGGTCGGGATCTGTTTGCGCGCCCGAATAGGCGGGTCACGCTGCCATAAATGGTCAGGTTCATCGATGATTCTGACCTGCGCCGGCTGCGTGACAAAATCGCCCAAATCGACGCCGCGCAGCAATGGCATCAAATCTGCTTGTGTAGGAGCGCCTTCCACTTGCGCCCAATAGGTTTTGACCTGTTTGTGCTTGGGATGGCTCAAACGATGTTGTAATGCGCCGTCATCGGTTAGAATAAGCAATCCCTCAGAATCGGTATCTAACCGCCCGGCGGCATAAACGTTGGGAATCGGAATATAGTCCTTGAGCGTCGGGTGTTTTTCATGCGCAGTAAACTGGCATACGACGTTAAAGGGTTTGTTAAACAGTAATAACATGGAAAGTGCTATGTCTAAAATCAAGGTGCCCGCCACTGGCAGCAAAATCACCGTCAATGCTGATAATACCCTAAATGTTCCTGACCAACCTATTATCCCGTTTATCGAGGGCGATGGCATCGGCGTTGACATCACGCCCCCCATGATCAAAGTTGTGGATACTGCGGTTGAAAAAGCCTATGGCGGCAAACGCAAGATTTCATGGATGGAAGTCTATGCCGGTGAAAAATCCACCACGCTGTATGACAAAGACACCTGGTTGTCTGACGAAACCATGGCAGCCCTCAAAGACTATGTGATTTCAATCAAAGGGCCGCTGACGACTCCGGTTGGCGGCGGCATCCGTTCACTCAACGTGACCTTGCGCCAAGAGCTAGACTTGTACGTGTGTCTGCGCCCTATCCAGTATTTCACAGGCGTGCCTAGTCCGGTCAAACACCCTGAAAAAACCGACATGGTGATTTTCCGTGAAAACACTGAAGACATTTATGCTGGCATCGAATGGGCAGCTGGCACGGAGGAAGTGAAAAAAGTCATCAACTTCCTGAGCGACATGGGTGTACGCAAGAAAATCCGCTTCCCTGAAGCCTCTTCCATCGGCATCAAGCCAGTCTCCATCGATGGCAGCAAGCGCCTGATCCGCAAAGCCATTCAATACGCGATTGATAACAACCGCAAATCAGTCACTATCACCCACAAGGGCAACATCATGAAGTTCACCGAAGGTGGCTTCCGTGACTGGGGCTACCAGCTGGCCAAAGAAGAGTTTGGCGCAGAACTGATTGATGGTGGCCCATGGTGCAAACTGCCGAACGGCATCGTCATCAAGGACTGTATCGCCGACGCCTTCCTGCAAGAGATTCTGTTGCATCCTGAAGATTACGATGTTGTCGCTGCACTGAACCTGAACGGTGACTACATGAGTGATGCGCTGGCAGCCCAAGTCGGCGGCATTGGCATTGCCCCAGGCGCGAACTTGAGCGACACCGTTGCCATGTTTGAAGCTACACATGGTACCGCGCCTAAAATCGCCGGTAAAAACCTGGCCAACCCCAGCTCCCTGATCTTGTCAGCCGAAATGATGCTACGCCACATGGGCTGGGTGGAAGCTGCGGACCTGGTGTTGCACGGTGTGGCCAAGGCCATCGCCAGCAAACGCGTGACCGGCGACTTCAGCAGCCAGATGGAAGGCGCGACGCAAGTGGGCACCGCTGAGTTTGGTGACGAGATTATCAAACAGATGGCGTAAGCAGACACGCAAGGCCCAGCATAAAAAAACGGCTCGCTATGGCGAGCCGTTTTGTATTTTTTACCCCTAAAACAAAAATTATGCTTTTTGTATATTGGAGGCCTGCTTCCCTTTTGGACCTTCAGTCACATCAAAGGATACGCGCTGACCTTCTTTCAAGCTTTTGTAACCAGATTCAACGATTGCGGAGAAGTGCGCGAACAAATCGTCACCACCATCATCCGGAGTAATGAATCCAAAGCCCTTAGAGTCGTTAAACCACTTTACGGTACCTGTTGCCATTTTACTTCCTTACTTTTTTACTTAACAGGGAGGCGCCCCCAAAAGTTTGTCTCAAGTACTCCAGTCGCAATAAACAAGCTTTGCTTTACTTAAAGACGGCCACAAAAAACCTGAACCCAAACGCCTTAAGGATTTATAAGTGAGCATAATTTAAAAGTCAAGACTATTTTTGTATCTTTTGAGTTAAGTCAAGAAAACTCCCTAAAATTTGCACAAAAGCTGCATCAGAACGCGTCTTTTCTGCGATTTGAATCCCGCCTGGACCCCATATACTGAGGTAGAAAGTATTGTTATATCAGTCGATTAAACGGCGTATTTAAGGATTTTGGAAACAGACTCAGAACGCTATGGCCACACTGGAAAGCACAAAAAAACTGGGCGGCATGGCCCGCATGCTGGTGCAATCTTCGCTGATGAGTGAAGAAGAAGCGGCCACCCTGCAAGAAAAATGTCAGAGCCAAAAAGCCAGCTTCCTCGCCGCGACGCTGGCACAAAAGAAAATCTCACCCAAAGAAATCGCGCTCTCTGCCTCACAAGCGTTTGGTTTTCCTTTTTTTGACCTGGATGCACTTGAACAGAATCTGCTGCCTGACAAAGGCATTGATATCAAACTGATGCAGTCGCATCGCGTGCTGCTGCTGCAACAAAAGGGCAATGTGGCCTATATTGCCCTGTCTGACCCGACCAATCTGCATGCGCTGGACACCATCCAGTTTCAAATGGGTGCGACCTTGTTCCCGATTGTGGTGGAAGATGACAAATTGGGCAAATGGATAGATAAAATTGTCGAATCCAAAGACACCAGCATGTCTGCACTCAATGCCAGCGGGGATGATTTTGATCTTGGCCTGGAGGAAAGCAGCGAAGAGCCAGAAGCGGATATCATGCAGGAAGTCGATGATGCCCCTGTGGTCAAGTTCCTGCAAAAAATCTTGATGGACGCCATTAATATGGGCGCGTCTGACTTGCACTTTGAGCCTTATGAAAAATTTTACCGTATCCGCTTTCGCGTCGATGGCGTGTTAAGGGATATGTCGCAGCCCCCGCTGGCCATCAAGGAAAAGCTGGCTTCACGCATCAAGGTGATTTCTAATCTGGACATCTCGGAAAAAAGAATTCCGCAGGATGGCCGCATGAAGCTGATCCTGTCGAAAACACGCGCAATTGATTTCCGTGTCAGCACTTTGCCACTGATCCATGGCGAAAAAATTGTCATGCGGATTCTGGATCCCTCCAGTGCCACGCTGGGCATTGAGGCACTGGGCTACGAGGCACCACAACAGGAGGCGCTACTCAAGGCCATTCACCGCCCATACGGTCTGGTACTGGTCACCGGGCCCACCGGTTCGGGTAAAACCGTCTCGCTGTACACCTGCCTGAATTTGCTCAATGACCCAGGCGTCAATATCTCTACCGCAGAAGATCCGGCCGAAATTCCGCTGGCGGGCATTAATCAGGTCAACGTCAATGACAAACAGGGGCTGACCTTCGCTGCAGCCCTTAAATCCTTTTTGCGTCAGGACCCGGACATCATCATGATTGGTGAGATCCGCGACCTGGAAACTGCAGATATGGCCATCAAGGCCGCATCGACCGGGCATATGGTGCTGTCCACCCTGCATACCAACGATGCGCCTACTACCCTCTCCCGTTTGTTAAATATGGGAGTCGCCCCCTTCAATATTGCCTCTGCCGTGACGTTAATTACTGCACAGCGCCTTGCAAGACGGTTGTGCAAGCATTGCAAAGTGCCGCTGAATGTCCCCAAGGAAGCACTATTGAAAGTGGGCTTTACTGAAGCTGATCTGGATGGCAGCTGGCAGTTATACGGTGCCAAACCAGGGGGCTGCGAACATTGTAACAATGGCTACAAGGGACGGGTGGGGATTTATCAGGTGATGCCGATCACCGAGGAAATCGCGCGCATCATCATGTCTCATGGCAACGCCATGGACATTGCCGCGCAGGCCAAACGCGAAGGTGTGAAAGATCTGCGCGAGTCTGGCTTGCTCAAGGTTAAACAGGGACTCACCTCGATTGAGGAAGTCGAAGCAGTCACCAACGAGTAACACGGGTAGGCATTCACTTTTTAAGAAGACATTATGGCGACTGGCAACATCAAACAATCTGTATATTTGTGGGAAGGTAAAGACCGCAAAGGCAAGCTGATCAAGGGCGAGATGCGCGCCAACGGCGAGGCCGTCGTCAATGCGACCTTACGCCGCCAGGGCATCAGTGTCAGCAAAGTGAAAAAGCAGAGCTCGCTGGCGACCAAAGGCAAGGTGTCAGAAAAAGATGTGACGCTGTTCACCCGCCAGCTGGCGACCATGATGAAAGCCGGCGTGCCTTTGCTGCAGGCGTTTGACATTGTCGGCAAGGGCCACCACAACCCTGCAGTCTCCAAACTGTTGGGCGACATCAAGGCCGATGTTGAAACAGGCAGCAGCCTGAGCGCGGCCTTCCGAAAATACCCGCTACATTTTGACCAGTTATTTTGCAATCTGGTGGGCGCTGGCGAGCAGGCCGGGATTCTGGATGCCTTACTGGAACGCCTGGCAACCTACAAGGAAAAAATCCTCGCCATCAAGAGCAAGATCAAATCAGCGCTGGTATACCCGACCTCGATTATCGTGGTGGCGTTTGTCATTACCGCCGTCATCATGATTTTTGTGGTGCCCTCGTTCAAAGAGCTGTTCAGCAGCTTTGGCGCAGACTTGCCTGGCCCGACAGTGGTAGTGATTAACCTGTCAGACTTTTTTGTAAAATGGTGGTGGGCTATTTTTGGTAGTCTGGGTGGCGGCCTGTGGTTCTTTTTCTATACCTGGAAACGCTCGGCAAAACTACAGGCGACCATGGATCGGCTAATGCTACGCCTGCCGATTTTTGGTGAACTCATCCGCAAAGCCACCATTGCCCGCTTTGCGCGTACGCTCTCCACCATGTTCGCCGCGGGCGTGCCGCTGGTAGAAGCGCTGGACTCTGTGGCAGGGGCTTCGGGCAATCAAGTGTATTTTGATGCTACCAAAAAGATTCAAAGCGAGGTCAGTACCGGGACCAGTCTCACCGTGGCCATGCAAAACACCAATGTCTTCCCGAATATGGTGATCCAGATGACCGCGATTGGTGAAGAGTCTGGCTCATTGGACAGCATGCTGACCAAAGTGGCCGACTTTTATGAGGGCGAAGTCGATGATGCGGTCGCGGCAATTTCCAGTCTGATGGAACCGGTGATCATGGTGGTGCTCGGCGTGCTGATTGGCGGGCTGGTGGTGGCCATGTACATGCCCATCTTCAAAATGGGTAAAGTGGTCAGTGGTGGCGGCTAGGCAAATACACGCGCCTGCGTGATAAAACAACCGGGTAAAAAACAAGGGGCTTTACGCCCCTTGTTTGTTTTTAACGCAAATGAATATACACCGTGCTTACATGGCTTTTTTGCTAGCAGCCTGCAAGGACTTTTCAATCTCATCATAAGGCTGCGCACCCAGCATGCGTTTACCGTTTTCAAAGAACATGGTCGGCGTGCTGTTGACCCCGACTTTATGCGCCAGTTCGCCGACTTTTTCCAGCGGCACATCGCACTTGGCAGTAGTGGTCGGCAGCTTGTTGTTCATGATCCAGTCTTGCCAGGCTTTTACACGGTTGCTGGCACACCAGATGCTACGCGATTTGTTGGCCGCATCCGGGTGCAGCTGTTCAATCGGATACAAAAAGGTGTAAATGGTGACATCGTTAATGTTGGTGAGCTCTTTTTGCTCAAGACGCTTGCAGAATGGGCAATCCACATCCGAGAACACCACCAGCTTGCGACTGCCATTGCCTTTGACCACCTTGATGGCCTGATCCAGAGGCAGCGTATTAAAATCAATTTTAGTGAGCTCATCCATACGCTCACCGGTCAGGTCTTTTTTGGTTTTCGGATCTACCAGGCGGCCTTCAGCTATCAAAAAACTGAATTTATCATCGGTATAGATGATCTGGCCACCCATGTACACTTCGTACAATCCGGCGTAAGGGGTTTTGGTCACGCTATCCACCTTGAATTTTGGATAGGCACTCTCTATCTGTTTCTTCAGACTGGCTTCATCTGCCACGCTGCCCATAGACCACAGCAGACAGAGGGCCCCCAAGGCCTTGATGACAGCCGTTGCGTTGTATTTTTTCATACCAACTCTTTCTCGAACGTGCACCGGGCGCTACGCTTGCGTCGCGGTGCGAATTAAAAAACGTTTCAGCATAGCACTGTTTTCAACGCCGCGTAAGCCAAGCAAGGCGGCATGCGTCCACAGTGCCTGTGGACGCGCAAACAGAAAATCCAGTCCTCGCGTCAGGGCATGCATGCTTCGGATATCGCGTTGACGGCCACGCATGACATGCCGCAGCACGTTAACATCCCCCAAGGGCTTAATGCCCGGCAAGCGTGCGACTTCCGCACATAAGGCTTGCACATCTTCGAAGCCCAAATTGACCCCCTGCCCGGCCATAGGATGCACCTGGTGTGCGGCATCACCGAGCAACAGGATATTGGGCAACGCCATGGTTTCAGCTGTATTCTGCCTGAGGGGAAACGCCACCACAGCACCATTAGGCGTCAGTGGGCCCAAGACCTGACCACAGCGGTGTTCAACTGCGACTGCCAGCTCACCGGCAGACAGCGCCTGCATGCGGGCGGCCTCGGCGTGGGGTAAGGCCCAGACCAATGACACCTGCTGCTCAGGCATCGGCAGCAAGGCCAGCGTTTCATGGGCACCAAACCACTGCCTTGCCACGTGTTGATGCGCTTGTGTGGCAACATAATTGGTGACCAGCGCCGTCTGCGCAAAGTCCACTTGCTCCACGCCGACGCCACACTGCGAGCGCACCCATGAACTCGCGCCGTCTGCGCCTATCAATAATTGTGCTTCTATCGTTTGCTGCGGCAATGCTACACGGATTTGATGACCAAATTGTTGCAAGGATTGCGCCGGTGCGTCGGTGATGACCGTTACGTCGGCGTCTGCCAACACAGTCCAGCACGCCTGCATCAAGGCCTGACTCTCGACAATGCAGCCCATTTGGGCCAGATGCGCTTCCTTGGCTGTCAGGCTCAGGCTGGGCAGGACATGATGCTGCGTCGGTGACCATAAATGCATGGCGTTGACCGGGTTCACGCGCTGCGCAGGCACATGCTGCCAGACGCCAATCTCAGCTAACCAGTCCATGGTTTGATTGGTCAGCGCATAGATCCGGCTGTCCCAGTCTAACTGATCGTCGGCCCAGCCTGCTGGCAGCTCAAACGGTGGCTTGGCATCCGTCAGGACCACCTGCTTGCCCAGACGGGACAAGGCGATGGCAGCGGTCAGCCCCACCAACCCAGCACCGACAATCACTACATCTGTCTGCATCAAGTGCTTTTCAGCGTCCATAACTCATTTTTTCCACCAGAAAACGCCGGGCCATCGGTAACATGCTGAGCATCCCCAGCCCCGCACCACGCAACACGCCCACCCCGATCAAATCATTTGAAAATACATTGACCAGAAAATCGGTAAACTGCAAGCCACGCCCGGTATCACGCTGTCTGGACGCCTGGTAGGCGAGCAAGCGGTGGTCAGCGCCCCACTCATGCGATGTCGTAGACGCCACATTCTCGGCCAGCGCCACCGCATCACGGATGCCGACATTAAAGCCCTGACCGGCGACCGGATGCATGGTTTGCGCCGCATTGCCGATGACCACGCAATGCGCCGCAAACGTCTGTTCCAGTTTGCTTAATTTAAGCGGGAACCTGAAGCGTTTTCCGGCATGCAGAAAGCGGCCGACGCGGTCACCAAAGGCGGCATGCAGGGCGTGCAAAAAGGCGGCATCATCAAGCGCAGCAATCTCGTCGATATACGCCTGCTCGCCCGTCCACACCAGTGAAAACTGGTCGCCATTCGGTAGCAGCGCCATCGGGCCACGTGGCGTAAAGCGCTCGTAGGCAATCTGCCGGTGTGGCAGTTCAGTTTGCACCAGGCCTACCAGTGCATCATGCCCATAATGCTTGGTGTCGCGCTGCAAGCCCGGAATAGCCTCCAGACTCCGGCCGCCATCGGCCACCACCGCTAACGGCGTAGACAGTGAGTACCGTTGCCCATCGGCTGCCGTATATACAATATCGGCGGCACTGGCATGCACCTGTAAGTCCGTCACCGGAGCTTCGTAATACAGCTTAATGCCAGTGGTCAATTGCGCCAGGCGCGCATCCAGCGCCCGCATCAACACGCCATAAGACACCACATAGCCCAGCGCCGGTAGCTGATGCTCTTGTGCTTTGAGCACGGTGCGGCCCAAACCTTTTTGCTGTGACACATGAATGGTTTCAATGGCAGTGACCGCATCGGCCAACATGGACCATACTTGCAATTGCTCCAACACCTGGCGCGTGCCAAAAGACAAGGCCAGGGCACGGCCATCGCCATACATGGCGCCTGGCGCCTGCGCTTCAAGCACGGTGACCGGCACACCAGCCTGCTGCAAAGACAAGGCCAGCACCAACCCGACCGGGCCACCGCCAATCACGACAGGATGTTCAATCAATTGCATGCTGCATCCATTTGTATGACAAAAATACACTCAAAAAATACATTTTTTAAAAGAGTCTTTTAGACCTAGCCGAAATCCGTTGCAAAAGATCAGCGTTGCGCCATCAGCGCTTCGATATCCGCGACGGTTTTGACCGCAGCGGCCGTCAACACTTCATGTCCGTGCTCGGTGACCAGCACATCATCTTCGATACGGATACCGATATTCCAGAAATGCGGCGGCACATTGTCTGCAGGACGCACATAGCACCCTGGCTCTACGGTCAACACATGACCAGGCTGTAACATAACCCATGCACCGTCGGCTGTTTTGTACTCGCCGGCATCGTGCACATCCAGGCCCAGCCAGTGCCCGGTGCGGTGCATGTAAAACTGGCGGTAGCTACCAGTTTCGAGCACCGCGTCGCGGCTGCCCTGACACAAGCCATAGTGAATGAAGCCATCCACCAACACTTCGAGCGCAGCTTCATGCGGCGCATTCCAGTGCTGCTGCGTATTCACTTTACCCAAGGCGGCTGCCTGGGCTGCCAGCACTAATTCATACAAGTCCTTTTGTGGGCCACTGAAGCGGCCATTGACCGGGAAGGTGCGCGTGATGTCCGAGGCGTAACCATCCAGTTCACAGCCCGCATCAATCAACAGCAAATCCCCGTCTTTGAGCTGGGCATTGTTAAAGTTGTAATGCAGGGTGCAGGCATTGGCGCCACCGGCCACAATGCTGGTATAAGCAGGCGCTTGCGCACCATGGCGATAAAACGTGTGTAAAAACTCCGCTTCGACCTCATACTCCCATTGCCCGGGACGGGTGTGCTGCATGGCACGGTTATGCGCGGTGGCCGCAATCTGCGCTGAACGGCGCATGACGTCCATCTCCTCGGACGATTTAAGCAGACGCATGGCATCCAGCGCTTGACGCACATCAAGCAGTTGGGCGGGTGCTTGCATGCCAGAGCGGGTTTGTGCTTTGACCGCATTCAACCAAGCAGTGACTTTGCTGTCCCAGGCGCTGTCTGCGCCCAGGCTGAAATGTAAGGCAGGCTGATTCGCCATCAGTTTGGGTAGTTCGGTGTCCAGCTGCGTGATCGAGTAAGCCTCATCAAAGCCAAACACTGTTTTGGCAGCTTCAGGGCCATAGCGAAAACCATCCCAGATTTCGCGATCCAGGTCTTTGTCACGGCAAAACAAAATACTTTTGGGCTGAGGTCCGGCCATCAGCACCAACACCGCTTCCGGCTCTTTAAAGCCAGTCAGGTAATAAAAATAGCTGTCAAAGCGATAGGGATAGTGACTGTCGCGGTTGCGTGTCACTTCGGGCGCGGTAGGAATGATCGCAATACCGGCCTGCATGTGGTTGATCAACTGCTGGCGGCGGCGAGAAAACTCTTGCATGGAAACACTCAAAGCAAATCCTGGATGGTTGGGCATTGTAGCGTATTTGGTCGGCGATTGCTGGATTGGTTCCCCCCTGCCTGCCAGGCACCCACAATCAAAATCCCATCATCTCATACAGTGGTGATCGCCTGACCGATTGCTCAGCTTGTTCTATGGTGCCATCTTGTTGCCATTGTTGCAGTTGACGTGCCAGGATGGGTCGCACCTGGGCGGCATGCATGCCGGGCTTGATGGCGGGTAAATACAGCATTTTGAGCAACAAGGCATCTAGACCTGTCAGCAAGGCCTCGGGCGTTTTATCGTTAAAAACCGAAGGAAACACGCGCTCGGAATCATTGGGCAAGCCCATGGCCTGGGTGATTTCTTCGACGATGCACGAGACCAGTGACCGGTGCGCTTGCGCATGATCCACGGGAATCACCACCCAGGCTCGCTTGAGCGCCTGCCCGGCATCGGTGGTAGACCCAAACATACAGACCGCATCGTCAGGCGGCTGCATGTTTGGATTGCCACTCACCGCTCTCAAATCCTGCTGCCATTGTGCCGCCTCGCTAAAAATCACAATCATATTGGCGTCAGCCGTACTGCTGGCAAAACCCACAGCATGCCCGGTAATTTGCGCCAGATGCTGAAGGTGGTAGCGCGTCAGTGTTGTATGCTTTTCCTGTTCGTCGGCATGGTGAACCAACCATACCTTGACCGGCTTTAACCACTTGCGAACCCCAAACTCCCCTGGCCGGTATTCGTTGTGTAATGCGACTTCAGCAAAGGCAAGCTGCAGGTACGCCGGCGACTGCCAAGCCTCTTCGGCTTTGCTGGCCTGCACAGACAATAGCGCAATCAGCAAAACAATCCCTTTAAATATCGTCATGCCTGTGCGTTTCGCGTAAGGGGTTGAGTAATGGCGACAAACCATTGTGGTCGATCTCCTGCATCAATTGCAGCAACCGCCCCAACTCACCGCGTGGAAAGCCTTCTCGGGCAAACCAGTTTAAATAGTGGCCGGGCAAATCGGCAATCAAGCGTCCCTGATACTTGCCATAAGGCATTTTGACGCTGACCAGTTGTAATAAATCTTCGTTTTTCATGGGGCTACTTAATGCGGGATCAACTTGGAATCATCGTGGCTATTCTACTAAAAAACTGTCGGCCCTCGCAGGCAAAGGGCCTGGCCTCAAGAATTCTGTGCAGCTGCCGATATGTTATCCAGTATGCCCTAATCAAAAATAAAGATTACCTAGTGTTGAACTGAACATCGCGGAAAACCATGATGCAATACGAAGTCACCAAAGAAAAAAGTGCAGAGCACCTGCGGCAAGCCATCCACCATATGTCGATGCAGGATGCCGCCTTTCATCCAGTCAGCTATGCAGTCTGGTATGAATACTCGTCCGGCGAACATGCGCGCCTGATTGATGAGGTCAACGCACTGATTGAAAAAGAAAAAAAACTCAATGAAAAAAGCACGGCCCATGTCTTTAACAAGCATATTGCCGGCATTGATACCGATCATGCGAAAAAACTGGTAGAACGTTTCAGCCAAGTCGTCACCGAAATGCGCAGCTCGACCGAAAAAACCGGGCTGCAAACAAGCGAATACACTAAAACCCTGGATGCCTGGTCTAACGAGATCCAGCAGCAGGAACCGCAACTGGCTTTGCAACTGGACTCATTGCTGTCAGAAACGCTGATGATGACCAATAGCCTCAACCATTTGCAAGGCAAATTGAGCTCAAGCCTGGAAGAGGTGGACGCGCTCAAAAACGAAATGATCAAGGCCAGACAAGAAGCCTTGCAAGACGGGTTGACTGGCCTCATGAACCGCAAAGGCTTTGACGTGGCGCTGCACGATTGCCTGCAACAGCACATCGTCGATACCAGCCTGATTATTGCGGATATTGATTACTTCAAAAAGGTGAATGACAGCTATGGCCACTTGTTTGGCGACAAAGTGATCCAGGCAGTTGCCAGCATTTTTAAAACCGTTGCCGGCAACAGCTACACGGCGGCGCGCTATGGCGGTGAAGAGTTTGTGTTGCTGCTACCGAATACGCAGCTGGAAACCGCGCGTGAAATCGCCGAGCAAATCCGGCATAAAGTTGCAGCGATCAATATCAAAAACACCATCACGCAGCATATGATTTCCAACATCACCATCTCATTGGGCGTGGCCGCCTACCAGCCTGGCGAACAGCCAGAGGACCTGTTCAGCCGTGCCGATCAGGCCCTGTATACGGCAAAAGCCAATGGCCGCAACCGTGTCACCCTGTCCAGCGAAGCCCTTGTTGCTGCCTGAGCCGTGCCGCTGAGGACCTCAGCGGCCAATTACAACAAATCCCGTTTTTGCTGGGGAATATCCTCATAAGGATAGCGGGCATGGCCAAAACGCATCACCAAGACCGAAACGGCCAGAATCAGAATCGCGGCAGACACTGCCAGCATATGCGTCTCTGTCATTTCTTTCATATCCAGCAACAAATACCGCGCCAGGGCCACCATGGCAATATAAATCGGGTAGCGCATCGGCAATTTGCCAGAGCCAAAATAACTGTTGATCATGGAAAAGACTTCCAGATACAGGAACAGCTGCAACAAATCGCCCAGGCCGACCATGCCGGCGTTCCACATACGCGACAGTTCATGCGCCAGTGAAAAGAAGGTGGCCAGTGTCACCAGCCCCAACCCTAAACGTTCTATCCACATCAAGGCCTGATGCGCCAGCTTGTCTGTTTTATGCTCGTACGGTGGTTTCATGATGCTCCCTTTTTGCTGCTTGTTATGATCTGCTTAACCATTCATCCAGTTGTTTTAATCGTTCTGGCGTCCCAATGTCATGCCAGACCCCCGCATGGTGCTGCCCGCTGACTTGTTGCTGCCGCATGGCGGCTTTTAATAACGGCGCCAGTTTGGCTGGCTGCCCGCGCGTCACCGTTACAAACAAGTCTGGATGATAAACCCCCACACCTGAGAACGTCAGCTTATGGCTGGCGTCTTCTTGCAGCAGGCCATTGACCAGGCCAAAATCTCCGGCCGGATGTTGTGGCGGATTATCCACCATGACCAGATGCGCCAGTTTACCGGCGGGGAGCGCCAGGCGTGCATAGTCAATATCGGTATAGACATCGCCATTCACCACCAGAAATGGTTGCGTCCCTAATAGCGGCAAGGCATAGGCAATCCCCCCCGCAGTTTCCAGCGCCGTACTTTCTGCACTGTAACTGATATTCACCTGCCAGCGGTCACCATCGCCCAGCGCGGCTTCAATCTGCGCCCCCAGATGCGCATGATTAATGACAATCTCAGTCACGCCCGCTTGTGCCAGGCGCTCAATATGCCAGACGATCAAGGGCTTGCCGCCCACTGCCAGCAAGGGTTTGGGCGTGTGGTCGGTCAGCGGCCGCATGCGCTCACCGCGACCAGCGGCCAGAATCATGGCGCGCATCTTCATGCCGCCTCTAGCGTCTTCAGCAACTTAAAGAAAGGACGCAACTCGACATAGCGCTCGCAAGCGGCTTGCAGATATTGCATCACCAGCGGCATATCCTTGAGGTAGCCCGCCTTGCCATCCCGATGATACAGCCGCGCAAAAATCCCCAGCACCTTGATATGCCGCTGAACGCCCATCCATTCAAAATCACGATAAAACTCACCAAAATCAGTATTCACGGGCAATCCCGCCTGCTTGGCAGACTGCCAATAACGGACCACCCAATCCATCATGATTTCTTCATCCCAGTGGATATAGGCATCCTTGAACAGCGAAACCAGGTCATAAGTAATCGCCCCGATCACGGCATCCTGAAAATCAAGCACGCCGGGATTATGCTCGGCGGTAACCATCAAGTTGCGCGAGTGATAGTCTCTATGCACGGTCACTTGTGGCTGCTGCAAAATATTGTCGACCAGCAAGGCAAATGTCTTGTCCATCACCGCTTGCTGCTCCGGAGTGAGCGTTTTGCCCAAATGCTTGCCCACATACCATTCCGGGAACAACTGTAACTCACGCATGAGCAACGCACTGTCATAAGGCGGCAAAGCGGCGGGCTGGGTCGCCAGTTGCATCTTGATCAAGGCCTGGCATGCATCACCATAAAAGGCTTTGGCATTACCGGCATTGAGCTGCGACAAATAGGTGTCATTGCCCAGATCACTGAGCAGCAAAAACCCTTGTTCCAGGTCTTGCGCGAGAATCTTGGGCACATTCAACCCCGCGGCCAGTAACTGCTCGGCCACGCGGACAAAAGGACGGCAATCCTCCTGGGGCGGTGGCGCATCCATGGCAATCAGGGTTTCTGCGGCCAGATGTACGCGGAAATAGCGACGGAAACTGGCATCGGCGGAAGCCGTGCTGAGCGTAAAGGGTTGCTGAAGTACGTCTGTCAGCCATTGCTGAAGGTGCTGTGTTCTATCCACAAAATATCCCGAATCTTGAATAGGCCTGTCTGGTGGCCGCTGCGATGAAAATGCGGCAGCCATTTTAAGGGAAAAATGACTTTTTAAGCGTTTTCATGAATAATATAGCGCAATTGAAACAAGGCATCGGGCTAACATCCCAAAATTCGCCGTAATAATTACGCTGCCAACGGCAGGCCTGACCGAAACGATCACTCTTTGAATAACTTGCACGTTCACTCATCTACTTTTCAGGAGCGCGGGATCCGCCTGATTCTGGCATTGCTGGCCATAGGCACACTCTCGCCTGAGCACTTGCGCGCTGAGGAAGAGGCTGCCCCTGAAAAAATTCAGCTGGCAGAGGCGGTCACCTTGCCAGGTGCGATTGAGATTGAAGGCGACACCCTGCAACTGCGTATGGACCGTCAAATGCGTGCGACGGGCAACGCTGTGATGCGCAAAGACGGGCAACAGGTCACGGGCGATGATATTCGCTACGATATCCAGAACGATGAATTGCAAGTCGAAGGCAATGCGGTGATTACCGCCGGTCAAACCAAAATCACCGGCCCGATGTTGCGCATGCGCCTGAGCGAAAACATCGGTGAAATGCGTGATGTATCCATTGAGTTCAAAAGTAGCCCGCCACCGCCCAACGATGAGGACGGTAGTCCCTTGCTGAATGATCAGGCAATTTTGCTCAGTGACCCGAAAAGATATCTGGAAGACAATCAGTCTTACAGCACCCAGGCCAGCACCAAAAGCAACGCATTTGACAACATTCGCGCCACCGCCAAACAGGTGCTGTTTGAAGGCCAGAACATCAAACGCCTGAAAGGCGCTAGCTATACCTCTTGTGCAGCGGATGTGGATGACTGGTATATCAAAACGAATAGCCTGGAACTGAACGATTACTCCAGAACCGGCGTGGCAACCAATGCCTATGTCGAATTCAAAGGGGTGCCTATCCTCTACACGCCCTGGATGAGCTTTTCGTATAACAACCAACGTAAAAGCGGCTTTCTGGCACCCTTGTGGGGCACGACCTCGCGGAGCGGTTTTCAGCTTTTAACGCCTTACTATATCAATATCAGCCCGGATATGGATGCCACGGTATCCACCAACTACTTCAGCAAGCGCGGCCTACAACTGCAAGGAGAGTTCCGCTATCTGGGCGAAACCTATTCCGGCATCAACAACCTGGAGTATCTGGATAAAGACAACATGACGGGGCAAACCCGTTACTACGCCAAGCTCACGCATTTACAAAGCTTTGGCAGTCACTGGTCTGGCGGCTACAGCTTTGAAAAGGTTTCTGATGATACTTACTTTTCAGACCTGGCGACCCGGATTCAGGTCACTTCTCGCGTGAACTTGCAACAAGCCGTGTTTGCCAATTACAACAGTGAGCACGTCACCTTTAACGGCATCCTTCAGCGCTACCAAAACCTGGATAACGTGTCCTTTGTTTATCAGCGATTACCTCAGCTTACGTTAACCTACAACGATGATTTCAAAGGTTTCCATGTTCAGACAGGGGCGCAATACGTTAACTTTCAAACCATGGATGGCATGGTAGACAAGCCTAGCGGCAGTCGCATGAGTGTCTACCCTTCGATTTCATACCCGATGAAAAACTCTTACGCTTATGTGACGCCAAAAATTGGTGTGCAAAGTACGCAATACAGTTTGAGCAACAATATACCAGTAGGATATTCTCAGGAATACAATCAGTTGAATCGTACGCTGCCTATCATGAGCGTGGATTCTGGTCTGTATTTTGACCGTCAGACCAGCTTGTTTGATACCACGTATACGCATACGCTGGAACCACGGGCATACTATGTGTATATCCCTTATAAAGACCAGAGCAAGCTTCCGATTTTTGACACCTCGCTCAACACCTTGAACCAGAACTCGATTTTTTATGAAAATCAGTTCAGTGGCGATGACCGTGTCAATAATGCCAACCAGATGACACTGGCCCTCACCAGCCGTCTGATTGACAGTGAAACCGGCATTGAGCGCCTGAGTGGCACGCTGGCGCAGCGCTATTATTTTGAAGACCAGAAAGTCACACTACCCAATACCACCACCAGTATCAGTAAATCCTCGGACATTCTGGCTGGCTTCACGGCAAGGCTCTCCAGTCGCTTGAATCTGGATACTTTCTGGCAATACGATACAGAAAGAAGCAATATGCAGCGCAACAATTACTTGCTGCGCTATAACCCTGAACCAGGCAAATCGTTTACCTTCGGCTACCGTTACACGGCTAACACGCTGGAGCAAATCGATACTTCAGCGCAATGGCCACTAGGCTCCGGTTGGTACGGCATCAGCCGATTGAACTACTCTATCCGTGACGCCAATGCAGTACAGTTTTTGGGCGGACTTGAGTATGATGCGGGCTGCTGGCAGGCACGTGCTGTCATGCAACGTGTGCAAACAGCGACGGCCAATGCGAACTACGGCATGTTTTTTCAACTCGAACTCGGTGGGCTGACCTCTATTGGTGCCAACCCGCTGAATGTGATCAAGCGCAATATCCCAACTTATATGCGCACTTATGATATCCCGGCAATTTACAGAGACCAGAACGCGCAATGATGAAACATATACTGAATTTAATCCTCACGTTGAGTACCGCTTTGCTCATCACAGCACAGTCTGCAACCTTATTCGCGGCAGAAAAAAAACCGATTGAAAAAATGGACCGCATTATTGCCGTGGTCGATCAATCCGTAATTACCGAGCGTGAAATGCTGAACCGTATGGAATATGTGAAAGCACAAATGCTCAAAAAAGGCGCTGACCTGCCGCCCGATGAAGCGTTGCAGAAACAGATTTTGGAGCGGCTGATTGTCGATAGCTTGCAATTGCAACTCGCAGCGCAAACTGGCATCAAGGTGGATGATGCGCAGTTGGACAAAACCATAGACCGGATTGCCGAACAAAACAACCTCACCTTGCCTGCGTTTAAAAAAGCGCTCGAAGAAGATGGCACCAACTTTTACAAATTCCGTGAAGATATCCGCAATGACATCATCATCGCCCGTCTGCGCGAGCGCGATGTTGATAACAAAGTAAATATTTCTGAAGCGGAAATTGATAACTACTTGACGACACAGGAAAAAGAAGGCGAACTGGATGAATTTAACATCTCGCAGATTTTGATTCGCCTGCCCGAAGACAGCGGCCCAGACGACATTCAAAAAGCCAAAGCACGTACCGAACAAATCATGAAAGCGCTGGCGGACGGCATGAGTTTTGAAAAAGCCTCGGCCAACTTTTCGGATGCACCAAATGCGCTGGACGGCGGCGGCCTGGGCTGGCGCAGTGGTCAGCAGATGCCTGCCCAGTTTCTTGAACTGGTTAAAACCATGCAGCCCGGCGGTATCTCTCGCCCAATCCGCAGTGCAAGCGGTGTGCATATCCTAAAGCTCAATGAAAGACGTGCGGGCGCCAGTACGCTGATTGTTGACCAGACCCATGTCCGCCATATTCTGCTCAAACCGAACGAGGTGTTGTCGGACAAGGAAGCAAGACAGAAAATAGAAGGCATTAAAGAGCGTATAGACCACGGTACACCATTCCAGGACATGGCACGCCAGTATTCGGACGATGGCAGCGCCTCCAACGGTGGCGATTTAGGTTGGATCAGCCCGGGTGACACCGTGCCGGTATTTGAAAAAACCATGGCAGAATTGGCCATCAACGAAGTCAGCGCCCCTGTCCGTAGCCAGTTTGGCTGGCATTTGATCCAGGTGCTGGAGCGCCGTAAACAGGACATGTCCAAAGAATCCAAACGCTTGAAAGCGCGTCAGGAAATCCGTGCACGCAAGGCTGAAGAAGCTTACAACGACTGGGTTCATGAGTTGCGCGACAAGGCGTTTGTCGAAATGCGGCTGGAAGACAAGTTTTAAGTGCAGCGCACTGAAACCGGCGCATCTGCACCATCCATGAACGCTTTGCCCAAAATTGCCATTACGTCTGGCGAGCCTGCAGGCATCGGCCTGGATGTTTGCGTCAAGCTGGCGCATACCGCCCTGCCAGCAGAGATTGTGGTACTGGCTGATCCGCAAGCTTTACAGGCACGCGCTGCGCAACTGGGCATGCCACTCACCATACACACGGACGTCCGGCCACGTCACTCCCACGCAGGCGATGGCACGCTGACCGTGCTGCCCATCCCAACGGCCGCCCCCGTCGTAGCAGGCAAACTGGATCCCCGGAATGGCCGCACCGTACTAGAGATGCTGGACCGCGCGCTGGCAGGTTGCCAGACCGGGGAATTTGATGCCATGGTGACCGCCCCCGTGCACAAAGGCATCATCAACCAAGCCGGCATTGCATTTACTGGCCACACCGAATATCTGGCAGAAAAAACAGGCACTGCACAAGTAGTGATGATGCTGGTGGGGGGAGGCATGCGCGTGGCTCTGGCGACCACCCATTTACCACTGACCCAAGTCAGCGCCGCCATTACGCAAGCCTCGCTCACCACCACGCTGCGTATTTTGCACCATGATCTGGTACACACCTTCGGCATCCCGCAACCACGCATCTATGTCGCCGGACTGAACCCGCATGCAGGGGAAGATGGCTATCTGGGCATGGAAGAAATCGACACGATTAACCCGGTGCTGACACAGTTGCGCGCAGAGGGCATGCAACTGGTAGGCGCCCTGCCCGCAGATACCATGTTTTCGCAGAAAAACCTGGCCCATGCCGATGCGTTTCTGGCCATGTACCATGATCAGGGCCTGGCCGTGCTCAAACATGCCAGTTTTGGCCAAGGTGTCAATGTGACGCTGGGCTTGCCCATTATCCGCACCTCGGTCGATCACGGCACGGCGCTGGATATTGCGGGCAGCGGTCAAGCCGATATCGGCAGCATGCTGAGCGCCATCCAGCTCGCCATTGCACTTTCGCATACCCGCAAGACTCACCACAAATGAAACATATCGCCAAGAAAAAGTTTGGTCAGAACTTCCTGATTGACCAGAGCATTATCCAGAACCTGATCAATGCCATTCATCCGCAAGCGGAGGATCTGATGGTGGAAATCGGCCCGGGGCTGGGCGCCATGACACAGCCTTTGCTCAAACAGCTGAACCACTTGCACGTCGTCGAAATCGACCGTGACATCATTCAATGGATGCAAGGCTTTTATCCGGCGCAAAAAATGACCATCCACAATTCGGATGTGCTCAAGTTTGACTTCGGCACCCTGGGTGAACGCATCCGCGTCGTCGGCAACCTGCCCTATAACATCTCCAGCCCCATCCTGTTCAAGCTGCTCGAAAACACGGCGCAAATCATAGACATGCACTTTATGCTGCAAAAAGAGGTGGTCGAGCGTATGGTCGCCGCCCCCTCCAACGCTGAATATGGCCGCCTGTCGGTCATGCTGCAATACCGTTTGCAGATGGAATATCTGGTCACCGTGCCGCCCGAAGCCTTTGATCCGGCACCGAAAGTCGAGTCTGCCTTTGTCCGCTGCGTGCCTTACGCCAGCCTGCCTTTCCCGGCGACGGACGAAGCCCTGTTTGCCAAAGTGGTCACCGCCGCGTTTGGCCAGCGCCGCAAAACCTTGCGCAACACACTGAAAGGACTGCTGGATGATGCAGGCTTCAGCGCGTTGAATATCGATTCGCAGTTACGCGCCGAAAATCTCAGCGTGGCCGAGTTTGTGGCGATCAGCAATTATCTGGCAAGCCAAAATCAATCATAAAACCATTCATATCAACAAGTTAATAACAAAATAGTCACTTAGCAGAGGCTAGCCAATTTGCGATTGTGTGCAGCCTTAAGCTGATTTTAAATCTGCTTTAAAACAGAGCCTGATATAATTCTGTTTTTTTATTCTTACCCATTTTTGGAGCATGTTATGCGTTTGATTCTGCTGGGCGCCCCTGGTGCCGGTAAAGGGACACAAGCTACCTTTATCAAAGAAAAATTCAATATTCCGCAAATTTCCACCGGCGATATGTTGCGCGCAGCAGTCAAGGCAGGCACCCAATTAGGTCTTGAAGCCAAAAAATTCATGGATGCAGGCGGCCTGGTACCAGACGAAGTCATTATCGGCCTGGTTAAGGAACGCATTAAAGATGCCGACTGCGCCAATGGTTTCCTGTTTGACGGCTTTCCGCGCACCATTCCGCAAGCCGAAGCCATGAAACAGGCCGGCGTAGGCATTGACTACGTGGTTGAGATTGATGTGCCGGACGCTGCCATCGTTGAGCGCATGAGTGGCCGCCGCAGCCACCCGGCTTCAGGTCGTACCTACCATGTCAAATTCAACCCACCAAAAGTGGAAGGCAAAGATGATGTCACCGGCGAAGACCTGGTACAACGCGATGATGACAAGGAAGAAGTGGTATTAAAGCGTCTGGAGGTTTACCACAACCAGACCGAGCAACTGATCGGCTACTATTCTGATTGGGCCAAATCCGGCGTCAGTGGTGCGCCGCAATACGTCAAGGTCAATGGCCTGGGTGAATTGAATACCATTAAAGAAGAAATCTTTGTAGCATTGAAATAATTTCTTCAAATCAAAAAGCCCGCAAGTTGCGGGCTTTTTTTATGGACGTTACGATTAGAAATCGTAACGTATGCCACCAAACACCTGACGCTGGCGTCCTGCCACCATACCATCGACACGGCTAGCAAGATATTCGCGATCACCCAGATTATAAGCGCTAGCAAAATAAGTCATGCGACTCCCAACCGGTCTGTAATTCACAGTCGCGTTAATGAGCGCGTAAGATGGAATATCACCTGTCACCCCTCGCAATACATTCGCACTATTACGGCCGGCTCTGAAGGACACATCCTCTTCCTGACGGCTCACATAATCCACCCCGATACGTGCATCAAGACCAACCGGATGCTCGTAACCAAAGCTTAAAGAAGCAAGATGCCGAGGGGCATATGGCAAGCGATCACCGTCTACAATATTAGCTGCTGCATTGGTTTTTTTAAATTTAGCAGTGAACAAGTTAGTGTAAGAGCCTGCGATGTAGAAGTTGTGCGAAGTGTTGTAAATCTGCCCAAAATTAATTCGACCACCAAACTCAATACCATTCTGTTCAGACTGACCACCATTAATGAATGTGCCCTGTACAGGCCCAGCGACGACAATATCATCAAAGACCGTGTGGAATAAGGTACTCTCAAATGTAACGCCTTTAAAGAAACTCGATCTTAAACCTAACTCCCAATTAATACTCTCCTCTGGCTTGGTTTTACTCACAACGGCTGTATTCGCACCATTTTCAGCAAAAAGGTCACGGTCAGGACGTGGTGGTGCAAAACCTTTGTGCACACCCGCAAATAAAGTTGTTTTCTCAAAGCCATTCCAGGTCAAACCCAATCCTGGCAATAACTTAGTTTGATTATTCGTTAACTTGGACTCAGGGTTATTTTGGGGGTTACCATCTGCACGCATCACATCCGTTTTAATCCGGATATCCTCTAGTCTCAAACCGGGCGTAAATGTCCAGTCTCCAACATAGAAGGTATTCTGTGCGTAATAGGACTTTGCTTCTACTTCAATTTTAATATCTTCTCGTGGCAAGGTCGTTTGGGCAAAACCCAGATGTTGGAAACGGGCGTCATCACCACGATATTGTTTACGATCGATGTCTTCCTTATGATATCTGAAGCCCAATACTGCATTACTTTCGATCCCGAATAGGCTGTGTTGAATATCCAGACGTGGCTCAATCCCCCAATATTCAAACTCACGTGGCCGCCAACGCCCGCCGCATTGATCAGCTAACGCCAGATTAGGGTTACCATTACCGCCAATGCCTGCTGGACATCTTTCCAGTTGGGATCGACCCGCATTTTCACCTGGGTTGTTGATTTGCCTGAATGATGCCCGTTCAGATTTTGCATAATACGCTTGCGTACTCAATTTCACCTGCTCATTGACCTGAAACAGGTGCTGCAATTGAAAGGTAGTCCGCTCATGCTGAAACACATCATTCTTGCCAGTAGGTGCCTGATACTTATCTTCGTTATACTCCACAAGGCCCAAACCGGTTTCTGATACATGCGAGTCCTCGCGGAAATAACTGGCTTTAGCAATCAACGTATGTCTGTCCGACAAGTTTAACTGTCCTTTCGCCGTATACTCCTGAATCTCAAAGTCATGATGCTTGCGGATGCCATCGCCTTTTTTATGTAGGGCATCTATCATCAGTCCACCACGCTCATCACCAGCGCCTATCGTGCCGTAAAGACTGCTAAAGTCATGGTTACCCAACGTCGCCTGTACATTTCCATGCACTTGACCATCCGTTGGCACAGGCCGAGTCACGAAGTTGATCATGCCGCCCACGGTCTGTGGTCCATAAAGAATCTGGCCGGACCCCTTTACAACTTCAATACGCTGTACACGCTCAAGCGGTGTGGTGTAATGTGCTGCCGGATCCCCATAAGGCGCCAGAAAGATAGGCATCCCATCTTCCATTAACAAGGTACGTGAAGTCCGGCGAGGGTTTAATCCCCGAATCCCGATATTCACGCCCAAACCAAATGTATTCTCCCCCACGACATTCACACCAGGCACATTGTTCAACGCTTCCTGAATTGAGAATGGGCGGCGCTCCATCAGTGCTTTTTCATCAATTAAATCGTATGACCCCGGCACGGAGTCCAGGCGGTCTGGCAAAATGCCACGGACTTCGAGTTTATCCAGCGCCACCGACTTGCTCCCTTGAGACTGGTCTTCTGCCAGCCCCTGTAGCGCATAGGCGTGTAATGAAAATGCCGTCGCAACGACAATCAGTTTTTTTCTTGGTTTTTGCATGTGTGTAACCCCAAAAATGACAACAGAGTGTGTCAAGGCTGCAAACAGCATGCCAACATATCGCGATAATTATTAACCATATGATTATTATAAAAATAATCTATTTTATTGCTATATATTAATGATAAATCAATTTAATCACTGGTCCAAAAAAACCAATCCGATTCAGAATTGGTTAATATCAACCACCACTTGCGTGGATATGCAGGCGTTAAAAATTCCGCTTCAGGAAAATCATCCCTACCATCCAGCAGAACCTTAGTCAGGTATAATCTTGTTTTTTATTTCAAACCCATTTCAGCATGCAACAGCAGTATCCATTTAAAGAAGTCGAGCAACAGGCCCAACAGCACTGGGACAGCAAGCTGAGTTTTCAGGCCAAGGCAGACAGTCACAAGCCCAAATACTATTGCTTGTCGATGTTCCCCTACCCAAGTGGCAAGTTGCATATGGGGCATGTGCGTAACTACACCATCGGCGACGTATTAAGCCGCTATCACCATATGAAAGGCTTTAACGTGTTGCAACCCATGGGTTGGGATGCGTTTGGCTTGCCTGCCGAGAACGCGGCGATTCAGAATAGCGTGCCACCAGCCCAATGGACATATGACAACATTGCCTACATGCGCAAGCAGTTGAAGTCACTGGGCTTTGCCATCGACTGGAGCCGCGAGCTGGCCACCTGCCAGCCTGACTATTACAAATGGAACCAGTGGCTGTTTTTGCGCATGCTGGAAAAAGGCATCGCCTACAAAAAAACCCAGGTGGTGAACTGGGACCCGGTCGACCAGACCGTGCTCGCCAATGAGCAGGTGATTGATGGCCGCGGCTGGCGCACGGGGGCGATCGTAGAAAAACGCGAAATCCCTGGCTACTACCTCAACATCACCGGCTACGCACAGCAATTGCTGGATGATCTGGACAAACTGCCAGGCTGGCCTGAGCGTGTCAAAACCATGCAGGCCAACTGGATAGGCAAGAGCGTGGGCGTGCGTTTTGCGTTTACGCACGACATCAAAAACAATGACGGCCAATTGATTGATGACGGCAAACTGTGGGTATTCACCACCCGTGCCGACACCATCATGGGCGTGACCTTCTGTGCCGTGGCAGCCGAGCATCCGCTGGCGACACAAGCTGCGCAACAAAACCCGGCGCTGCAAGCATTTATCGACAAATGCAAGCAAGGCTCCGTCATGGAAGCCGACATGGCCACCATGGAAAAAGAAGGCATGGACACCGGCCTGACCGTCACCCACCCGATGACCGGCGAACAGGTGCCGGTGTGGATAGGCAACTATGTCCTCATGACCTATGGGGAAGGGGCCGTGATGGCCGTGCCTGCGCACGATGAACGTGATTTCGGCTTTGCCAAAAAATACAATTTGCCGATCAAACAAGTGATCAGCGTGCTCGGTCAGGAATTTGACCTGGCAGCCTGGCAAGAGTGGTACGGTGATAAAACCAAAAGCGTCTGTATCCACTCTGGCAAATATAACGATCTGGGCTACGCAGAAGCAGTTGAGGCTGTGGCAGCTGATCTGGCAGAAAAAAATCTGGGCGGCAAGCAGACCAACTGGCGCCTGCGCGACTGGGGCGTTTCCCGTCAGCGCTACTGGGGTTGCCCGATTCCGATCATTCATTGCGACAGCTGTGGCGATGTGCCTGTGCCCGACGACCAGCTGCCGGTGAAATTACCGGAAGATTGTGTCCCGGATGGTTCAGGCAATCCGCTCAACAAGCGCGAAGACTTTTTAAACTGCACCTGCCCCAAATGTGGCCAGCCCGCCAAGCGCGAAACTGACACCATGGACACCTTTGTCGATTCCAGCTGGTACTACGCACGCTATGCCTCAGGCTTTAGCAATGAAGCCATGGTGGATGCACAGACCAATCACTGGATGCCGGTAGACCAGTATATTGGCGGCATTGAACACGCAATTCTGCACTTGCTCTACTCCCGCTTCTGGAGCAAGGTCATGCGCGACCTCGGCCTGGTCAATTATGATGAGCCATTTGCCAACCTGCTGACACAAGGCATGGTGCTGAATCATATCTTCTCGCGCCGCACGGCTAAAGGCGGTATTGAATATTTTGCGCCGGAAGAAGTCGAGCTGGTACACGATAACAACGGCAAGGTGACTGGTGCCAAGCTGCTCAAAGATGGCTCGGCTATTGACTACCAGGGCATAGGCACCATGTCCAAGTCCAAGCGTAATGGCGTCGACCCGCAATCGCTGATTGAACAATATGGCGCGGATACTGCCCGCTTCTTTATGATGTTTGCGGCGCCGCCAGAACAAACGCTGGAGTGGTCAGACAGTGGCGTGGAAGGCTCACACCGTTTCTTGAAACGGGTATGGAATTTTGGCCATGTCTTGTCCCAACAAACACCGGCTGACCTGCCAAACAAACTGACCGGCGAGCTGGCCAACCACAGACGTGAAGTGCACAGCGTGCTCAAACAGGCCAATGTCGATCTGGGCAAGCTACAGTTCAACACGGTGGCCTCTGCCTGCATGAAAATCCTCAACACGCTGGAGAAAGTGCAAAAAGAGGCAGAAAAAGACTGGATCGCCGTGGCGTTTGAAGGCTACAGCATCCTGTTGCGCCTGTTATCACCGATTGCACCGCACATCACGCAAGTCATGTGGCAATCGCTCAAACTTGGCGAAGACATTCTGTCTGCCAAATGGCCAGAACCAGCCAACTCAGCCCTGGTACAGGACGAGGTGGAATACGTGGTGCAGGTCAATGGCAAGCTGCGTGGCAGCATCAGCATCCCCAAGAGCATGGCCAAAGAGCAGATTGAAGCGACTGCCGTTAATCAGGACTTCGTCCAAAAATTCCTGAATGAAGGCAGCGTGAAAAAAATCATCGTCGTGCCCAACAAACTGATTAATATTGTGGTGGCTTAGCCCTTTCTTTCGAGGAGCGCATTGTGCAGCAGACAACCCCTACCCGCTGGATTCACGCGATCACCCTGTGGTGCAGCATCGCCGTGCTGACGGCGCTCTTGTCTGCTTGCGGGTTTCACCTGCGCCAACCGTCACCGATTGCCTTTAAAACCATTTTCATCAAGGGCTCTACGCAAATCAACATTGCGCTCAAAAAGGCCTTGGTAGAACAGGGTGTCAAGGTTGTGACCGACGCAGAAGAAGCTGAACTACAGCTGGAACTGCTCAAAGAAGAAAACGAACAACGTATTCTGTCTCTGAGCGGGACCGGGGTGGTGCGAGAATACGAGCTGTACTACCGCGTGCAATACCGTACCAAAGTCACCGGTGAGCCAACTTGGGCACTGCCGTTGATCATGGAAGGCCGTCGTGACTATACCTATAACGACGCCAACTTGCTGGCCAAGCAGGCCGAGCAAAAAATGCTCAGTGACAGCATGCAGTTAGACGTGCTCAACGGCATCATGCGACGACTGTCTGCCCTTAAAAAAGCCGAATAGCCATGCGCATTCAGGCGGCGCAACTTACGCAATATTTGCCTCCCAAACAGCATTTGTTCGTGCTGGCGGGCGATGAGCCCCTCTCCATCACCGAGGCCATAGACCAGATCCGCGCCGCCGCACGCCAACATGGCGCGCAAGAGCGTGCCAGTTTTACAGTGGAGCGCTACTTCAACTGGGCACAAGTCAGCCAGTTTCTGCAGAGCTTTTCGCTGTTTGCCGAGCAACGGATTCTTGAAATCAACCTCCCCACCGGCAAGCCCGGCGTGGAAGGCGCCAAAGCCTTGCAGCAACTGGCAGAACAGCCTGCGGCTGATACCACCATCATCCTCACCCTGCCCGCCCCAGACCGTGACATGACCAGCAGCGCCTGGTATGAAGCCCTGTCGCAACATGGGGTGCTGCTGGTACTGAATCAGGTGCCACTGGCACAACTACCGGAGTGGATTGCGCAGCGACTGGCCATGCAACAGCAAACTGCAGATGAAGCCTCGCGCCGCTTTATTGCCGAGCAGGTCGAAGGCAATCTACTGGCCGCCCATCAGGAAATCCAAAAACTGGGCTTGCTCTACCCACCCGGCCCGCTCAGTGAAGACGCCATCCGCCAATGCGTGCTTAATGTGGCCCGCTTTGATGTCTCGCAACTGGGGGAAGCCATGTTGCAAGGCGATCCGCAACGCGTGATGCGCATGCTGGAAGGCCTGCGCGAAGAAGGCGAAACCGCGGTGGCGGTCATGAATCCGCTGATTTGGCTGTTCCGCCCATTGTTGCAAGTCAGGCTGGCCATGCAACAAGGCATCGCCATGCAAGCCGCGCTGAGTCAAGCCAGGCTATTTGGTGACCGCCAGCAATTAGTCAGGCGCGCGCTGGAATTTTTACCGCAAAAACATATCGAAGCTGCTTTGCAAAAACTGTCTGACATAGACCGCATGGCAAAAGGCGTGGGCGATGGCGATGCCTGGCTGGAGCTGTCAAGGCTATGTACAGGCATTGCGCGCATGGCAGCCAACAAGACGGCCAGAGCTGCGGCAGGCAGGTCTCGTTAAGGTTTTCAGTTAGAATAGCGATTATGGACATTCAACACTATATGAAACAACTGGGGGAGCAGGCACGCGCCGCCTCCCGCTTGATGGCAAAAGCTGACACCAACACCAAGAACCAGGCGCTGCGCAATATTGCCGCCCTGATCCGTCAGCACGAAAAAGCCCTGCTCGCCGCCAACCAGCAAGACCTGCAAGCCGCCCAAGCCAATGGCATGGAAGCCGCCATGCTGGACCGCCTGACATTAAGCGAGAAATCGGTGGCAACCATGGCAGAAGGCCTGGAGCAAATTGCCAGCCTGCCAGACCCGATTGGCGAAATGAGCAATTTCAAATACCGTCCTTCCGGCATCCAGATCGGCCAGATGCGTGTACCGCTGGGCGTGATCGGCATTATTTACGAGGCCCGTCCTAACGTGACGGTCGATGCGGCGGGTTTGTGTATCAAATCCGGCAACGCCTGCATTCTGCGCGGCGGCTCCGAGGCCATTCATTGCAACCAGGCGCTGGCCAAACTCGTGCATCAGGGCCTGCAACAAGCAGGCTTGCCACAAGCGGCCGTGCTCGTGGTCGAGACCACTGACCGCGCTGCCGTCGGTGAACTCATCACCATGAAGCAATATGTGGATGTGATCGTGCCACGCGGCGGCAAAGGCCTGATCGAGCGCATCAGCAACGATGCCCGCATCCCTGTGATCAAACACTTGGATGGTAACTGCCATGTGTATGTCGATGACGAAGCTGACCTGGCCAAAGCCGTGCGTATCCTCGAAAACGCCAAAACCCAGCGTCTGGGCACCTGCAACACGGCAGAGTCACTGCTGGTCGCACGCAGCATCGCCAACACTGCCCTGCCTCAACTGGCCGAGATGCTGCTAGGCAAAGGCGTGGAAATCCGTGGTTGCGACGAAACGCGTGCCATCGTGCCACAGGCAAAGGCGGCGACTGAAGAAGACTATTACACCGAATATCTGGCCGCGATTATCTCTTGCAAGGTGGTCAGTGGCGTGGATGAAGCGATTGCGCATATCAACAAGTATTCCAGCCAGCACACCGAGGCGATTGTGACCGAAAACTACACCAAGGCACGCCAGTTTTTGCGTGAAGTGGACTCCAGCAGTGTGATGGTCAATGCCTCTACCCGCTTTGCCGATGGCTTTGAATATGGCTTTGGTGCAGAAATCGGTATTTCTACCGACAAACTGCATGCGCGTGGCCCGGTCGGTCTGGAAGGCTTAACCTCCCTCAAATATGTCGTTTTGGGTGACGGCCACGTCCGCGCTTAATCACGCTGGCAGGCGTTTGGCTTGTGCAATGCTAGATGCGCAACGCCATAATCTACCCAAAGAGTCATGAAGATGGAATGCATAGGCATTTTCGGCGGCACCTTTAACCCCATTCACAACGGGCATCTGGCGCTCGCACAGACCGTGCTGGACACGCTGCACTGTACGCAAATCCGCTTTGTGCCTGCCGCGTTGCCTCCGCACAAGACTGCCCCGGCGGTTACGGCGCAACACCGTGCTGCCATGGTCAAGCTTGCCATTCAGGCGCATCCGCAATACGTGCTCGACAGCTGTGAACTGGATCGCCAGGGCCCCTCTTATACCATAGAGACGTTACACCTGCTCCGCCAGCGTTTCCCCGAGCAATCCCTCTGCCTGCTCATGGGCCAGGATAGCTACCAGCAATTGCCGACCTGGCACCGCTGGCAGGAGCTGCTGGAGTATTGCCATCTCTTGGTTGTGCACCGTGCAGACTTGGGAACCGAGCTGGTTTTGCATGCAGAACACACACAAAGATTCCTCGCTGGCGCAGCGTTTAGCAGCCAATGCTCTTCAGCCACGCATGGCTTCATCGGCTATTTGCCCGAGAGCCCGCCGGCGATTTCCTCGACCGGCATCCGTGCAGCACTGGCGCATCCAGGCCAGAATTTGACAGACCAGTTGCCTGCATCTGTGCTCCAGTATATCCAGCAGCACCATCTATATCAGTCGGCTTAAGCCTCTTGCAGTCCCCATCGGGTGGCATGCTGTCGCATTTTGCCCTAAACGCAGGGAGCATCATGGCTATTTTTAGCCCAGACACGGCAGTATGCTCAACAGCAGACATAAAATCGCTATACTGCGGTTAAAACAACTCTAAATTACCTATCAAGAGGATACGTCTGCGATGAAATTGTTAACCTGGTCTCTTACTGCCCTACTCGTGGCATCCCCGTCCGCATTTGCCAATATTGATATCCAATTTGACTTTAGTTACGATACCAGCGGCTTCTTTAATAGCACCAACATTCAAACCCTCAATGCGGCTGCCTCGGTGTTTGAAACCCGCATTACCGACTCACTAAGCGCCATTAATTCAGGCGGCATCAACAACTTCCAGGGTCTGATTCTTGACCCCTCGGATATTAACCAGACGCAAACGCTCTCCAATCTGAGTGTGGCAGCAAATGTGATCAAAATATATGTGGGTAGCGATAATCTTGGTGGCTTCACCATTGGCGCAGGCGGGTCCGGCGGCTATTCATGTAGTGGGCTAGGCAGTTTTTGCGCCAACGCCGTCGACCGTGGCCAGACTAACACCACGGGTAACAGTGCCACCGACTTTGCCACCTGGGGTGGCATGATCAGCTTCAACAGTTCAACCTCATGGTATTTTGGCCAGGATCAGGCAGGTTTGACCAATACCCAATTTGATTTTTACACGGTGGCCGTACACGAAATTGCCCACGTGCTTGGCTTTGGCCTGGCCCCCTCCTTTGAAGCACAGGTCAACGGCAGCAATTTTAACAGTAGCGAAACCGGGACCGTCGCCCTCAGCAATGACCGTGCTCACTGGGCGCCCGGCACCATGAGCACGGTTGGCGGAACACTGCAGGAGACGGTGATGGACCCAGACATTACCCCGGGCACACGCAAATATTTTACCGATCTGGATTATGCAGGCATGGCAGCTATCGGTTGGTCGGTCGTAACACCGGTGCCTGAATCCAGCATTAGCCTGAATCTGTTGGCGGGCGGCCTGTTGCTTGGCCTGCTATATAGACGCAACCTTGGCAGCAGACGTCAAACGGTAATCAACGCATACGCTTAGCAAGGCTAGTTAAGCCATGCGTTTGCGCGCCAAAAACTGATCCAGTTGCCGCGCGAACGCGTGGCGGTCAGACGCCTGCATGGCATTGGGCCCCTGCGTTTCCACCCCGCTGGCGCGCAGCGATTCCATAAAGTCGCGCATAGCCAGTCGCTCGCGGATATTTTCTGCCGAATAAAACTCGCCGCGTGGATTCAGCGCATGGCCTTGCTTTTCAATCACTTGCGCCGCCAGCGGAATATCTGCCGTAATCACCAAGTCGCCCGCTTCCAGCATTGCCACGATCTCGTTATCTGCCACATCAAAGCCCTTGGCCACTTGCATGGCGCGCAAATAGGCTGAGGGCGGCACATAGAGAACTTTGTTGGCGACAAAGGTAGTCATGACCTGACTACGCTCCGCCGCCCGAAACAAAATATCCTTGATCACGCCCGGGCAGGCATCGGCATCCACCCAAATCCGCATTAACCGGCTTTAGGCACCGGTCTGGCGCTAAATAACGCGCCGCCTTGTGGTTTGTGGCCCCCAGGCTGACGCGCAGATTTTTGCTGGCCAGCAGGATGTCCAGACGCATTCGCCGGTTTTTTCTGGCCAGCGTGCTGTCCAGCGTTGCGCGGGTTGCTTGGGGCAGCGTTGGCTTGGCCTGGTTTCGGCTGATGTTGTCTGGGTTGGCCTGGTTTCTGACTACGCGATGCGTCACGTGGCGCCTGGCCCGATTTAGGCGCAGGCCGTTGACCGCGTGGCTGAGTCCGTGATGGCCGATCCGGCTCTTCACTGTTTTTTTCGGGGGCGACAAAGCCCTCTACTGGCAGCTTGGGGATCTCGCGCTTGATCAGCTTCTCAATGTCTTTCAACAATTTGAGTTCCTCCCTATCCACCAGCGACACCGCCGCCCCAGTGGCACCAGCACGACCAGTCCGGCCGATGCGGTGCACATAGTCTTCGGGCACGTTAGGCAGCTCAAAATTCACCACTTGCGGCAGCTGGTCAATATCCAGGCCACGTGCAGCAATATCGGTCGCCACCAGCGCGGTGATTCCCCCGGCTTTAAACTCGGCCAGCGCCGCCGTGCGGGCATTCTGACTCTTGTTGCCATGAATCGCCATCGCCGGGATGCCGTCTTTTACCAGCTTCTCCGCCAGCCGGTTCGCGCCATGTTTGGTGCGTGTAAACACCAGCACTTGCTCCCACTGATGTTGCTTGATCAAAAAGCTCACCATCTCACGCTTGTGCGACTGCGGCACCATATGCACGCTTTGCTCAATCAGCGCGTTTGAGGTGTTCCGCCGCGCCACTTCCACCAGATCCGGGTTATTCAGCAGATTGTCTGCCAGCTGTTTGATTTCATCGGAAAACGTCGCCGAGAACAGCAGGTTTTGCCGCTGCTTGGGCAGCAAGGCCAGCACTTTTTTAATGTCGTGAATAAAGCCCATATCCAGCATGCGATCGGCTTCATCCAGCACCAGAATTTCAATGCCAGACAAATCCAGCGCCTTCTGGTTGGTGAGGTCGAGCAAGCGACCCGGCGTTGCTACCATGATATCGAGTGGTTTTTTCAAGCGGCTGATTTGCGGGTTAATGCCCACCCCGCCAAACACCACCATGCTTTTCAGCGGCAGATATTTACCGTAAGTGGTCACTGACTCGCCGATCTGCGCCGCCAGCTCGCGCGTTGGCGACAGAATCAGACAACGCGGCTTGCCTGCGGCGGTTTGTTTTAACGGGGTTTCAGACAAGCGATGCAAAATCGGCAAGGTAAAGCCAGCGGTTTTGCCTGTCCCGGTTTGCGCACCGGCCAGTAAATCGCCACCGCGCAATACATAAGGAATCGCCTGCGCCTGAATCGGCGTCGGTGAGGTATAGCCGGCATCGGCAATCGCGCGCAACACAGGCGCGCACAAATTCAAATCAGCAAACGTGGTGTTTGCAGGGGTATTTTCTTGTGACAAGGTTATTCAACTTTAATAGTGTGCATCGCCCATCACAAACGACAAGCATGCAACAAATTATTGGGCGTTGGTCTGTTGCCGCAGCAACACCAATCTGGACAAACGAGGATTATATCGATGATTTATGACAAGGCCGCTGTGAGGATTGGTAGTTCACAGGGTGGTTACATTATACCCGCTATTTACGCAAACACTGTATTTAAAAATGTCTGCATCCAATCAAGCCACGGATGACGGACTTTTTTGCGTGGTGATCGTCTGAAACGTCCACGCCACAAAGCGGCTTTGTTTCTGGCCTTGCGCCATCTCCACCACTTTTACCCTCACTGCCCGCGCTTTTTTGAGTTCACGCATCACCAGCGGTAGGTTGCTGGCTTTGGAGACCAGCGTGGTAAACCATACACACTGTTGGGCAAAATGCCTGCTCTCGTGAATCATGGTGGTTAAAAACGCTGCCTCGCCGCCCTCATACACCAACTCATTGGCTTGCCCACCAAAATTCAGTGCCTGTGGCGGCCGCTTGCCCAGCCCGCGCCATTTACGCTGTGTGCCCGCCTGCGCCTCGGCCGCCGAGGCATGAAAAGGCGGGTTACACATGGTCAGCGTCCATTGTTCGCCCGGCAAGATCACGCCTTTAAAAATCGCCGCCATATTTGGCTGCTGGCGCACAGAAATCAGTGGCTGCAAGCCATTGGCTTCAATCAGCTGCTGTGCATTGCGCAAGGCCTTGGCGTCAATATCCACGCCCAAGCACTCCCAGCCATAAGCCTGGGCCGCAATCAGCGGATAGACCAGATTGGCGCCGGTGCCGATATCGAGCAAACGCACCGATTGCGTATGACCAGACTCGGCCAATAAATCCGCCAGGTAATGCACATAATCCGCCCGGCCAGGGATAGGCGGACATAAGTAATGCTTGGGAATATCCCACACCGCCACGCCATAATACTGCTTGAGCAAGGCCTGGTTTAAGGTTTTCACTGCCTGCGGATGAGAAAAGTCTATCGAGTCATCGCCATAGGCATTCGGGCGCACATAGGGCGCCAGGGCCGGATGCGCCTGCACCAGCAGCGCAAAGTCATAGCCCTCGCGGTGCAGATTGCGAGGATGCAATGTAGATGAAGAACTGACGGGCTTCATGCCTAAGTATTCGCCAATTGCACTTGGGCAGCGCGCCTAAGCGGCCGCAGCCTTGGCGCGTGCGGCATGCAACTTCCGGTAACTGTCCAGCAGTCTATGGTGTCTGTCCAACCCATCCAGCTGCAGATTGGTCGGTGTCAGGCCATAAAAGCGCACACTGCCATCGACAGCGCACAGCACCGCATCCATGCGCGCGTCGCCAAACATGCGACGGAAGTTCGGCTCATAATCAGCCAGCTGCAGCTCATCATCAAGCGTCACTTCGAGCACGGCATTCAGCGCCTGGTAAAACAAGCCGCGCTCCAGCGTGTTGTCGTTATACTGCAAAAACGCCCCCACCAGATCCTGCGCCTCCTCAAACTGCTGCAAAGCCAGGTTGATGAGTAGCTTAAGCTCCAGTACCGTGAGCTGCCCCCATACCGTGTTCTCGTCAAACTGGATGCCGATCAAGGTCGCAATATCGCTGTAGTCATCTAGCTCGTTATTCTCCAGCCGCTCCAGCAAAGCCTGCAGGCGGTCATCGTCCAGCTGATGCAGGTTCAGGATATCTTCGCGGAACAACAACGCTTTATTGGTGTTATCCCACACCAGGTCTTCCACCGGATACACCTCGGAATAATCAGGCACCAAGATGCGGCATGCCGTCGCGCCCAGCTGGTCATATACCGCCACATAGGCCTCTTTACCCATTTCGGCCAAAATGCCGAATAAGGTCGCGGCCTCTTCAGCGTTGGCATTGTCGCCCTTGCCAGAAAAGTCCCACTCGACAAACTCGTAGTCCGATTTGGCACTGAAAAAGCGCCACGACACCACACCGCTAGAGTCAATAAAATGCTCAACAAAGTTATTCGGCTCGGTCACCGCCTCGCTGACAAAGGTCGGCTGCGGCAAGTCGTTGAGGCCTTCAAAACTGCGGCCTTGCAGCAACTCGGTCAGGCTGCGCTCGAGCGCGACTTCCAGTTTTGGGTGCGCGCCAAACGAGGCAAACACGCCGCCGGTGCGCGGGTTCATCAGCGTCACGCACATCACCGGATATTGTCCGCCTAACGACGCATCTTTCACCAGCACCGGAAAACCCTGCGCCTCCAGTCCCTCAATGCCCGCCACAATGCCGGGATACTTGGCCAGCACCGCTGGCGGCACATCCGGCAACGCCATTTCACTTTCAATAATCTCGCGCTTCACGGCCCGCTCAAAAATCTCGGACAAGCATTGCACCTGCGCCTCGGCTAGCGTATTGCCCGCGCTCATGCCATTACTGGCGTACAGGTTTTCAATCAGGTTAGACGGAAAATACACCACCTCGCCATCCGATTGCCGCACAAACGGCAGCGCGCAAATGCCGCGTTCACGATTGCCAGAGTTGGTGTCAATTAAATGCGAGCCACGCAACTCGCCATCCGGGTTGTAAATGGCCCGCGTGTAGTCATCCAGAATCTCTTTCGGCAACGCATCTTTGCGCCCTGGCTTAAACCAGCGCTCGTTCGGGTAATGCACAAAGTCTGCATTGGCAATATCTTCGCCCCAGTAAGACCCAGCATAAAAATGGTTGTTACTCAGCCGCTCAATATACTCACCCAGCGCCGAGGCCAGTGCGCTTTCCTTGGTCGCGCCTTTGCCGTTGGTAAAGCACATGGGCGAATGCGCATCGCGGATATGCAGCGACCACACGTTAGGCACAATATTGCGCCAGGAAGCGATCTCGATCTTGATACCCAGGCTCGCCAGCAAGCCCGTCATATTGGCTATGGTTTGCTCCAGCGGTAAATCCTTGCCGATGATATACGTCTGCGTCTCCGCCGCCGGGTTCACCGTCAGCAAGGCCTGCGCATCGGCATCCAGGCTTGCCACTTCTTCAATCACAAACTCAGGCCCGGTCTGCACTACTTTTTTCACCGTGCAGCGGTCAATCGAGCGCAAAATGCCAATGCGGTCTTTTTCAGAGATATCCGCAGGCAACTCAATCTGAATCTTGAAAATCTGCTTATAGCGGTCTTCTGGGTCCACAATATTGTTGTGCGACAAGCGGATATTCTCAGTCGGAATATTGCGGGTGCTGCAATACAGCTTCACAAAATACGCCGCACACAGCGCAGACGAAGCCAAAAAGTAATCAAACGGCCCCGGCGCCGAGCCATCGCCCTTGTAGCGGATAGGCTGATCGGCAATCACCGTGAAGTCATCAAACTTGGCTTCAAGGCGGAGCTTATCGAGAAAATTGACTTTAACTTCCATGGGGGATTCCGAAAATGACGTTTGAGCGAAAACCGCTATTATCCCTCACAACATTCAGGCGACCTAATTTAGCAGCAACGCTGATTGCTTACTTGGCTACAAACTCAAGTCGAATAGAGAGTGAAACTTTGCTAGCCCCGCCGTTGAAACACTGAGTCCAGATGCTTGAAGCAAGTGTGCAGGCCTGTAAAACGGTCAGCACTCGCGTCTCGTAAAGTGAAGTCAAAACAATTAAGTTTGTGTGCTATTCTTTAACGAATAAAACTACATTTTTCAGGGGTTACAACCATGGCTGCTGATGACAGAAAATTCATCATGCTGACTGATTATTTGCATGAACCTGTCATCCATTATGATCGTGATTGCAAACGCACTTATCTCAATCCAGCCGCAATAAAACTGATTGGTGAACCTGCTAAAGATCTTCAAGGCAAAACACCCAGCTCGCTCAGACCCTCCTCCGTCGCTTTACAACACTACCAAGAAAAAATCCGCGGCGTCATAGAAACAGGCACGGATATCGAGTTTGATTTTTTTCTAGACCGGCTGCCTGATGGTCCGAATGTCCACACCAAGGTGCTCAGAATTCATGCCGTCCCCGAGCTGGATAGTGATAACAACGTGGTGGGCGCCCTTGCGATTGCGCATGACATCACGGCACTCAAGTTAAGTGAAAAACGTTTACGCGCACTGATTGAAAACCATCCCGACCATATTACCCGCTTTGACCAGCATGCCAGATACAGCTACGTCAGCCCTTCTCTCACAGCATTGTTTGGCATAGAGGAATCCACGCTGCTGGGTAAGACCCTGCTTGAATCTGATCAGATTGCCACGCCAGCAGAACGCAATAAAATTCACCACGCGATTTTGCAAACCCTAGAGCAAGAAACAGCTTGTACCATTGAGAGCCACTGGCCGCATGACCGCGTCATAGAGCTTCGTCTTGTTCAGGAAAAAGATGCCATCGGCGAGGTCTCGGGGGTGCTTTGCATCTTGCGTGATATCACCCAGCAAAAGCAGTCCGAAAAAGCAATGCTGACACTCAATCGTTCACTGCGTTTGTTGAGTAGCTGTAACCAGATGCTCATTCATGCAGAAAACGAACAACACCTGCTCAACGATATTTGCCAGTTGGTGATTGACTCTGGGGGCTATCCACTGGCCTGGGTGGGTTATCCCAACTATGGCACCTACCAACCCCTGCGCATTGCCGCAATGGCCGGTCAAAAGCTGACGAAGACGATTGCGCTTGAGCAGCAAACCCCGGAAATCAGCCTGGCCGTGAAAGCCTTTCAAAGCGAGCGTGTAGAGATTATCCAGGACTATCCCAATGCAGCCCGCTTGAGTAATTTGGGCGACCTCGCCAGCCTGGAAGGCCTGCTTTCATGCATCGCCTTGCCACTCAAAGTGGCAAAACAGACCATAGGCGTGATCACGATCTACGCCTCCCGCACCTATGCATTTTCTGCTGAAGAAGTCACCCTGCTCGATGAACTCGCCAATGACCTGGCGTTTGGCATTCAGTCCCTGCGTATCCGTGCCGAACATCGGGACGCAGAAACAAAACTGGAATATCTGGCCCACCATGACCCACTGACCGGCCTCCCTAACCGCCTGTTATTGCGCAAGCGTTTTGAACAGTTTATCCATCAAGCCAACAAGCGCGAATACGGCCTCGCCATGCTGTTTCTTGATATGGATAACTTCAAAGAGATTAACGACAGCTTTGGTCATGCCATAGGCGATGCGCTGCTAAAAGAGGTGGTCAGGCGCCTCGAACGTATGCTGTCAGAGGCTTGCATGCTCAGCCGCGAAGGCGGTGACGAATTTGTGCTGTTGATCAACAATGCCCAGGCGTCCGATATCGTGACTCAAACCGCACAGCAAATTCTTAACGCCATGCAAGAGCCGTTTGAGGTCAGCGGTAATACATTGCATGCGTCTTTCAGCATTGGCATCAGCCTCTACCCAAACGATGGCAAAGACTTTGAAACCCTACGCAAAAACGCCGATGCCGCCTTGTATCTGGCAAAAGATTGTGGCCGCAATACCTACCGCTTTTTTGTCACACAGATGAATGCCGATGCGCAAAAGCGCATGCGTATTCAAACAGACCTGCACACAGCACTTAAAAATAATGAGTTTTTACTGCACTACCAGCCACAAATACGCCTATCTGATGGCCGCATCAGTGGGATTGAAGCCTTAATCCGCTGGCAAAACGCCGATGGACAGATGCTCCCGCCAAGCGAGTTCATTCCCATCGCAGAACAAAGCGGGCTGATTATCCAGATGGGTCAGTGGGTGCTGCGGGAAGCCTGCCGGCAACTGGCCGCATGGCACAAGCAAGGGCAAACCCAGCTGGTGGTGGCGGTCAACTTATCCTCACACCAGTTCCGGCATGGCAATATTGTAGAAACCATCAGTTCTGCGCTAAATGATTTCGGCCTGCCCCCGCAATGCCTGGAGCTCGAACTGACAGAATCTATCCTGATTCAGGACACAGAATCCGTCATCAGCACCCTGCACACGCTAAAACACATCGGGGTCAAACTAGCCATTGATGACTTCGGCACCGGCTACTCCAGCCTGTCTTATCTTAAACGACTGTCCGTCGACAAACTCAAAATTGATAAATCCTTCATCCGTGACCTTCACAAAGACCAGGACAGTGCAGAAATTGTCCGTGCGATCATCCAACTTGGGCACATTTTGCAACTCACGGTGATTGCAGAAGGGGTAGAGACTGAGCAGCAACTGGCTTTTCTCACCGACAGTCATTGCGACGAAATACAGGGATATCTGTTTAGCCGCCCGGTCGCCGCAGAATACATACCAGAGATACTTGCTCGAATAGGCATGACGGCCTAATCCAGAATCTTAATAGCGTAGCGTTGCGTTGACCAAGCTAAGGAGGTCAATTCTAACAACGACTTTTCCGCCTAAGGATAAATGGCAAGCTGCTGATTAATTTAGCTTTATAACACTCATCTTAAAATGCCACACTTTCAAAGCAACATCGCCGGTGATATCATGAAAAAATGAAAATTGTGCTAGACACTGATGTCATTATTGCAGGCATGCGCAGCCCATCTGGGGCCTCTGCCGAAATCATTCGTAGAGCAAGGCGTGGCGAACTGACACTGATGGCTAGCGTCTCACTCTTTATGGAATACGAGGCCAAATGCACGCTGCCCATACATTACCAAGCGGCTGGTTTATCGGCACAAGAAGCTGAGATTTTCATCAACACCTTGGCAAGTATTATCAGCCCGGTAAAAACACATTATTTATGGCGCCCACAATTACGTGATCCTGCAGACGAAATGGTACTAGAAGCAGCAGTCAATGGTGGCGCAAAAGCATTGATCAGTTTTAATCAAAAGCACTTTGGCTTAACACCACAAAGATTTGGCATACAGCTACTATTGCCATCAGAGTTTTTAAGGAGTTTTAAATGAGCAAAGCATCCACATACCCCTTACGTTTACCACAATCACTCAAAGATGCGGTAGACGCAGCCAGCAAACGTGATGGCACCAGCATTAACCAATTTGTCGCCATGGCAGTGGCAGAAAAAATCAGCGCATTAGAAACCGCCGAGTTTTTTAGCATGCGGCAACAACAAGCAGACTATGAAAAATTTGATGCCATTATGAATAGATCAGGTGGTCAAGCGCCAATTAAAGGCGATGTGATTGGTGAAGAGTGAATTTTTTAATTGAGTTGAAACAAAAGACCAGCTCAGGGCGCTCTTGACTCCTCTGCCTCCCGCATGCATGAATCACATCATCAAATGCATCCACCCGAAGTAAGTAATTTTAATGATCCAAAGTCGACCAGCTCACCACCTATACGACAAGTAACTTTATAAATTTAGTAAATTTTAATCGTTGAGTGCCTCTGAAATGAGCGAAACTAATAAGCTAAAAAAACATTTAGAAGAAGACTTAACAACACTTCATGACCTGCTTATTCAGGCAGGCCCATTGCCTCCCCGTCATGTACGTTCTGTAGGCTCAGCAATTGTTCGCAAATGGTTAATTGATGGCAATCTAAATCAATTAGGTCATGAGTTAGAACTAAACTTTGAGCTCCCAGCGTATGACACAAGCGCTGTATTTGCAGAGCTAACTAGTACACCAGAAATTAAATTCTTCCTAGCAGGAGGCATCATCCTTGGAGGAATTGAGGTACGTTCAATTTATGCATCTTCAGCTAACTTCACTGGATGTCCAACCATTTCAGTTCAAACTGAAATCAAAAAATTTACACCCGGGAAATATCTGGGCTCCAAACGAATATATTTTGAGGGTAATTCATTTAGTGCAGAGCAAATCATTAGTTTTGTAGCTAACAAACATGGCGGTGTCCATTTTGATCAAACTCGTGATAAATCTTGGCAGGAGCACTTGGAAAGAGCAGCAGGCTACATGACATTTGGAAACCCGAATCATGATAAAGAATCTAAACTGATTGAATTATCTGATGACCCTGGTGGACCATGCATGATAGTTATTCCAGCAGAGAAAGGTAATATTTGGAACAGTTTAGACATTGAACTACTATCGGCTGCTCAAGCTCTTCTGAACGTCCATGTTAATGGACAAAGATTGTTAATCACTGAAGCTCAGACTGATAAAACTAAACCTTGGTGGCGATTTTGGTAATCGCTTACTCCCTCATCACCTTGTGTAGTATCACAATTAAAGTTTTCTTCCCCTTGTTTTTCCTCTTTTAATCTTCTCAAAGAAACCAACAAATTAAAGATAATTAGGGTCTGAGTAAAATGAAATCCATGATTTACAAGAAATACTTCATAAATCTAAACCCTTCGTAGCCGAGAAAATTAACGTTTTTCATATACCGGCTCCACACCCAACTTTTTAATTCTTTTCTTAAATGGCTTAAACGCGCCAGACTTGAGCGAAACAATAAACAAATGAATTGGAAATTCTTTGCTGACCAAGCGCTCGATGACTTTTTTCGAGGGGTCGGTAAGTGAAAAGGTGGGCATTTCAAAGGCGAGTAGATAGTCGCCCTTGGTGTTGTCGGCATCTAACACGCGCTTGAGTAAATAGACCCTTTTAATATCTTTAGCGTCACTGGCGATGACGGCCCTGATTTGTTGCACGGTGGCGTCGTCGAGGTCGTGTTTTGCCAGGGTGGCGGCTGGGGTTAAGGTGGAGAGCTCCTGGTGGATGGCTTGCAACTTGTTGGCGCGGGCTTGGTAGCGTTGCAGGTATTCATCGGCGCGTGGAGGGTTTTTGGCGGCGTAGTAATGGTAGGCTTGCTCGCAGGCGGCGAGGATGGCGGATTCGTCTTGCGCCATCACGTACTCTAAATCGTCAATGCCAGTTTCATCGTCGTCGAGGAGTTTGTACACCCCTACTCTATAGCGGCCTTGCAAATGCTCAGGGTATTGCTGCACAAAGGCTTCAATGGCGGCGCGTTGCGGCTCGTCTGGCGTCAGGTCTTCTTTAATGGCGATGACTTGCCATTGCTCGTCTGCAGTCAGCGTTTCTTTGGCGAGCAGCTCTTTCAAGGTAGCGGTTTGTGCCTGGATATCCTGATGGCGTGCGCTCCAGTTTTGCTCGATGCTGGACTGCCATTCTTGATCGAGCTTGTGGGTGAAGTGTGGCAGCTCGGCGCCTAGCCAAGCATCGGCGGCGGAGGTGCTGTTGTCTGCGCGTGGCAGGGTTTTCAGGGTCTCAAGCTCTACACCTATGGCTTTCAGGCGATCTTTGATGGCGGGATGCGTGTCGAGATGGTTGGTCTCGTAGGTGTAGGCGAGGTCTATGTAACGATGCAGGGTGTCTGGTTCTAGCGTTTGGTTGACGATAGATTGCCAAACGGCGCTTTTGTCTTGCATGGGCGTGGGCTCAGTAGCGACGCGTTGCTGGATTTGGGCATGCAGGCATTCTTTTTCGAGCTGGTAGAGCACGTGCACGCGCAACAAGGCGCTGGCGGTGTTTTCTACCCCGGCAATTTTGACCGAGACATGGTCGGCCTGATATTCGTTTTTGCGCGCCAATACAAAGCTGTAGGCGTTGAAATAAGGCGCGTACCAGCCAAACATTTTGGCTACATAGCGCGAGCCCCAGTCACGCCAGCCACTGGCCATGTCGTGCAGGCGCGCCCAGGTGGAGCGCAAGCGGTAAATAAAACCGGACCATCGGCTATGATCGCCAGAAAGGTGCCCATACTCATGCGCGATGACCGCCATTGCCTCGCCTTCGGTGAGGCCTTGCAACAGCGGCAGGCCCAGCATCAGGTAATTGGTTTCCCAGCCAAACAGGCCAAAGCGCGGATATTGAATAATCGCCGCATTGATATCGTGAGTGAGCAATACATGGCTGATTTTGGGGCCTGCGAGCGCGGTTTCGAGTGACTTGATTTTTTGCCACAGCGCAGGCGCTTGGGCGGGCGTGAGCTCGGTGCCCACTGGCTTATCAAAGCGGCTGAACAAGACTTTGAAGGAAGCTTTAAGCATCAAGAAGGCAGGCAAGATCATCAAAATCAGCAATTTGCCCAGCTTAAGCAAGATGAGTAGCACTGCACCACCAGCAACAAACGTCAGCGCGACCAAGCCGATGAGTAAGGCCAACGGGATCAAGGCCATCAAGATGGCAAATCCCAGAATCAAAAAGCCTAGCAGGCTCACGAGAATGACGCGGACAAAATAGGTACTGTAATTTTGCTCGGCCAGCCTTTCGGACCGCGTAATCAGGTTCTCTAAAGATGTTTCACGCATGCGCTACCTACCCCTTTACACCAAAGCCAAAACCAGTCCAGTCACGGTCGAATCAAGATGAGGAAATCGTTGCACGCCTAGGTTTGTTGTATGCGTTTAATCACGGTGGATCAAACATTCTGGCGCGCTATTTTTTTAATGATTGTAAATGATGAGCTATTTTTTAAAAGGATTTTTTAATGCACGCCACAACAGCATCAGCCTTGCACTCAGCAGATGGGTATCACGCTGCTGAGTGCAGCCTAACAATAGGCCGCTACACCATGATTAAGGCGACCGGGTAGCCGCCGAGCTGGCGATCTGCCGTCATTAACGTCACCCCTTCGACCTGCGTCTGCGCAAGCAACATGCGATCAAAAGGGTCTTTATGCACCTCTGGCAAGGTGGCGACGCTCATGGCATGGCTGCTATTGATCGCGATCTCCTCAAAACCGTTCTCCAGCAAGTTACGCCGCAATACGGCCAAGTCCACTTTAAAGTCCGCCCGGCCCAGGGTGTTTTTGATGGCGATTTCCCACAGACTGGCGCTGCTGAAGTAGAGTTGATTGCCTGTATCTTCAATGAGGGCTTTTGCTTTGCTTGGCAGCTGCTCTGCCCCCGCCGCTGCCCAAAGCAAAATATGGGTATCGAGTAACAGCTTCATCTTACTCGAGGCCAAACAGGGTTGAAATTTCGGCTTTGCCCATCTCGTCAAAATCGGCAGGCACCTGGATTTGACCTTGCATAAAGCCAATACGCTTGATTGCGGGCGGCTCAGTCGCCTCTAACCGGGTGACTTTTACCAGCGGCTTACCCGCTTTGGCAATAATGAAAGACTCCCCATTGACAGCCTGATCCACCAGTTTAGAGAGTTGTGTTTTTGCCTCGTGAATATTGATAATTTGCATGATGTCCAACTTAAACTAAGTTTAGTTAGTTTAGTTTAAACAGAAGGGAGATTGGAGTAAAGACTTTCGGACTCAAGCACAGCTTTTTATGAGCTGTTATGGGGCGTCATGTGGCTAAGCATACAATACGTGAACAGATACTCACTGAACTTCTCTATAACGATCAACTTGAGTTTGCACAAATAGTTGAGGCGATCTCAACGCACCTCTAACAGCACTTCTGGATGTTTATGCGCAATGCGCATCAAGGTTTGCGCCGCACCTGAAGGTTTAATCCGCCCCTGCTCCCAGGCTTGCAAAGTGCGCACGGATACCCCCAACAATTGAGCAAACTCGCTTTGCGACAACCCCACCTGGTTGCGTGCTGAAACCACAAAGGAAACATCTACCTGCGTGCTACGCGCGACCTTGCCAGCTTTAAGCTCTTTGACTGATGCCAGCAAGTCTGCCTTGAATTGCGCCATCTCTTGATCAACTTTAGTCATTGATGAACTCCTGTTTTAAAGCACTCAAGAAGTCACTGGGGAGATTGTCAAATTTGGCTTTTGCATACACGATCAGCAAGCCAATTGGCAAACTCAACGCGCCCTTCTTCCCTACATAACATTTCTGCATACTTGATAATGACACTGGTCTCAACAATAGCGAGCATCAACTATACCCTTAAATGGTATAAAAAGAAGCCGTCGAAAACAGGCGATACCAATTTGTTAGCCATTGTGAATATATAGCATTATCTATTGGGATAGGCGCGCAATCTTCGAGCGATAAAGTTCAACTTAGCCACTAAATTTTAGGTGTTTTATGCAAATAGCCCCTTAAAGTATTGAATTGAATCACTTATCTACCGCTTAGCGGTGTATACATCAGTAAAAAACTCTGATATGGTGTTTATAACTAAAAGAATTACGATGTTTTACAACGCATTGTTCCCGGGGTGGGTAAATTCGATTATGGCTAAAAGATCTGGAAAATATTTGTACTCCATACGTAGCGCCAATGGGGTGTTGGTAGAGAATCTGCAGGTGTACGGCAAATCCCGTGCCGAAGCGGATGAGAAAATTCGCCAGATGTATTGGCGCTGCGAGATTTTGAGTTGCAAGCTGGTCGCGGACCTAGATACACGTGCGCCCAACCTCAAAATGCAATGGGTGCGACCGGCACCGCGTGCCGCGGGCTAGTGCATGAGCTGATTTCCCATCAGAAGCTATTTCAGGCAAACCATAAAAAAGGCGCGATAAAGATTCGCGCCTTTTTTATTATTGATGCCATTTAAAACGGTAAGCCCTGAAACTTAAAACAAGGACAAGTTGCTGGCAGTAGAAACCGGCCTGGGGATGCGTCTTCTGGCCAGCTTTTTGACGCGGCTATCCAGCGTGGGCAAGTCATCATCAAACAGTGAGCCTTGGGCTGGGAACAGCTCTTCTTGTGCCTGGAACACTTGCAGCTCTGGCCGCAGCTCACAATCGAGGCGGATATCCGATTTGGGGACACAGCAACAGGGCAGGATTTCGTCACTGGCAATAAATGCGAGCGGCTGTTCCAGGTATTCGACCTCACCATCAAGCAGACGCACGCGGCAGGCACCACAATAGCCCCCGCGGCATTGGTACTCGACCTCGTGCCCGGTGCGCTCCAGGCCTTCCAGCAAGGTTTCATGCGGGATCAGGCTGAAGCGGGTATGCTGGCTGCGTATGCTGATCATTTTAAAAATGACTTGTTAAAATCAATAGCGAAACAATCAATTAATGAGCGCGCGTGATCAAAGTGCACGGCTTATGGAGCACAGAAACCGCAATGTACACGAGAGCACATGAGGGTTTCGCGCACCGCACAACGCCGTAATTTGCCCGCGCAGCCATTTAAATTACAACTCAAAGTCGTTGAGATCGTCAGCCGAGACTTCTGAATCAATCTGCCCGATCAAGTAAGAACTTAATTCTACCTCTTGAGGGGCCACTTGTACGGTGTCTGAAGACAGCCAGGTGTTGATCCATGGAATCGGGTTGTTTTTGGCATTGGGGAATGCCGGAGGCAAGCCGACTGAAGCCATGCGGGTATTGGTGATGTATTCCACGTACTGGCAAAGAATGTCTTTATTGAGGCCGATCATGGAGCCATCTTTAAACAGGTACTCGGCCCACAGCTTTTCCTGCTCGGCGGCGGATTTAAACATCTCGAAGCACTCGGTATGCAGTTCTGCGGCAATCTCGGCAAACTCGGCGTCATCCTGGCCAGAACGCATGATGTTGAGCATGTGCTGTGTGCCGGTGAGGTGCAAGGCCTCATCACGCGCAATCAGGCGGATGATCTTGGCGTTGCCTTCCATCACCTTGCGCTCGGCAAAGGCAAACGAGCAGGCAAAGCTGACGTAAAAGCGGATCGCTTCGAGAATATTCACGTTCATCAGGCAACGGTACAGCAGTTTTTTGAGCGCGCGCTTGTTGACCACTTTGGTCTCGCCATTGATGACATGATTACCCTCGCCCAGCTGCGAGTACAGCATGGTTTGCTGAATCAGCTCATCGTAATAATGCGCAATATCCGAAGCGCGTGCCGTGATGTTTTCATTGCGCACGATGTCATCAAACATCACCGACGGATCATTGACGATATTGCGGATGATGTGGGTGTAGGAACGCGAGTGTATGGTCTCGGAAAACGCCCAGGTTTCAATCCAGGTTTCCAGCTCAGGCAGAGACACCAGTGGCAGCAAAGCGACGTTGGGGCTACGGCCCTGAATCGAATCCAGCAAGGTCTGATACTTGAGGTTGCTGATAAAAATATGCTTTTCGTGCTCGGGCAGATTCTGGTAATCGGAACGGTCTTGCGACACGTCAACCTCTTCCGGGCGCCAGAAGAAGGAGAGTTGCTTCTCGATCAGCTTCTCGAATACCGGATATTTCTGCTGGTCGTAGCGCGCCACATTGACGGGCTGCCCAAAGAACATAGGTTCTTTGAGTTGATCGTTATCGGTTTTGGTGAAGATGCTGTAGGCCATCTGTGTTCCTAATGTTTAAGTTTAATGCTCAAACTGTTTTTAAATTGTACTTATTACCCCACTGCAATAAGCGTTGAATCAGTGAGCGAGCGGGATAAAGTGCAAGGCGTACGGAGCACAAAAACCGGAATGTACACGAGAGTACAAGAGGATTTCGCGCACCGCACAACGCAGCAATTTGCCCGCGCAGCCACTGAGTCAATGCTTATTTAAATTTTGCAGGCGCCGCTGGCACATCCATCATCCTCGGCTTCCGTACCGCCCTCGCTCGCACCATCGCGGGTGTTGTGGTAGTACAGCGTTTTAACGCCAAGTTTGTAAGCTTGCAGCAGATCTTTCAGCAGTTGCTTCATTGGCACACGGCCGCCTTCAAAACGGGTTGGGTCGTAGTTGGTGTTAGCTGAGATCGATTGATCGACAAACTTCTGCATCACGCCCACCAGCTTGAGGTAGCCGTCATTGCTGGGGATGCGCCACAATAACTGGTACTGGTTACGCAGGCGGTCAATCTCAGGCACCACTTGGCGCAAGATGCCGTCTTTGGATTGCTTGACCGAGACCAGGCCACGCGGTGGCTCAATGCCGTTGGTGGCATTGGCAATCTGGCTGGAAGTCTCGGAAGGCATCAGCGCCGTCAGCGTGGAATTGCGCAAGCCATCTTTCTGGATTTCCTTGCGCAGGCTTTCCCAATCCAGACGCAGCGGCTCGTTGCACACGGCATCCAGGTCTTTTTTGTAGGTATCAATCGGCAAAATGCCTTTGGCATAAGTGGTCTCATTAAACGCACCACACGCGCCAAACTCGCGAGACAGTTGCACCGAGGCTTTCAACAGATAGTACTGAATCGCCTCAAAGGTACGGTGGGTCAGGCCCAGTGCGGCGTCATCGGTATAGCTGGTGCCGTTTTTGGCCAAATAATAAGCGTAGTTGATCACGCCCACGCCCAATGAACGGCGCTTATTGGTGGCGTTGAGCGCGGCTTTGACTGGGTAATCCTGGTATTCGAGCAAGGCATCTAATGCACGAACCACGAGGTCGGCCAGGCCTTCGAGCTCGTCCAGGGATTCCAGCGCGCCCAGGTTAAATGCAGACAAGGTACACAGCGCAATTTCGCCTTCGGTGTCGTTGATGTCATTGAGTGGCTTGGTCGGCAGTGCGATTTCCATACACAGGTTGGACTGGCGCACCGGCGCAACGGCCGGATCAAACGGGCTATGTGTGTTGCAATGGTCCACGTTCTGGATGTAGATACGGCCGGTACCGGCGCGCTCTTGCATCATGAGCGAGAACAAGTCTACGGCAGGCAAGCTGCGCTTGCGGATGCTGTCATCGGCTTCGTATTGGGTGTACAGGCGCTCAAAGGTATCCTGGTCGGCAAAAAACGCGTCATACAGGCCGGGCACATCATGCGGCGAAAACAAGGTGATCTGTTCACCTTTGATCAGGCGCTGGTACATGAGGCGGTTGATCTGCACGCCGTAGTCGAGGTGGCGCACGCGGTTTTCTTCCACACCGCGGTTGTTTTTGAGTACCAGCAGGGATTCAACCTCAAGGTGCCATAACGGATAGAACAACGTCGCCGCCCCACCGCGTACCCCGCCCTGTGAGCAGGATTTGACCGCAGACTGGAACAGTTTATAGAACGGCAGGCAGCCGGTGTGCTGTGCTTCACCACCACGGATTTCACTGCCCAGCGCACGGATACGGCCCGCGTTGACGCCGATACCGGCGCGCTGCGACACATACTTCACAATCGCGCTGGAAGTCGCGTTGATGCTGTCCAGACTGTCGTCACACTCAATCAGCACGCAAGAGCTGAACTGGCGTGTCGGCGTCCGCACGCCAGACATAATCGGCGTTGGTAGCGAGATCTTGAAGGTAGACACCGCATCATAAAAACGCTTGATGTAATCGAGACGCGCCTGGCCCTTGTAGTTAGCAAATAAGCTCATCGCCACCAGAATGTAAAGGAACTGCGGGCTCTCGTAGATCTTTTTGGTGACGCGGTTTTGTACCAGGTATTTGCCCTCAAGCTGCTTCACGGCGGCATAAGAGAAATTCATGTCGCGCCAGTGGTCCAGATAGCCATTCAGCGTATCAAACTCTTCGCGGCTGTAATCCTTGAGCAGGTGCGGATCGTATTTGCCCAGCGCGGTCAGGTTGGTCACATGGTCAAACAAATGCGGTGGCTCAAACTGGCCATAAGCAATTTTGCGCAGGTGAAAAATATTCAGGCGCGCGGCCAGGTACTGATAATCCGGGGTTTCTTCCGAGATCAAGTCAGCGGCGGACTTGATGATGGTCTCATGGATATCATCCGTGCGGATGCCATCATAAAACTGGATATGTGAACGGAGCTCCACCTGAGACACAGACACATTGTTAAGCCCTTGTGCGGCCCAATCAATGACGCGATGAATCTTGTCGAGGTTAATCGGTTCCTTGCGGCCATCACGCTTCGTGGCTTGCATGGATTCGTATTGTGTCATGGTGGCTCCCAGTGCTGGCGGCGGAAGGGACACGGCACTGGCTGCGGGCGCATTTTTTCTGGCAAAAGCGTGCCCGTTGCCGAGCTATTCAAGAAAAAACCTGCACCCGTTCAAAGACCAGACATGCAATCAGTAAAGACTCATTGCATCTGCCGAGGACACCCCGCCTCAAACGTTAACAAGAAAAAATCACGGCAGGTCTCCTGGCTCTCAGGTCATGATTGTTTGCCTTGGCCTTCCCGAATCGCTTCAGTGGCGAGCAAAGCAGCAAACAACTCGCTGATTACAGTTGCGGGGGCAGCTCTGGCTTGATCATGGCAGACACCATCACGCACCAGATTCCCTTTTAAAGACAGGCACTGATCAGTGCCCGTATACCGTATGGACGAGACTATAAATCAATATATACGCATTTTCAACACACAAAAACACAATATATTGTTATCCATAACTAAGTGATTGTTTTACCAGAATATATTTTTTCAGACACCCGAACGGTGCCATTTTTTGCGTTGCAGTGTTTCTACCACCTTGCTCGATTGGCGCTTTCTACTCCAGATCAGCACGCCTGTGACGGTAATCATCACCAGCGAGAGCCCGGTCACACAGACAAATATACGGTAAGGCAAGCCGAACACTTGCGCCATGTGTAAGGCCCCTATCCAATTGCTGAAAGTATTGCCTGCCTGGTCCTGGGTGGGCAGCCAGTGGCCTTTGATTTCACCGGTATAGGCATCAATGGCAATGGCGGTATTGCCACGGTCTTGCCGTAAATCGGCCGAGCTATGCACAAAATACTGGTATACCCCGCGCTCGCGGTCCAGGCGCAAGCGGTCTTCGTAATCGACCTGGAGGTGATGGCTTTGCGCAAAGCCTTGCATGGCTTGCTGCGCCAACTGGTGAGCTTGCGGCCAGGACATGGGCAGGCTGGTCAACGGTTGTTGCAGTTTGGGGATGCTGCGCCAAGACAGATCAAATGGCATCAGCTTGGTCATGATCGGCAGATAAACTTGCTCGCGCAGATTGAACATGACGCTGGACCAGGCGAAGATCAGCAATACGCTGCACAGCCAGAGCCCGACCGCACGATGCAGGTCAAAGTTGATACGCGTGGTCGAAGCTTGCCATTTGACCAGCCAGGCCGGTTTCCAGCGTTGCCAGTAACTGCTTTTGGATTGTGGCTGCCGTCTGGGCAAGGTGAGAAAAAACGCCACAAAGGTATCCAGCGTCCACAGCACGGCGACAATGCCCATGATGAGGCGGCCGCTGACACCGGGCAAGGCCAGCGAATAATGCAGTTTGTACAAAAATGGCAACAGCGTCTCGCGCTGGAAAGGCCCAGCTGTCGATAAGCGTGACCCGAGCACCTGGCCGGATTGCGGGTCGATAAAGAGCTGATCGGCAGGGAGACTGGCTTGCGGCTCGACCGGCGTCAGGCGGAATTGGACCGCCTCGCCATGGTGGTCAGCCTGAGCGCTTTGCGGCAATTTGAATTGCAATTCATCGACACGGGTATTGGCCGGGGCCTGGTTCTGCGCCCGCGCTTGCAGCTGATACGGGTCCAGCATGGGCAGACCCGCTTGCCATGCAGGTTGAAACAGGTGCGGATTCAACCACTCATCCAGTTCATCCTGAAAAGTGATGATGGCGCCGGTGAAGCCGGCAATGACCAAAAAAGCGGCCATCGCCAGGCCTACCCAGCGATGCCAAACTACAAGTGCGTTTCTCGTTACCATTGGAAATTTAAATTGGCCATGACATTACGGCGGTAGCCCCATTTGCAACCGTCGCCACTGTATGCACAATTGGCCACATACTCCTTATCAAACAAATTACTGGCATTGAGTGCAAATTGCCAGCCTTTCCAGCCTGTGCCCAGCTGGGACAAATCATACCGGACCGCCAAGTCTACCAGGGTATAAGACGGCAGCTTGAAGGTGTTTGCATCGTTACCGAAACGGCTACCGGTGTAACGCACGCCGCCGCCGACCACCAGGCCTGGCAGCCATTGCCCAGGCAAGCGGTAATCGGTCCATAATGCGGCGGTATGGTGCGGCACATGGTTAGGATCTTTGCCCTGGAAGGCCACACCCTGCAAACTATTATTACTGCGCGTGATTTCAGGCAGCATATAAGTATAACTACCAATCAGCGACCAGGCGTCCCACTGGGTTTTGGCCTCAAGCTCCAGGCCGCGAGTACGCACTTCCCCATTCTGCAGATTAAACAAAGGATGCTGCAGGTCAGTCGTGGTCACGTTCTGACGGCGCAAATCAAAGATGGCAGCACTTAATAGCGTCTGACTGTCTTTCGGCTGGTAGCGGATGCCCAGTTCATATTGTTTGCCGGTTTCAGGGGCGAAGGCCTTGCCATCAAACATGGTGCCAATCACCGGTAAAAACGACTCCGTGTAACTGGCATAAGGCGCCAGGCCATTTTCCGCCAGGTAAACCAGGCCACCGCGCCAGGTTTCTGCCTGATCGCGTTGCGACGAGGAAGCTGCTGGGCTCAGCACATTATCTGTTTGCATCCGGGTGTGGTCCTGACGAACTCCCAGTGTTGCCACCCATTGGCGGTCAATTTTTACTTGGTCCTGCAAGTAAATCCCGGTTTGGCGTTGCTGTTGCTTCAAATTGGCTGACAGCACCAGGTTCACCGGTGTTACCCCATATACCGGCGTATACAGATCCAGCGGACTCGCCGTCCCTGATGTACGCAGCACATGGTTATCCAGGCGCTGGCTGTCTATCCCCGCCAGAACCGTATGCTCAAACATGCCGTGCGTCCAGTGCCCTTGCAGATGCGTATCCACCACCACATTGTCGACATTTTCATCGGTGCCCATCGCGGCCCGGTTGATGCTGCGCTGGTCTGCGCGCAAGCTCACCAAATAGGTTGAAATGGCATCGGTGCGCAGTTGCTGGTAGCGCAGGTTCTGACGCAGGGTCAAGTGCTCATTAAACGCATGTTCAAACTGGTAGCCCACCGAATATCGTTCCTGCACGTATTTATCCAGGCCTGGCTCACCCACATACCGGCTGGTGGAAATTTTGCCAAAGGGGCTACTCACCAGTGTGCCGACCCGCGGCAATGCCTGGTAGCCCTGGCCACGGTCATTTTTCTGGTAGTCGGTCAGCAAGGTCAGCTGGGTCGCGTCCGAAGGTCGCCAAGTCAATGAAGGCGCCAGATAGACGCGGTCGTCAGTGACACGGTCGATCTGCGTATCGCTTTTTTGCACCAAGCCCACCAGGCGGTAAGACCACACGCCCTCATCATCCAGCCATTGGCTGACATCGCCACGCACCTGTTGCCGGTCATACTGGCCCAAGGTCAACCCCAGCTCATGCAGTGGTTTATCCGTAGGCCGTTTGCTGACCAGGTTAACCAGCCCACCCGGCGCGCCCTGGCCATACACAATGGAGGAAGGGCCGCGCAATAAATCAATGCGCTCAAGGCCATAAGCCTCAACCACCGTACCGCCCTGGTTATTAAATGCGTAATTACGCAAACCATCGCGGAACTGGTCCCGGCCCAGGCTAAAGCCACGGATACCAATATTGTCGGCGCGCGGGTCTGGCCCGTTTGCTTCGGACTGCACACCCGCGGTATAGCGCAAGGCATCGCCTACCGATTGCACACCCTGCGCATTCATCTGGTCACGTGTCACAACAGAAAGCGATTGCGGCGTTTCGATCAAGGCAGTATCTGTTTTGGTCGCCGTCACGCTACGCTTGGCAACATAGCCTTTGACTGGCCCATTGGCGGGTTCTTGTACAGTTTGCCCAGACACGCTGACCTCTGGCAGGTCTTGTGGCTCACTATGTGTATGTGGCGCGGGAGCGGCTTTGGTCAGCGTATAGCCAGCGGCAGTAGTTTTTAACACCAGCCCGCTGCCTGCCAGCAGCTTTTCCAGCGCTTGCCGCACACTCAAGTCACCCTTGAGCGCAGGCGCCTGTTTGTGCTCGGTGAGTTCCGTTGAAAAAATAATGCTTTCCCCGGTCTGGTGGGCCAGGGCCTTCAACGCCTTGTCTAGCGGTTGTGCGGGCATATCAAGCTCGACGGCATGCACAGACAGGCTGGACAGCAAAGCGGCGAACAAGGCAGAGTTGCGAGTAAATGACATCTTCTTCCCATTGAATAAATAATGAATGACATGGGTATGTCGTGCCAGCCTTCGCCAATGTTGATGTCCTTTAGAAAATTTTTTACGGATGATTCTGACTCAGCGTGATCGAACCGGCGAATCCGGCTAAACCGCACCGATTAACGCTGCCGGATCACCACGCCAGCCTCTGCCTGTTTTTCCACACGCACGGGCAAAATCTCGGGCAACACGGCCAGCAAGGATGCGATGCCATTGATATCGTATTCGCCGGACAGGCGGTATTGCCCCACCCGGGCATCCGCGAGTGTGATCTGACCAGCGTGATAGCGCTGCAATTCGGCCACCACGTCACGCAGTGGCAGCCCATCAAAAATCAATCGCCCGTGCTGCCAGGCGGTAGCCGCCTCGGCACTGGTGCACCGGTTTTCAGAAATGGCTGCGCCGCGGGTGGTCACCGAGAGATTTTTAGTCAGCCGACGCTGTGCCTGCGCAGTGATCACGTCTACACTGCCCTCCACCACCGTGACCATGGCCCCCTCCGCGGTATTGCGGACGTTGAACACGGTACCAATATCGCGAATCTTCACCTGGTTGGCATCCACGGTAAATGGTTGCCAGGCGTGTTTCACCTTAAACAGTGCTTCGCCTTGTACCAGCGTTAATTGCCGCGAACGCAGATGTTGCTCGGCCACCAGAACGGTATTGGTATTGAGACTGACAGCAGAGCCATCCGGTAACTGGAAGTGGGCAGACTGACCAATTGCCGTTTGCAGGCGCTGGCTGGACAACACCGGGTCATAGCAGACCACGGCCGCCAACAGGCCGCAAGCGGTGGTTGCCAACGCCTGTTTTATTCGACGCCGTTGCCGGGTTTGCTGCATGGCTTCCTGCAGCAAGGCCTCCCTGGAGGGAAAGTGCGCGCGCAAGGCGTCAGCGTATGGCGCCAGCGGATCTTGATGGTCAGCAGGCTGGTTGGGCGCACTCAATGTGTGGTCAGATGCTTTCATAGCCCCGCCCACTGCCGCTGGATGCTGCCCATGGCCTTGTTAAAATGTTGCGTCACCATATTGCGTGAAATACCCAGCGCATCGGCAATCTCCTGCTGCGGCATGTCGTGCAGACGATGCAGCAAAAACACTTGCCGTTGCCGGGCTGGCAGCGCTTCTATGATGCGCTTCAAAGCCTCAAGACGTTGTACAAAATGCATGACGCGTTCGCCATCGATCTGGTGCGCGTGCTCTGCTGTCTGCTGCAAGTGATTGAGGTGGGATTGTTGCGTCTGATACTGCCGGTAGCGGTCAATCGCGCGGTGACGCGACAGCTTGCGCAAAAACGCCATCGGCGTTTGCACCGCCAGTTGCGGCGGCCGCTCCATGATCTCCAGGCAGACATCATGCACCACATCCCTGGCGAAATGCTGGTCTCCAAAACGGCGTCTGACATAGCTCACCAATTCGTCGTAGTGATAGACCAAGGCAACCACGAGTTTGGAATGTTCAGGATGAAGATGCACTGCGTGAAAGACAATCAATAAAAACCATATCTTAGCGGCAGGCAAGAAAAAATACAAATGAAAATCATTATCAATAAAAAATAATTGTTTACCGCCTCCTCGCGTGATAAAAAAGGGCCCTCTATGCGGGCCCTGTAAGTGAGTGTGTAAGTGATTTTAGTACGCTGGCTTAAAGTGCAGCCTGTGCACGCAACTGCTGGGCCGCCGACACCATATTGCGCAAGGCCGGGATCACTTCTGCCCATTGGCGGGTTTTCAAGCCACAATCCGGGTTCACCCACAAACGTTCGGCCGGGATGCGCGCCGCCGCTTTTTGCATCAAGGCGACCATACGGTCAGGTTCTGGAATATTCGGCGAGTGAATATCGTAAACACCGGGCCCAATTTCATTCGGGTAGTTAAAGTCATCAAACGCATCCAGCAGCTCCATGTCCGAGCGCGAGGTTTCTATGGTGATGACGTCGGCATCCATGTCGGCAATCTCGGCAATAATGTCATTGAATTCCGAGTAACACATATGGGTATGGATCTGCGTTTCATCGGCCACCCCATTCGCTGTGATACGGAACGACGCCACCGCCCATTGCAGATACTTTTTCCAGTCAGATTTGCGCAGGGGCAAGCCCTCACGCAAGGCCGCCTCGTCAATCTGGATGATGCGGATACCGGCTTTTTCCAGGTCCAGCACCTCCTGGCGTATGGCCAGCGCTAACTGGTAGCAAGACACTTCACGTGGCTGATCATCGCGCACAAACGACCAGTTCAACATGGTCACCGGGCCGGTCAGCATGCCTTTCATCGGCTTGCTGGTCAGTGATTGCGCGTATTCAATCCAGTCCACCGTCATCGCCCGAGGGCGGCTTATATCACCGAACAGGATAGGCGGCTTGACGCAACGGGAGCCGTAGGACTGCACCCAGCCAAACTGGCTGAAGGCATAGCCCTCCAGTTGCTCGCCAAAATACTCCACCATGTCGTTGCGCTCCGCCTCGCCATGCACCAGCACATCTAGCCCCAGCGCTTCCTGCTCACGCACACTACGCGCAATTTCGGCTTTCATCACGGCCTGATAACTCGCCTGATCCAACTCCCCGGCCTTGAACTGGCGACGCGCCTGACGGATTTCTGCCGTCTGCGGGAACGAACCGATGGTCGTGGTGGGGAATTTGGGCAGGTTGAACAAAGCGGCCTGTTTGGCAGCGCGCTGCGTATAAACGTTCTGGCGCTGCCCCAGTTGCGGCGTCAATGTTTGCAGCATGGCCTTCACGGCCGGATTGTGCACACGCTTGGATAGTCGACGCGCCTCAATCGCCACCTGATTGACGGCCAAAGCCACTTTCACCGCCTCACGGCCATGATTTAAGGCCGTGGCCAGCACCTGCAGCTCTTCTAGCTTTTGCTTGGCAAATGCCAGCCATGACTTGATTTCGCTATCCAGTTTAAGCTCGCTGTCGAGGTCCACCGGCACATGCAACAGCGAACAAGAAGGCGCCAGCCACAAACGGTCCCCCAGCCGCTCGGCAATCGGCGCCAGCCAGTCCAGTGTCGCATTCAAATCAGTTTTCCAGATATTGCGGCCATTGATCACGCCCAGCGACAGCACCTTGTGTGCAGGCAACATTGCCAGCAACGGCACAATTTCATGGCGGGCATTGATGGCGTCTATATGCAAACCGGCGACCGGCAGGTTGGCTGCCAGGTATTGGTTATCCGCCAGCGGGCCAAAATAGGTCGCTAGCAGCAGCTTGACGCGGCTACTCTTGAGTTGGTGATAGGCCAGGTTAAACGCATGCTGCCATTCCGGTGTCAGCTCGGTCACCAGCACAGGTTCGTCCACCTGCACCCACGCCACGCCCTGCTGCGCCAGCGTTTCCAGCAATTCGGCATACACATTGAGCAATTGCGGTAACAGCGCCAGCCGGTCTGAATCATCCTTGGCCTTGCCAATCGCCAGATAAGTCACCGGCCCAATGATCACCGGCTTGGCTTGCACGCCCAGTGCCCTGGCTTCGGCCAATTGCGCAAGCAGGCGCGACGCATCCAGCTTGAAATGGGTGTTGGCCGTAAACTCAGGCACGATATAGTGATAGTTGGTATCAAACCATTTGGTCATCTCGCCTGCCGCAACACCACCACAACATTGCGCATGCGCTTCCGCAGACTCAGCCGTGCGTCCACGCGCCACACGAAAATAGTTATCCAGTGGGTCTCCATGAAAATCCTGGACCCGCGCAGGCAAATTGCCGAGCGTAAAACTCATGTCCAGCACCTGGTCATAAAACGCAAAGTCGCCCACAGGTGCAAAATCCAGCACCGATTGCAATTGCCAGTGCTGTTGCCGCAGGTCTTTGCCTACCTGCTTGAGGGTGTCTAACGAAGACTGGCCTTTCCAGTAAGCCTCCAGCGCAAACTTGAGCTCACGCTGTGCGCCTATGCGTGGAAAACCGAGATTGTGGGTCGTGATCATGATGGGTTCCTTAACAAATCAGAACCGGCATTCTAGAAAGCACAACCCATGAAGTAAAATGGTATTATTTCAACCATCTATTAATTTAATTCATACATAGAGACATGATAGAACGTATCCATCTGGCGATTATCCGTGAGGTCGAGCAACAAGGCTCACTCACCGCCGCCGCTGAAAAACTGTTTCTCACGCAGTCGGCGCTCAGTCATTCGATTAAAAAGCTCGAACAGCAACTGGGGACGGATATCTGGCTACGCGAAGGCCGCAGCCTGCGCCTGACCCAGGCCGGGCAATACCTGCTCGCCGTCGCTAACCGCCTGCTGCCGCAGTTATCACTGGCTGAAGAGCGGCTGCGCCAATTTGCGCAAGGCGAACGCGGCACCCTGCGCATCGGCATGGAATGCCACCCGTGTTACCAATGGCTACTCAAAGTGGTCTCGCCCTACCTGGCCGACTGGCCGGATGTGGATGTGGACGTCAAACAGAAGTTCCAGTTTGGCGGCATAGGCGCGCTGTTTGGCTACGAGATCGACATGCTGGTCACGCCAGACCCCTTGTATAAACCCGGCCTGCTGTTTCAGCCGGTGTTTGATTACGAACAAGTGCTCGTCGTGCATCGTCAACATGCACTCGCGCAAGCAGACTACGTGCGACCCGAGCAACTCAGCAGCGAAACGCTGATCACCTACCCGGTAGACATAGACCGTCTCGATATTTACAACCAGTTTCTACAACCCGCTGGCATCCGTCCGCACCTGCATAAGCCGATAGAAACCACAGATATCATGCTGCAAATGGTCGCCAGTGGCCGCGGTGTCGCCGCCCTGCCACGCTGGTTGGTCGAAGAATATCAAACCCGGTTTGATGTGGTGCCGGTTAAGCTTGGTAAGCAAGGGGTTGCCAAGCAGATTTACTTAGGGATTCGAGAAGCAGATATACAGATTGATTATGTACAGGCGTTTATTGGCTTGGCACAGACTTAATACACCCGTGCGGTTAGCCTTTTTGATTGGTGGCTAACCCACACGAATCAGATGGCTCGCCCAAGGTGGTACGGTGGTGTACAAAGCATGGAAGCCGCTATTAAAGCTTCCAAAGTTAAATTGCTTGCTCTGGGCTAGCAGAGTGAGCGCGTTTCTCGAAAACAGGCTGATATGGCCATTACGCGGGGATGCATACCACCAGCTCAGCCGCTGGTTTGGATGGATATTACCGTCAGAGAGCAAGGTAGAAAACAACACCAATCCGTCTTTAGCCAACAACGATGACAAGTCTGACATCAGCGCCCATATATCAGGCACATGCTCGAACACCTCAAAGGCGGTGATGAGCTCAAATTGTCCGAGCGATGCAATGTCTGTGTGCTTGTCTACAAAGGGATCATACGACCTAGAAAGCCAACCTGCCGCTGACAATTGCCGTGAGAGCAACCCGTTGCCGCCGCCATAATCCAGATGCCGTAACGTAGGCGGAAAAACAGGGAAGATCGAACGCAAAACCTCTGCATTTGAGGTTGGCCTGATCTGAAGATAGTCAGGATCGACCACCCCATAGTCCGCGTTGTAGATATCTTCCTCAAACTTGCTTAAAGGCCATTGGTGCAGCTCAGGCGCCCAGCAAAAACCGCAGTGATTGCACAGGCTGTAATAGACAGCAACGCCTGCGAGAGGCAGATACTTTCCACGCTGTTCCTCGCAAGATTTGTTTAAATCCACCACATCCAGCAGTGATCCGGCAGTTTTGCAAACGGGGCAGACCAGGCGTTCATTCATGATAGTCAAAGCGCTAACAAGGCTCTTTAAAAGAATGATTCCTGCATGTTGCCAGTGCCGTGTATGGAGGTCAACAGGAGGGCATTCGAGGGTGGCGATTTATTCTAGCTGCAAAACTTGCTCGCGCAATTGCGCGAAGGTATTGGGCTCACCGCGCAAGGTGAAGAAGGTGCCCTCTTCCTCGGAGCGCTCGCTCAACACCTGGCAACTGCTATAAATTTTGCCGCGCACTTGTTGTGCCGACCATGGCAGGAAAAGCTCGGTTTCCTCCAGGTCTTGCTGAAAAAAGTCCACGATCTTCTGCCGCAGACTAGCCACTTCTTCCGGGCGGCGTGCACTCATCACGATGCAGTCCGGATATTTCAGGCGCAGTGCAGCTTCACACTCGGTTTGCGCGGCGGCATCCCCCACATAATCTATCTTGTTAAACACGCGAATCCGCGGCACGGTGTCAGCTTCAATTTCCTCCAGCACGGTGTCCGTGACTTCCAACTGACGCTCAAACCCGGGGTCACTGGCATCAATCACATGCAGCAACAACGCCGCATCCAGTGCCTCATCCAGCGTGGATTTAAAAGACGCCACCAGGCCATGCGGCAGGTTTTTGATAAAGCCGACGGTATCACTGACCAGCACGCGCGGCACGCTCTCGGGGTACAAGGCGCGCACCGTGGTATCCAGCGTGGCAAACAGCTTGTTCGCCACCAGCACTTCGCTGCCAGTCAGTGCACGCATCAGGGTAGACTTCCCGGCATTGGTATAGCCTACCAGCGCCACACTCGCCATCGTCTGCCGCTCCTGTCGCCGCGCACGCTGCGTGCGGCGCTCGCCATCCATGATCACAATCTCTTGTTGCAGCTCAGCGATGCGGTCACGTATCTTGCGTCTATCCAGCTCGGTGTGCGATTCTCCGGCACCGCGCCCACCTGCCCCGCTACGCTGACGCCCCTGCGGGCCCGCCAGCTTGGCCGCCTCGCGCAAACGCGGCGCCATATAACCCAGCCGCGCAATCTCCACCTGTGCACGTGCCGCACGTGAACGTGCATTGCGGTGAAAAATCTCCAGGATGACCATGGTACGGTCCATCACCTCGCAGCCCACTTCAATTTCAAGGTTACGCGCCTGCGACGGCGAGATTTCATGGTCAACCAGCACCGCCTCAATATTTAACGCCTCTGGATTAAATTCCAGCGCGTCAGGGTCTCCAGCCATACTGCGCACATAATCACGAATCTCTTCGCGCTTGCCCACGCCCAGATAGCCCGTGATATCAAAGCCTGCGCGCTTCTGCACAAAGGTGTGGACGATCTTGTAGCCCAGCGTTTTTGCCAGTTCACGCAGCTCATTCAGCGAAGCCTCAAACTCCATATCACTGACATTGGGCAGTTGCACGGCCGCCACAACGGCATGGCTGACGGGCTCTTTGACTTCACTTTGCATGAGGAAACGACGCTTCTTGAATGGTAGAGGGCAGATAGTACCTGCAAATGCGGGAATCACCACTATGGGTGGCGAGATAAAGTGTTAATGGGGATTGTTTTGGGTATGTCCTGGGACTAAATGGATATAGTCGCGATTAATGAGTTGGCATCACTGCACACATTTAAATGAATCGTGGGCAATTAATTGCCCACCCTACTCGGCTGGTCGTAACCAAGTGCGCGCGAGTGCCCCACCATTTCGAAAGTACCAGACCGCGAACTTTGGTGCACGACCTTGTTCGTCGCGCACTTGCGTTTGCGTCGTTGATACGTATTGGCGGAATCCATTTCAGTTGTCGAACCTTATTGGCGGTTTCTCTGTTGGTGACGATGCCGCAAGAGCAATCCGCAACTTCCAATCGCCATGAGTAACATCGATCCCGGTTCAGGAACTGCCGTGATAAATGTGGATACACCGGAGGACGTTGCAATGGTTGGAGAGAAATCAAAGTCACCCGATGTTGTGAGCGAGTAAACACCACCCATCGCAGAAGCGGGTATAGCCGCGTCGTACTGGCCCGCAAGCAGACGGTTCCAGATTATGTCAAATGTGCCCACAACTCCACCTGTCGCATCAATCGTACTAAACTTACCCGGTTCTGAATTGAATGCATCGAAACCTACTCTGCTATTAGAAGCAGCTATAATGGCACCACGTGTGCCGAAATTTGGATTCGCCCAGGGGCCGGTAAGTGCGATGGTTGGATTAAAGACCGAGGCTATATTGCCTGCGGTGGGCAGACTCATAGGCGCGATTCGGAAGATAAATTCACCTACATTCTGCCCTCCAGGACTGCTAGCCCTACCGGTCAACGTATAGGTGATCTTTACTTGCGTCTCAAAGTCGATCCTGGCGGTAGGTGTGAGCGCCAGGATCACATCGGCTGAAGAAGGCGCCGCTAGCGATAACAGTCCTACGGCGAATAAAAATCTAATCGGCCACATCAAGTTCTCCCATTAGTATCAGAGCAGCGGGCGCTCAAGCAACCAGAACCTCTACAAGCCCGTCAAAAGCAAAAAATGAAATGCTATTTCTACAGGATTATAGCAAAGTTACTGCAAAGTGTATTTCAAGTATCTTTTTCACCGTAGCCAAATGGCAAAATACGCGGCCAGGTCTTGAGACCTGACCTCGTATTTCATGCTCGCTATGTTGAAGAAATCGCGTTGCGGTGTCGCTCAGTCTGTAGGGTGGGCAACTCGTTGCCCACGCGTAAGTTCGTTACCCGTCACCAAACGCTCCTTCCACAAAATCTAGCCCCACACCCCAATCCTCATCATAAACGCCCGCTTTAACATATCGGTGAAATGTTGAATAAGGCCAATCTTTCACGTTGCTCACTAAGCCATGCTTATGTGGGTTGAAATGCAAATAATCCATATTGGATGGTAGCGTCCATATGGAAAGAATATGGTCAGGCAACAAAACCCATGCGTCTATAACGTGACATGGTGGAATTGTGCGTGAGTTTTACCGAGTGGGCAACGAGTTGCCCACCCTACCTGGCTGAACGTAATCTACATTGAGTGGGGTATCAAATTGTGCGCAACGTGTTGCACACCCTTGGCTGTCCAGCGACCAACGGGAGCGACCTTGAGCGATTTTGTTAGCCGCTATTTCCACGTTTTTCTACTCAGCACTGTGCTGCGATCCAGGCCCAAGAATGGGAAAAACTCATAGAGATACGGGACTTCCGGGTGGTTACGACCAATTGAAACCTCGTACTGGTGAGCGATATCCGTAATGCGCCATGAGAGAGAGTAAATTGGCGCAGCAATGCGAATAACGCGCCAAACAGAGTATGGGGCAGCGGCGGCGGCAAAGCGGGGGTAGGCCACAGCCTCCAACGTTGTCATCAACTGTCCATCCATCCCTCGCATGTAGGTGAACCCTGCCGCCCCAATGCTGTCGCAATATTGGATGCTTTCACTCTCAATCTTCTGCCGTTTCTTCGCAGAGACAGACTCCATAATTTCTCTGCCAAGAATCTTCCACCACTTAGCAAGCGGGTCTGGCTCGTCCGACTTCGCGCTTATGGTGTCGAGGTTGTAGTAACGCGAGTATTTTGCAAACTCAGATAAGAACTTAAGAACTTCAAACTCCAATTCGCCTTCGCTCACAAACGCTGGTGGCCGTGGCATTTCCAAGATGGCAACATTCCTGCAGGTCTCATAAAGACCGAGCAAGTTATGGCCAGCGGCCTTTAAGACGCCATTGGAAGGTGGATTCAGTTGGTTTTTTGCCATGTGGTGGCAAACAACCATTAGTTTCATTAGCCGCTCAAGACCAATTGATAAAAGAAAGAACGCCTCGTAGAACTTTCCCTTATCTGAATCGCTGACATTCGCGTTTCTGAGCGCATCTAGGCCAGACAGGAGAGACGACCTGGCCAGAAATGCTTCCTGCTGTATCAAAAGAAACTTTTCGCCAAGCATTACGACCCTCTTGCCAATAGCGGCTAACGTGGAGGTCACTGGCGCTGCGCGGCTCTATCGCGCAGCGTCCGGTGGAGCGCAGGGTTATGCCTCTTCAACACCCACATGCACCCAGTCCTTTTACAGTGGTCGTACCGCTGGGAGATGTAGCTACGGCGCTCGCCTTAACGCCGACTGACTCGCATTCAACGTTCTCTGGAGAGCACGCTTGAACAACCGTGGTTGATACCTTTACCTGGAGGGACTTGTTGCGCAATACGTAGGAGGTTGCGTCTCCGACAGAAATCACACCGCGCTTCTTGCTTCTACCCCCGGTTTGCTCAACGGAGAGTTTTTCAAGCCTTCCATCGACGCGCATGAATGCGTCCTCACCCTCAAGCCACCAAAGAAATGTCTTGCCGGTCGCGGCTGGGCCAACAAATTGAAAATTGCAGCCACAGCCTGACTGAACTTCAGACTCAACAAACGGCTGAACAGTAGGGCCCGCCGCGGCACCGGCGCTCCAAATCAATGCCGAAAGGATGAGGATAGATCTACGCATTTGAGGCATAACTTAAAGTAGGCATCCTAAATGACGCAAAACTTTCCGTCATTGATGCTTTTTTGATTGAAGACTTAAGGGATTTATTTAACGTTTTCATATTGTTATTAAATTTTTAGCCCATCCTAAAATACAAACCTAAACACGTCAACAACGCCGTTTTAACAGCCTAACTGCCGCCTAGCGCTTTATACAAGCCTACCTGATTCTGCAACGCCTGCTGTTGAATCTGCACGGCTTGCGACTGCGCGTCCAACACGCTGCGTTGTGCATCAAGCAACTCTAAATAAGTCACCAGTCCCTGATCAAGCTTGCGTTTCAACAGTTGCAAGCGACTGCTCTCCAGCTCTCGCAAACGTTCTCTGGCGGCAAACTCTTCGGCAATCACTGTGCGTGTACTAAGCACATCCATCACTTCTTTAAACGCGGTCTGGATGGTTTTTTCGTAATTGACGACCTCAATATGCTGGCGGGCTTGGGCCAGGTTGAGGTTGGCTTTGTTGCGGCCGTAGTTGAAGATCGGGAGTATCAGTTGGGGGCTGAAGGCCCAGTAGTTGCTGCCTGTATCCGAGAACAATTTGGAGAAGTCTGAATTGACCAAACCGACATTGGTGGTGAGTTGCAGGCGTGGGTAAAACGCGGCTCTGGCAGCACCTATATTGGCGTTGGCGGATTTGAGCTGATGCTCGGCGGCACGAATATCGGCCCGTCTGGTGAGCAATGTGGAAGGCAAACCTGGCGTAACGTCAGCCAGTTTCAAGGCGGCGAGCGGCTTGACTGGCAGTGGCGTGCGGTGTGAGGTTTCGCCCAGCAGCAGATACAAGGCATTTTGCGTGGTGGCGAGCTGGCGCTGCCATTGCGCGCGTTGCGCTTGCACTTGCTCAACCTGGATTTGCGCGGCTTTGACATCCAGCACTTGATCCAGCCCGGCTTCAAAGCGACGCTGGGTGCGTTGCAGCGTTTGTTTGCGGTCATCCAGCGTTTGCTGGGCGAGCTTGAGCTGGTCGTTGATCGCTAAAAAATTGACGTATTGGGTGGCAATCTCGGTGATTAGCGTGGTTTGTACCGCTTGCCTGTTTTCGGTCACGGCAAGGTATTGCTCAAGGGCTGATTGCGACAAGCTTTTCACCCGGCCAAAAACGTCAATTTCGTACTCTGAAATACCGACGCCAATCCGGAACAATTTAGCCTCAAACGCCTGGCTGGAGCTGAACACGGTCCGGCTGCGGTCGTAATTGAGGTTACCTTGCACAGTGGGCAGGCGGTCTGCTTTTTGCACGCCATAAGTCGCTTGCGCCTCATCCATGCGCAATACGGCAGTTTTAAGGTCGCGGTTATGGTCTAGCCCGATCTGGATCAAGTGCTGCAAGTCAGCATCAGAAAAATAAGTTTGCCAACTGAGGGGTGGCGCCTCAGTGACAGGTGTATTGGTCACGGCGTCAGTGGCTGGCTGGCCAGGGTAAGTTTCAGGCACCGGCGCAGCCGGCCTGAAATATTCGGGCACGAGCGAGCAACCAGCCATCGCAAAGGCCACGGCAATAATGAGGGATATACGGCTAAACTTCATGAGGTACCCTTTGCTGTGAGGCTGGCTGTTTCATCCAGCGGCCCACGACAATAAAAAACAGTGGCACAAAAAAGATGGCGAGCAAGGTGGCAGTAATAATGCCGCCGAGCACGCTAGTGCCAATCGCGACTTGTGCGCCGGAGGCGGCACCGGTTGAAAACGCCAGCGGAATCACGCCTACGCCAAACGCGAGTGAGGTCATCACGATCGGCCGCAGGCGCTCTTTGGCTGCCAGCAGGCTGGCTTCTATCAGCGGCATGCCTTGCAACACGTGTTCACGCGCAAACTCCACAATCAGAATGGCGTTTTTGGCTGACAGACCGATGGTTGCAATCAGGCCGACCTTGAAATAAATATCATTGGGTAATTCACGCAAGGTCACGCCCAGCAAGGCGCCTAGCACGCCCAATGGCACCACCAGCATGACGGCAAACGGAATCGCCCAGCTTTCATACAAGGCGGCCAATACCAGAAACACCACCAGGATGGACAAGCCAAACAGCAGGCTGGCCTGGCTGCCCGACTGTTTCTCTTCCAGCGATTGCCCGGCCCACTCATAGCCTATGCCTTTGCCCAGGCCATTCACCAGGGTTTCCATGGTGCGCATGGCTTCGCCACTGCTAAAGCCAGGCGCGGGGCCGCCATTGATGTTAAATGACGGGAAACCATTAAAGCGCGTGCGTTGCGGCGTGCCCATGGCCCAGTCCAGCGTCATAATGGAAGCCAGTGGCACCAGACTGCCATCCGCCGCTTTGAGGCGGATTTTCTTGATATCTTCCAGCGTTTGCCGCTGCCTGCCATCGGCCTGCACAATCACGCGGCGCACCTGATTGCCATAGACAAAATCGCCCAGGTAATTCGAGCCGAGCAGCGTCGCCAGCGAGTCGTTGATTTCATCCAGTGACACGCCCAGCGCCTTGGCTTTGCTGCGGTCTAGCTGCATGTTGACCACTGGCGTGTCATACAAACCGGCAAACAATACATTGGCCAACTCTGGCCGCTGGGCAGACTCAGCCAGCAACTGGTCGCGCGCTTTCATCAGCGCCTCAACACCCACGCTGGCACGGTCTACCAGCCGCAGGTCAAAGCCGCCAAAACTGCCCAACTCGGGCAAGGGCGGCGCATTCATGGCAAAAATAGTTAAATTGGGGCGACCAAAAAACTTCTGGTTGACGCGGTTTACAATCGCCTGCACCTGTTGATCTGGGTTTGGCCGTTCTGCCCAGTCTTTGAGCGTGATAAACAGCATGCCGCTATTGGTACTGGTGCCATAAAAGCTAAAGCCGCTCACCTCAAAGATAATATCAACGGGCTCATGTGCCTGAATATACTCACTCATATCGCCCAGCACTTTGGCGGTTTCTGCCAGCGTCGCGCCTTGTGGCAACGACACCATGACCATAAAGTTACCCTGGTCTTCTTCGGGCAAAAACGCATTTGGTAAACGCACCAGCAGCCAGCCTGCCAGCGCGACAATCAAGGCAAACACGGCCAGCCAGCGCAAGGGCTTTTTGAGCAGGCCGCCAGTCAAGTGGGTATAGCGCTCAGTCATGCGCTGAAAGCTGCGGTTAAACCAGACAAAAAAGCGCGCTTTGCTGCCTGTCTCATGGCGTAGCAACGTCACGCACAAGGCCGGTGTGAGTGAGAGCGCCAAAAAGGCCGAGAAGCTGATAGACACTGACAAAGCCAGCGAAAACTGGCGGTAGATATTGCCCACCGCGCCGCTGAAAAAGGCCATGGGGATAAACACCGACACCAACACCGCCGTAATGCCGACCACGGCACCACTGATTTGCGACATGGCTTTGACCGTGGCATCGTAGGCGGACAAGCCCTCTTCCACAATCAGGCGCTCGACGTTTTCGACCACCACAATGGCGTCATCCACCAAAATACCAATCGCCAGCACCACGCCAAACATGGTCAGCACGTTGATCGAGTAGCCCAGCCAGTACATGACGGCAAACGTCCCCATCAGGGCAATCGGCACGACAATGGTCGGGATCAGCGTGGCACGCAGGTTTTGCATGAACAGATACATGACCAGGAACACCAGCACAATGGCTTCCACCAAGGTCTGGATCACTTTTTTGATCGAAATCGAAACGAATGCAGAAGAGTCATACGAAAGTTGAAACGCGACATTGGGCGGGAAATACGGCTGCATCTGCTCCATCGCGACCTTGACCCGCTTGATGGTTTCAACCGCATTGGAACCCGGCGCCAGTTTAATCGCCATCCCGGCGGCATTCTTGCCATTGACCCTAGAACTGTAGGTGTAGTCACTGCTGCCCAGCTCGACCTTCGCCACATCTTTAATCAACAGGGCTGAGCCATCTGCCTGCATGCGGATAGGCACATTGGCAAAATCGTCTACCGTTTTTAACGTAGCCTCGGCTTCGAGTGAGACACTCAGCGGCGCACCGTCCGGCACACCACTGGCACCCACCTGCCCCAAGGTGAGGCGGGTGTTGTAGCTGCGCAAGGCATTCACGATCTCGGTCACGCTCACATTGAGACCAGCCATTTTTTGCGGATCCGGCCAGATGCGCATGGCGTATTCAGGGCTGAACGATTGTACTTTACCCACGCCTTGCACACGCTTGAGCGTAGGCATCACCGTGGCCGATGACAGCTCGCCCAGATCAATTTCGCTGTAGCGGTTATCTTCCGAAGTCAGCGATACAATCAGCTGAAAGCTGTCAGCAGACTTTTCTACCGTGATGCCACTGCGACGTACGATTTCCGGTAAACGCACTTCGACACTTTTGAGGCGGTTTTGCACATCCACGGCAGCCAGATCAGGATTGGTGCCCTGACGGAAAGTGACACTGATGGAGGCCATGCCCACATTGCTGGTGGCAGAAACATACATCAGGCCCGGCATGCCATTCATCTCGCGCTCGATAATCGAGGTCACGGTTTCTTCCACCACCTTGGCCGAGGCGCCAGGGTAAGTTGCGGCGATATTGACCACGGGCGGGGCAATATCAGGATACTGGGCAATCGGTAATTGTTTGATGGCGATGAGGCCAGCCAACACAATCAGAATGGCAATCACCCAGGCAAAAATGGGGCGATCAATAAAAAAACGGCTCATGGCCTGGTTCCTGTCTTTCTGCGCGCTGCCCAGTTAAGGGGCCACGGCTTTGGTGATATTGTCTTGAGCACTGATCAGTTTGGGCGTCACTTTGCTGCCCGCCGTTTGTGCCGCCACATTGGTGACCACCACTTGCTCACCGGCTTGCAGCCCTTGCTCAATGACCCACTGTTTGTCTATGACACGGCCGGCTTGCACCTCGCGTGACTCCAGCTCGTTTTTGGCATTCACCACCCACACACGCGTCGAAAACTGGTCACGCATCAACGCATCTCTTGGAATCAGAATCGCATTCGGATTGGTGGCCTGACGGATTTTGATTCTGACGTATGCACCTGGCATCAAGACCTGCTGCGGGTTTTCAAAAATGGCGCGCATGACCACAGAGTCGGTCGTTTGGTTGACGGAGACGTCCGAAAATGAAAGTTTTCCTGCTTGGGCGTACATGGAGCCATCCGGCAAGACCAGTTTGATTTTAAAGTCACCATCGTTGCCTTTGAGCTGACCATCGCGCAGCGCTTTGCGCAAGGTAAACACTTCTGAGGACGACTGGGAAAAATTAACATAGACCGGATTAACCTGCTCGACGGTGGTCAGTTGCGTAGCTTCATCTTTGCCGACCAGCGCCCCCTCGGTGACCAGTGCGCGGCGGGCCACGCCATCAATTGGCGCGGTTACATTGGCATACCCCAAATCCAGCCGGGCACGATTGAGTTTGGCCTGGGCAGAGGCCACCTCGGCTTTTGCCAGTTGCGCCTCAGCTTGTGCCGCGCGGTAATCACGCTGGCTCACAGACTGGTCGCCAATCAAAGCCTGATAACGCTGCAACTTGTCGTTGGCATTGACCAGGTTGGCCTCGGTCCGCGCCAACTCAGCCTCGGCTTCGAGCTTGCTGGCTTGCAACTGCTCGGGATTGATCTGGAATAACGGCGTGCCGGCTTTCACCACCTGCCCTTCCTGGTACAGACGCTTGGCGACAATGCCGGAGACACGGGCGCGCACCTCGGCAATGCGGTAGGCCTCGACCCGGCCAGGGAGTTCGACCTCATCGGGAATATCCGCCACCTGCACCTTGACCACCTCCACCACAGGCGCCGCGCCTGCGGGCTGAGCGGCTTCTTTCGGCTTGCTGCACGCAGCCAATTGCAAGATCAACAGCGCCGAAAGCGCCAGCGTCGAGTGAGAAATACGGGACATGCACTACCCTTAATTGTATGGATGACAATATTCTAGCGGCACTTTTATAATTAATCAATCATGACTGATTAATTATTTTTTGGTATGATAGCGGCCATCATCAACGACTGGACTGTCAGCGAGCCGCCAGGCTAGAACCACCCGACATGGCTAGAAAAACCAAAGAAGACGCGCAAAAAACCCGTGACCAGATTCTGGATGCAGCTGAGCTTGTGTTTTACGGCAAAGGCTTTACGCAGGCGACCATGGCCGATATTGCCGAAGCCGCACAACTGTCCCGCGGCGCCGTATACGGACATTATAAAGGTAAGCTCGAAGTCGCCACGGCCATGGCCGAGCGTGTCATCCAGCAAGCCTCGCCGTTTCAGGGGCAACCGGCGCATAGCGCACTAGAAAACCTGAAACACTACTGCTTGCAGGAAGTGCGCAGTTATATCGAACCCAGCTCTATCCAGCGCGTGCTGTTTTTTCTGTATGTGGGCATTGATGATTCGCCCGAGCTGCTGCAACTGCGCTACAACTGGGAGAAAAAACGCATTGCGCAAATCAACAGCCTGCTGACACAGGCCATTGCCCACAAAGAGCTGCCCGCTGACGTCGATTTTGACTTGGTCAGTCTCTACTGCCAGTCAGTGATCGAAGGCGTATTCAGCATTGTTTACTTTGGCAGCATGAGCGAAAGTGAACGCTGGCAGCGCGCAGAACAATTGTGTACCTACAGCCTGCAACGCTTGTCCATGCCTTTTTCGCAGCCTTAACTCCGTGCCGCCTGCGATTGGTGATTGACGCGGCATAGCTTCTTGCTGCAAGATAAAAAATAAATACATTGATCGCAATTAATTTCAACTTTTTGGCCAGCACACGGTCAGTCTGAACAGGCGGTGTGCCTGTGCTTGAAATAGCATCAACGCTTGCGAAACCCATATTGCGCATGCCTGCGCAAATAAAAACAACTTAAAAGAAACCCTGACGATGGACCATAACCTGAGCCTGATTACCACCATTGCCGTCGCGTTTGCGTTGGCACTGGTGTTTGGACTAATTGCCGAAAAACTCAAATTGCCTGCACTGATTGGCTATTTACTGGCCGGCATCATGATCGGCCCCGCCACCCCTGGCTTTGTCGCCGATCTTGAAATTGCCTCGCAACTGTCGGAAATCGGCGTCATGTTATTGATGTTTGGCGTCGGCCTGCATTTTTCGGTACAAGACCTGCTGTCGGTCAAACGCATCGCCCTGCCCGGCGCACTGGCGCAGATGACGCTGGCAACGCTGCTGGGCATGCTGGTCGCCTGGAGTTGGCACTGGAGCTGGGGCGAAGGCCTGGTATTTGGTTTGTCCCTGTCTTGCGCAAGTACGGTGGTATTGCTTAAGGCGCTAGAGTCACGCCGCATTCTGGAAAGCATGAACGGCAAGATTGCAGTCGGCTGGCTGGTGGTGGAAGACATGGTGACCGTATTGGTGCTGGTGTTGATGCCAGCCCTGGCGGGCGTGTTGGGCGGTAGCCAGAGTGAAGCAACCAGTGTTGCCGCCATATGGCAAACCATAGGCATGACCTTGCTCGAAGTGGCAGGCTTTATTGCCATCATGCTGGTGGTCGGCAAGCGTGTGTTGCCGTGGTTGCTCTGGTATGTGGCGGGCACCGGCTCGCGCGAGCTGTTCACGCTGACCGTGATCGCGGTGGCGATCGGGGTGGCGTTTTTTGCCTCTACCTTATTTAATGTCTCGTTCGCATTGGGTGCGTTTTTTGCCGGCATGATCATGCGTGAATCAGAATACAGCCATCGTGCCGCTGAAGATTCGCTGCCGTTCCGCGATGCCTTTGCCGTGTTGTTTTTCGTCTCGGTCGGCATGTTGTTTGACCCTAGCATTCTGATCAAACAACCTGTACAGGTGTTGTCTGTGGTAGCCATTATTATCCTGGGTAAGTCGCTGGCGGCGGTGGCCATTGTGCTGGCCTTGCGTTATCCCCTAAATACCGCGTTAACCGTAGCCGCCAGCCTCGGGCAAATCGGTGAGTTCTCGTTTATTCTGGCCGGGCTGGGGGTCTCACTCAACCTGATGTCCCCCGATGGCATGAGCCTGGTACTGGCAGGCGCGCTCATTTCCATTGCCTTGAACCCGCTGGTGTTTGCCTCGATCAAGCCGCTTGCCAATTGGGTGGTCAGCAAGTCTGATCTGGCCCGGCAGTTCTCGCTACGCATGGACCCCTATGGTGAGTTGCCGATGACTACCGAGCGCAAATTCCTCGAAGGCCAGGTGGTGCTGGTCGGTTATGGCCGGGTGGGCAAACGCATTGCGCAGTCACTGACCGCCGCCGCCATCCCCTATGTGGTGGCCGAACAAAACCGTGAAGTGGTGGAAAAACTGCGCAAACAGGGGCAACCTGCCGTCTCGGGGAACGCGGCGGACCCGATGGTGTTGATCCAGGCCCACATTGCCAATGCCTCCCTGCTGATTATTGCCACGCCGGATGCCATGAATATCCGCAAGATGGTGGAGATCGCCAAACAGCTCAAACCGGATATCGAAGTCGTGATTCGTACCCATCATGAGGACGAATACCTGCGCCTGCAAAAAGAACTGGGCGAGACCGAAGCGGTGTTTTTTGGCGAGGAAGAACTGGCCAAGGGCATGTCTGCCCATGTGTTGCGGCGCTTTGAACGCCCGCATTAAGCGGCATCATCAATGACCTTGTACGCAAATTAACGTATGGCGTGCGGGCCTGCCTGGCGTTAAATTAGCACCAAGGTTAATACCTGCTACGCCCCATATTTTAATCACACCGTCAACAGCGCCGGTGATGATTCGAGCAAAAAAGCTCACCCGCCATTTGATGGCCGGTGGGCTTTTTTTATGCGTAATCGGTATGTATCGAGTCATTAGCCTTTTTTAAATTTTTCAGGAGAAGCTTCATGATACATGGTGATATTTCCAGCAGCCAGGACACCGTCGGTGTGGCCGTCGTCAATTACAAAATGCCCCGCTTGCATACCAAAGCCGAGATTCTGGCCAACTGTCGCAACATCGCCGACATGGTGGTCAATATGAAAGCCGGTCTGCCCGGCATGGATCTGGTGATTTTCCCGGAATACAGCACGCACGGCATCATGTATGACGGTCAGGAAATGTATGACAATGCCACCACCGTGCCCGGCCCGGAAACCGATATTTTTGCCGAGGCTTGCCGCAAGGCCAAAGTCTGGGGCGTATTCTCGATCACCGGCGAGCAGCACGAAGAGCATCCGAAAAAAGCGCCGTATAACACCCTGATCCTCATGAATGACCAAGGTGAAATCGTGCAGAAATACCGCAAGATCATGCCATGGGTGCCCATCGAGGGCTGGTACCCAGGCAAGGAAACTTTTATTAGCGAAGGCCCTAAAGGCCTCAAGGTCAGCCTGATTATCTGTGACGATGGCAACTACCCTGAAATCTGGCGCGACTGTGCCATGAAAGGCGCCGAACTGATTGTGCGTTGCCAGGGCTATATGTATCCGGCCAAAGAGCAGCAGATCCTGATCAGCAAGGCGATGGCGTTTGCCAATAACACCTATGTGGCCGTGTCCAATGCGGCAGGCTTTGATGGCGTCTATTCCTACTTCGGCCACTCGGCGATTATCGGCTTTGATGGCCGGACACTGGGCGAATGCGGCGAGGAAGAAAATGGCGTGCAATATGCGGCCTTAAGCAAACACCTGATCCGCGATTTCCGCAAACATGGCCAGTCCGAAAACCACCTGTTCAAGTTGCTGCACCGTGGCTACACCGGCGTGCTCAATTCAGGCGATGGCGATCAGGGCGTGGCGCAGTGTCCATATAGCTTCTACAGCAAATGGGTACAGGACCCGGCGGCTGCGCGCGACATGGTAGAATCGTTTACGCGCTCGACGTTGGGCACCAAAGAGGCGCCCATCGCAGGCTTACCTAACGAATAGTCGGATAGTCTGACTGGCGATCACACTAGGCTAGATGAAACTAGGCGAGATCACACTAGAGCTGATCGCCTCAATGCAACACAATGGCTCCGGTCTGGCCGGAGCCCCTGACGAAAGAATCTCATGGCAAACACTGACCCGATCCCGGTCGGCGTGCTGTTTTCCACCAGCGGCGCCACGGCGACCATAGAACGCTCACAGGCATTTGCCACTTTCTTTGCCATCGCAGAAATCAATGCCGCGGGCGGCATCGCTGGCCGAGAACTGGTGCCCGTCCACTATGATCCGCAGGGCATGCCGCAACAATACCAGTTACTGGCCGAGCGCATGATTCGAGAAGATGGCGTCAATGTGATCTTTGGCTGCTATATGTCCAGCACGCGCAAAGCCGTGATTCCGGTGGTGGAAAAATGGCGCAAGCTGCTGTTTTACCCCACGCCTTACGAGGGCTTTGAATTCTCGCCGCATGTGATTTACACCGGCGCGGCGCCCAACCAGAACAGTGCACAACTGGCTGACTACATGACGCGACATTTTGGCGCGCGCGTCTACATGATCGGCTGCGACTACATTTACCCGTATGAGTCCAACCGCATCATGAGTGACTTTATCCTTGAAGTCCCGGGTGGCAAAAAACTGGCTGAGCGCTATGTACCGCTGACGGCGACAGAAAAAGATTTTTTAGCGGTGGTGCGTGACATCAAGGCCAAATCGCCAGACTTTGTGTTTTCTACCGTGGTGGGGCAAGCCACCCGCCTGTTGTATCAGGCTTATGCCGAGATCGGCATGGATGCCCAGCACACCCCGATTGCCAGCCTGACCACCTCAGAAGCAGAGGTGGCAGAAATGGGCGACGGTGCGGCCCAGGGCCACATCACGTCTGCGCCCTATTTTCAAAGCATTGCCAGTACCGAGAACCAGGCCTGCATCACACGCTTCAGGCAGCAGTATGGCAACGAGATTGCGCCTAATATGGCCTGGGAAGCAGCATATTTTCAAACCCACCTGTTTGCCGAAGCGATGCGCGCGGCAGGGAGCGACCAATATGATGCCCTGTTGCCACAGCTACTGGGCCGCGCATTTGACGCGCCGCAAGGCCGTATTGCCATTGATGCCGGCAACCACCATACCCGGCTACACCCGCGCATTGCACGCGTCAATGCGGCTGGCCAGTTCGAGATCATCGCCGGTGGCGGTGCCGCAGCGGTGATCCCCGACCCTTATCTGGTGACGCACCCAGGCGCCAGCTGGAACAACCTGCCTTATGCGGCGGAGTATCGCGTTGGCTGAGTCACCCGCCGCCCCTCACCCTGGTCAGCGCCAGGCCAAGCAGACGCAGGCGCCGCACTCCACGCTGGAGCTGTTCCGCCATTTGCGCCATGCCTGCATCACGATTTTTCATCCTGAGGACGAAAACCGCGAGGTATTGACACAGCAACTGCACCGGATTGGCTGCCAGACGGTCGCGCTATGGCCGCCGGTGGCTGAGCTACCCGCGCAAACCGAGCTGGTGATTTTTCTGCTAGATGCCCAAGCCAGCGCGAAAAAGAAACTGCCGTGGCTGACACCAGAGTCGGCGATCCCGCTGATTGGAGTGCTGGATTATGAAAACCCGACCACGCTGGAGACCGCCACTGCGCTGGGTTGCCATGGCATGCTGGTAAGGCCTCTGCAAGCCAAAGGCTTGCTCTCCACCCTCATCCTGACCATGCATCATTGCCAGCAATTAAAAACCTTGCGCAAACGTAACCAGCGCCTGGAAGAAAAACTGCAGGCGGCAGGCGAAATCAGTGCGGCACAAGCCATGTTGGCGCATGCGCGCGGAATCAGTGCAACCGAGGCTTACAAAGTCCTGCGCGAGCAGGCCATGCTCAAACGCGTGACGGTGGAAGACATTGCACGTGCACTGTTGCAAACCGACGGTCTATTGTCCAATCCAGCCAAACCCCGTTAGAATGCTCGCCCTTGCCAAGCGCATCGATTCTCCTGCGCACAGTTTTTGCTTGAACAAGTCCGATGATGACCGACATTTCCCCCGCACAAACCATTACCCTGGCTAAAATCAGACATATCGAGGAGCTGGAGCGCCTGGATAGCTCAATTACTTTTGTCGAAAGAATTGGGCAGCTCATTCATCAAATTCAGGCTGAACGTGGTGCCAGCTGTCTTTATTTAGCGTCTTCCGGCAAACGCTTCTCGCAGGCACGTGCGGATATCGTCGTGCAAAATCAGCAAATTGAAACTGATTTCAGGCAAGCCTTGCAACAATATCTGGACCGCCATGCGCTGACCGATGCCAAACAGTTGACGCTCATCTCTTGGATTTTGCTGGGTTTGGACCAGCTTAAAAACTTACGTCATCAAATTACGCTACTCAAGATCTCATTTGCGGATTGCATAGAGTCTTATAACCGCTTTATACAAAGCTTGATCTCGCTGATTTTCGAGATCACGGACAGCTCGGTCAACAGCAAGGTCTCCACCAGCTTGCTGACGCTCTACAACCTGGTGCAAGCCAAGGAGTTTGCCGGTCAGGAGCGTGCAGTCGGCTCTTATTTATTTGGCTCAGGCAGCATGCAAAGCGAGCATCAGCAAAAACTGCTGGAATTGATCACACAGCAAAATCGCCATTTTGAACTGTTCAGCCAGTTTGGCGCCCAGGAGCTACAGCAGGCATGGGCGGTCCTGCAAAGCTCACGCCTACAACAGCAGCATGAGCACTTGCGTCACCAGCTGACGGTGGCCAAAGATCAGCAAACGCTCAATACCAGCGCCAGTGATACCTGGTTTGCGTTGTGCAGTGAGCGCCTGAGTGAAATCTGGCTAATTCAATGCCAGCTGGTGCAATCCATGCACCGCATGCTGGCAGAACTTTCTGCCCATGCGAAAAAAGACCTGGCACAAACAAAGCAATATTTGGATGCCATGACGCAAAGCGCTGATCCCAATCATCCCCTGGATAGTAGTTTCTTCAACCTGTCGATTCCGGTCGAGAGTGCGCTGCAATTTCAGGCAAATGAAGCTAGGCATACGGCACCCGTGACTTCTATCATGCAGTTGCTGCAACAGCAATCGCAACAGATTGCCGAGATGGAAGTCACCTTGGCCGATACTAAAAAAGCCTTGTCAGAGCGCAAAGTGATCGAACGCGCCAAAGGCCTGCTAATGCGCAAGTTTGATATTGATGAAATGGAAGCCTACAAACAGTTGCGCAGTACGGCCATGACTCAAAACCGCAAAATTGTGGATATCGCGGAAAACATTCTTGCACAGACACATTTTTCCCGCGATTAACCGCTCAGGATCGGGCATGCGCACCATGCCTGTGCATATACGCGGTGTATATCTACACCTATAAAACCGTAAAATATGGACAAAAACAGCATTAAAACAAAGTGTTATTCGCAATATTAATACATGGCATAACAATTGCTATCAATCAATTAACGCGATTCCAATGGCGGAAGCGCGGGTATAAATAGGTGGTCCCCTGGCTTGTGTTTGAATCCTGGTGATTTGAATACAGCGGGTACCAACCAATTCAGCAATCTGGACAAAGGCGTCCTGACAGTAGACTCAAGCGGGTTGACTGTCAGGACGCCTTTTTGTTTTGGACTCATCCAAGAAAGTAAGAGGTATGCAATGTCTTATCTAGCCCCCGCCGAATTTGTCTCTAAGATGGTAGACGCCGGTGAATCAAAAATTTATATGGCCACGCGTGACACCGTGATTCGCGCCTATATGGCGGGTGCCATTCTGGCGCTGGCCGCTGTGTTTGCAGTGAGTATTGCCTTGGCGACAGAATCTCCTCTGGTAGGAGCTGTCATGTTTCCGGTGGGCTTCAGCATGCTCTACCTGATGGGATTTGACTTGCTGACCGGCGTTTTCATGCTGACTCCGCTGGCCTGGCTGGACAAACGCCCCGGCGTGACCTGGCCGCAAATCCTGCGTAACTGGGGTCTGGTATTTATTGGCAATTTTGCTGGCGCGCTCACGGTGGCCGGGATGATGGCTTTTATCTTCACCTATGGCTTTAATACCGATGGCGGCGCCATCGCCACCAAAGTCGCCGGTATAGGCGAGGCCAGAACACTGGGCTACGCCAAATATGGCCTGGATGGCTGGATCACCATTTTTATCCGTGGCATGTTGTGCAACTGGATGGTGTCGCTGGGCGTGGTGGGGGCCATGATTTCAACCAACGTCAGCGGCAAGGTGATCGCCATGTGGATGCCAATCTTTTTGTTCTTTTTCATGGGCTTTGAGCACTCGGTCGTCAATATGTTTCTGTTTCCATTTGCTTTGATCATGGGCGGCAATTTTTCGATTGCAGACTATCTGGTATGGAATGAAATCCCGACTGCGCTTGGCAATCTGGTGGGCGGCCTGGCCTTTACCGGCCTGACGCTGTATACCACCCATGTGCGCACACAACCCAAACGTAAACTGTAAACAATGCTCGCCTGCTCGTCGTGGCAGTGAGCCCGTCCCACACGATATCAATGGAGTTAATCATGACAAGAGATGAAGTCACAGAACTGATAGTGTTACAAAAAAATGCCTTGCAACTGTCCTGGAAAACACTTGCTGAGGCCATTGGTTTGAGCAAGGAATGGACAACGGCCGCCCTACTTGGCCAAATGACCCTCTCTGCCGAACAAGCCAATACCTTGGGAAAACTGCTACAACTGCCTGGAGAAGCCATAAGCCAACTACAAGTGGTACCTTATAAAGGATCGTTACCCACTGCGGTGCCCTCCGATCCATTAATTTATCGCTTTTACGAACTGATCAGCGTCTACGGCACCACATTTAAGGCCTTGATTCACGAAGAGTTTGGCGATGGCATCATGAGCGCCATTGACTTTAATATGGATTTGCAACGCGAAGCCGACCCTAAAGGCGATCGCGTCAAAATCACCATGAGCGGCAAGTTCCTGCCTTACAAGTCTTACTAAACGGCATGCCTGCCTCTTTGCAGATAGAAAGCGGCGCCTGCTCCGAGGCCGGACGCAAACCAGTCAATCAGGATGCGTTCGGCCTCACCACACAAGACAGCCCGCCTGCTACTGGCAAAGGTTGGGTATTTGCCATTGCCGATGGCATCAGTAGCAGCGATGTCAGCGACCAGGCTAGTACGCTGGCCATTCAGCAGTTTATACAAGATTACGCGCTCACCCCTGTAGAATGGTCAGTCAAGTCTGGTGGGTTGCAAGTCTTACGCAGTATTAATGCCACACTCAATGCGCAGACGTTTCGCAGCCCTTATCGTTTTGACAAAAACAGAGGCTACGTCTGTACCTTTAGCGCCCTGATCATTAAATCACGGGCTATCCATGTATTTCATCTGGGCGATACGCGCATTTACCGTCTCCGTGACCAGCAATTGCAATGCCTGACCGAAGACCACCGTTTCTGGGTCGATGATCAACATAGCTATCTGGCACGCGCCCTGGGCATGAGCCCGCAACCAGAAATTGATTATCACAGCGAGGCCGCGGAAGCAGGCGATGTTTATTTATTGATGTCTGATGGCGTATTTGAACACCTGACCTCAGAAGAAATCTTGCAGGATATCCAAACCGCCAGCGACCTCAATCGTCTCTGCCAGCACTGGGTTAAACTCGCGCATGCACGCGGTAGCGAGGATAACCTGACAGCACTGGCGGTGCGCTTGTTACAACTGCCCGACCATGACATGGCCTCGCTGACACAAAGCATGCAGGCACTCCCCTTTGCCCCGGCCATAGAAGAAGGTAAGCCGTTTGATGGTTACCATATTTTGCGTTGCCTGCATCATAGCCACCGCAGCCATGTTTACCTGGCACGTGACCTGCAAACGGGCACCCAGGTTGCCCTCAAAGTCCCATCGGTGGACCTGTCCGCCGATGCACAGGCACTGGAACGTTTTTACCTCGAAGAATGGGTGGCCAGGCGCATCAGCCATCGCCATATATTACGGCCGTATACGTCAGCTTCTCCGCGCAAGTTTTTATATAGTGTGATGCACTATGTGCCGGGGCAAACCTTACAACAATGGCTGCTGGATCACCCGCAACCATCCCTAGAGACCGTCCGCCAACTGGTGGAACAGATCACCAGCGCCCTGGAAGCCTTTCATCGACTGGAGATGGTCTACCGCGACTTGCAGCCGCAAAATATCCTGGTCGATACCGATGGCCAGATCACCTTGATTGATTTTGGGGCCGTGAGCGTGGCTGGTCTCGAAGAAATGAGCGAGCTAGAAAGCACGGTAACCTTGCCTGGCACGCTGCAATACTCGGCGCCAGAACAGTTTCTGGGATGGCCAGCAACGCCACAATCGGATATTTATGCCTTGGGGGTGATCACTTACCAGTGCCTCACAGGCAAACTGCCCTATGGGACAGAGGTCGCGAAGGTAAAACATCCGCAACACCTGTCACGTTTGTATTACCGGGAGATTCGCTATACACAACCGGCGTTTCCGGCCTGGGTCGACGCCGCCATCGCCCGTGCCGTGCACCCGCAGGCAGAAAAACGTTATGCGCAGGCCTCTGAATTCTTATTTGACCTGCGTAAACCGAATGCAGCCTTTCTGCGTCATGCCCATCCGCCTTTGCTGGAACGTCATCCGCTGGCCTTTTGGCGTGGCTTAAGTCTATTACTGGCGTGTATGGTCATCCTGTTGCTCGGGCTCCTCGCACACCAGCCCAAGTCATGCGCCAATGTTGAGCAGTTCGCACGAAAGCAGTGCAACTATGCCCGGCAATAATATGCCCCTTTACAAAAGAAACTAATATTTTCATTAAAATTCAATCACTTAAAAATAAAATAAAGTTGGCATGCCGTTTGCTAGTGCTTATCTAAGAGCAAGCTGGATCAACGGCGATCCTGTCAAATATGCTCCGTGGCAAATGCCTGATATCAGGTAATTTGCCTAACAACTGAGTTATACCCGTTATTAAATTAATGTAAGTACCGCAGCCTTTTAGCAAAAGGGCTTGCAAGCAAAAGGACAAAGGCGTCCTGAGTGTAGACCACGGTCTGCATTCAGGACGCCTTTTTTGTTTTGTATTTTCCGAACCCCTTTTTCGAATCAAATCTCAAGGAGCCGACATGAGCAGTTCTGACAAAAAAAATGTATCCCCCACCGAGGCAACGCCGGTTGACCAGGTGAACCAGCAACGCCGCCATTTCTTTATGAATACGCTGGCAGGCGCGTTTGGTGCTGCCGCCATGATGAACATGGTGCCTTCCGCCATCCGTAGCCAGGCTTGGGCGGCTGGCTCTGATGCGCCAGAAATCACCGAAGTGAAAGTGGGCTTTATCCCGCTGACGGACTGTGCGCCGATTATTGTCGCCGCGCAAATGGGCTTTGATAAAAAATATGGCATCAAGATTGTGCCGTCTAAAGAAGCTTCGTGGGCAGGCGTACGTGACAAGCTGGTCAATGGTGAATTGCATGCTGCACATGTGTTGTATGGCCTGATCTACGGCGTACAAATGGGCATCGGCGGCCAGCAAAAAGACATGAACGTGCTGATGACGCTGAACAACAACGGCCAGGGCATCACGCTGGCTAACCAGCTTAAGGAAAAAGGCGTGACCAGTGGTGCGACGCTGAAACGTTTGCTGGATAACGAAAACCGCGACTTTACCTTCGCCCAGACCTTCCCCACCGGCACGCACGCCATGTGGTTGTACTACTGGCTGGCGACCTATGGCATCAATCCAATGCAGGACGTGAAAACCATCGTCGTACCGCCGCCACAAATGGTCGCCAACATGCGGATTGGCAATATGGATGGCTACTGCGTGGGCGAACCCTGGAACGCCCGTGCCATTTACGACAAGATCGGCTACACCGTCGCCACCTCACAAGATATCTGGGTAGACCACCCGGAAAAAGTGTTGGGCACCACCGCTGACTTTATCGCCAAGAACCCGAATACCGCGCTGGCCTTGACCAAAGCCATCCTCGAAGCCTCACGCTACATTGATGCGACCAAAAACCGTGCCGAAGTGGCCAAGTTGATCGCAGGCAAAGCTTACGTGAATGCGCCAGAAGAAGTGATTGAAGGTCGCTTCCTCGGCCACTACGACAATGGTATCGGCAAAAAATGGGAAGACCCCAACTACATGAAGTTCTTCAATGACGGCAAGGTCAGCTTCCCTTACCTGTCAGACGGCATGTGGTTCCTGACCCAACACAAACGCTGGGGCTTGCTCAAGTCTGACCCGGATTACCTCGGCGTGGCGAAAAAGGTGAACCGCATTGATATTTATACCGAAGCCGCCAAATCTCTGGGCATTAGCGTGCCGACAGACGTGATGCGCAGCAGCAAGCTGATTGACGGTGTGGTCTGGGATGGTAAAGACCCCAAAGCCTATGCCAACAGCTTCAAGGTTAAAGCGTAATTCTTTCAAGGAGAGTCACCATGAGTGTCGTCAGCTTTAACAAGGAAAAAATCATGCAAAACAGTGAGCAGGCTGCCAAAGCAATGCCAGCCAAGCAAGCAAAACCGGTTGTCGCGGTGGTGAGCCCTCTCTCGGCCACCGCAACAGCAGCCACCCCGGCAAGCAAAAAAGCCGGGGCATGGGCGGCAATGGCCAAACGCGTGTTTGAAGGACTGTTGCCGCCTGTGATTGGCTTGCTGATCTTTGGCGCCATCTGGTCTACCGTGGCCGCCCTGACTCAGGGTTTGCCAGGACCGGTGCAGACCTGGCATTCGGCGGTGGAGCTGTTTAGCGACCCGTTTTATATCAACAACCCGAATGACATGGGCATCGGCTGGAACATCCTGAACTCGCTCAAACGCGTCGCCACCGGCTTTGCACTGGCAGCGATTGTCGGCATCCCCATGGGGTTTATCATCGGCCGCTATGCCTTTATGTCAAAAATGGCGGCGCCGATTATCAGCCTGCTCAAGCCGGTATCCCCACTGGCCTGGTTGCCGATCGGCCTGCTGGTATTCAAAGCGGCCAACCCGGCCGCAATCTGGGTGATTTTCATCACCGCGGTCTGGCCCATGATTATCAACACCGCCGTTGGTGTCAGCAAAGTGCCGCAAGACTATATGAACGTGGCCAAGGTACTGAACCTGTCCGAGTGGAAAGTCATCACCAAAATCCTGCTGCCGTATGTCATGCCTTACATGATGACCGGTGTGCGTCTCTCCATCGGTGCCGCCTGGCTGGTGATTGTGGCGGCAGAAATGCTGACCGGCGGCGTGGGCATTGGCTTCTGGGTGTGGGATGAATGGAACAACCTGAACGTTGAGCACATCATCATCGCGATTTTCATTGTGGGCATCGTCGGTCTGTTGCTGGAGCAGTGCCTGGTCATGCTGGCCAAACGCTATAGCTACGAATAACCACGACACCTCATTGACTGGTAAAGGACTCTGATCATGACCACCGCTGTAAAACAAGACCGCTATGTGTTGATTGAAAACGTCAACATGATTTTCAACACTAAAAAAGGCAGTTTCCAGGCCTTAAAAGACATCAACCTGTCTATCCAGGAAGGCGAATTCATCTCCATCATCGGCCACTCCGGCTGTGGCAAATCGACCGTACTCAACCTGATTGCCGGCTTGTTGCAACCGACAGACGGCTACCTGTTTTGTGCCGGCCGTGAAATCGCCAAGCCGGGTCCTGAGCGCGCCGTGGTGTTCCAGAACCACTCCCTGCTGCCCTGGCTGACCTGTTATGAAAATGTTTACCTGGCGGTGGAGCGCGTGTTTGCGGCCACTGAAAGCAAAGCACAACTGGCAGAACGTACCCGCGCAGCACTGGAGCTGGTGGGCTTAAGCCACGCCATGGAAAAACGCCCGAATGAAATCTCTGGCGGCATGAAGCAGCGGGTAGGCATTGCCCGGGCACTCGCCATGGAGCCCAAGGTGTTACTGCTGGATGAACCGTTTGGTGCGCTGGATGCGCTGACCCGTGCTGGCCTGCAAGACGAACTGATGGCCATCATGGCACGTTCTGGCTGTACTGCCGTCATGGTGACACACGATGTGGACGAAGCCGTGCTGCTGTCAGACCGCATCGTCATGATGACCAACGGCCCGGCAGCCACCATCGGTGAAATTCTGGAGGTCGATTTACCCCGTCCACGCAAACGCCTGGAGCTGGTGGAAGACCCGGCTTACACGCATTTGCGCAGCGAAGTTTTGAAGTTTCTGTATGAGCGGCACGCCAAAAAAGCGGCCTAAGTGAAAGGTGCTGGCAGGCAGCCACCTGCCAGCACCACTTGCTTATCAAAAGCAACCCTCATCCAAGCAAGGTTACCCCAATAGAGAAAAGGAGCAACACATGAACGCTAACCTACACCCCCGCTTGCGTCAAGTTTCCGCAGCCATCTTGCTGGCAGCACTTGGCTCACCTGCAATGGCAGAAGAAGAAGTTCTGCCTGAATACACTTTTATGGACGCGATTAAAACCGGTAAAAACATGAGCAGCTTCAGATTGCGTTATGAAAACGTCGATCAGGATGGCTTGCAGCCTGGGACCTATGCCAATGGCAGCGCTAACCCGACGGCAAACCAGAACCTGAAAGAAGCGCATGCATACACCCTGCGCAGCCTGATCGGCTGGCAAACCGCGCCTTACCACAACTGGAGTGTGGCCGGTCAGTTGATCAATGTGACCCAATTGAACAGCCAGTTTAATGACGGCACCAACAATGTGCTGATCAACGGCGCATCCAACCAGAACAGCGGCATTCAATATGCCAAAGTGGTGGACCCGGACTACACCGATATCAACCAGTTGTTTGTCGACTGGACTGGCATCAAAAACACCCGTGTTCGCGCGGGCCGCCAGCAAGTGAACCTGGATAATGTGCGTTTTATTGGTGACATTGCCTTCCGCCAGGTCATGCAAGTGTTTGACGGCGTCTCAGTATTTAACAAGACCATCCCGGATACCGAAATTTATGCGGCCCACTTTAGCAAGGTGAACCAGATCACCACGGCAGCGCATCATGGTGCGTTGGAAGTCATCAATGGCCGCTACCGTATTTCCCCGACTGAGTTCCTGGTCGGTTACGGATATTTCTCTGACTTTGAAAACCTGGGCTTTGGTAATGCCTGGTTTGGTGCAGGGGCCTCTAACAATCCCAAAGGCACGAACAACCAGTTTGCCGACCAAAGTAACAAGATTATTGGTATCCGCCTAGACGGCACCCATCCGTTCACGCCCAACTACCGCGCGCACTACACCGCTGAATACGCAAAACAGTCTGACTACAGCGGTGGTGACAGCCGCATTGACGCGCATTACTACAAGCTGGGCGGTGGCTTCGGGATTGATAACTTCAACCTGCGTGTAGACCAGGAATTACTCTCCAGCAACAACGGTAAATATGCCTTCCAGACCCCATTTGGTACCAACCACTTGTTCCAGGGCTGGGTAGACAAATTCCTGGTGACACCGCGTGAAGGCATTAAGGACAGTTTCATCACGGCGACTTACCGCTATGGCGATTTTCTGTTTTTTGCCGACTACCACGTGATCGACTCGGATAAGGACTTTTATACCGTGGGCAGTGGCGCCAACCGCAATGGCAGCCGTTACGGCACCGAGTGGAACGCCGCCGTCACCTGGAATGTGGATAAAAACTGGATGACCAAACTCGAGTATGGCAAATACAGCGAGGATGATCAGTATGCCGCTGCGGCAAACACGACCGGCAATGCTGCTGGCACACGTGGCCGTATCCGTGATACCGAAAAACTGTGGCTGACCGCCATGTATACGTTCTAAACGGACGCCTCGTCTGCAAGCAAAGGAGCCCCTCATGTCAGCAAGCAAAGTGTATTTAATCGGTGCCGGTCCTGGCGACCCTGAGCTCATCACGCTCAAGGCGGTCAAGGCCTTGCAGCTGGCAGAGGTGGTGCTGGTCGATGACCTGGTCAACCCTGAACTGCTCAAGCATTGCCCGCAGGCGCGTATTGTGCCGGTGGGCAAGCGCGGCGGTTGCAAGTCTACGCCACAGCATTTTATTCACCGCATGATGATCGCCCTGGCCGAACAAGGCCAAACCGTGGCCCGCCTGAAAGGCGGTGACCCGTTTGTGTTTGGCCGGGGTGGCGAAGAAATGCTGGCACTGCGTGCAGCCAATATTGATTACGAAATTATTCCTGGCATGACCAGTGGCCTTGCCAGTTGCGCCAGCATGGAGGTACCGGTGACCCACCGTGCGTACAACCATGGCGTGACGCTGGTCACCGGCCATACCAAAGATGGCGGCCCCCTGCCCTGGCAAGCGCTGGTGGCCAGCCATACCACCCTGGTCATTTACATGGGCATGCAGCATCTGGCTGAAATCTGCCGTGAACTGATCGCTGCAGGCATGCCAACAGACATGCCCTGTATGGTGGTGGAGAACGGCACACGCGCCGAACAGCGTGGCCTGACCTCAACGCTGCAAGCCATGCCTTACCTGGCCCATCAGCAAAGTCTTAAAAGTCCGTCCATTATTGTGGTCGGCGAAGTGGTGAAATTAGCCAGAAACAGCCAACAAGAACAAGACTGGCAACAAAACCTGCAACACTGGCTCAGCATCGGCGATGCAGCATAAGCGCTGAAAGGAGTGATTCAATGATAAAACAGAAACTGGTGGTAGTCGGCAACGGCATGGCTGGCATGCGGACGGTGGAAGAGCTGCTCAAGATCGCGCCTGACATGTACGACATTACCGTGTTTGGCGATGAGCCCTACCCAAACTATAACCGCATCATGTTGTCGCCCGTGCTGGCCAACGAGCAGACCATCGATGACATTATTCTCAATAGCCGCGAATGGTATGCCGAACACAACATTACCTTGCATACCAGCGCCCGGGTCAACAAGATAGACCGCAAGGCCCGCACCGTGACCGCCGAAAACGGCCTCACGGTGGAATATGACCGCCTGTTGCTGGCAACCGGCTCCAAGCCGTTCATCTTGCCGATTGCAGGTGCAGACTTGCAGGGTGTGCTGGGCTACCGCGATATCAAAGACACCAACGACATGATCGCTGCGGCCAAAATCTACAAGCATGCAGTGGTCATTGGCGGCGGCTTGCTGGGCCTTGAGGCCGCCAATGGCCTCAAGGTGCAAGGCATGGACGTCACAGTGGTGCACAAAAATGAATGGCTGCTGGAACGCCAGCTCGACAAGACCGCAGGCAAGATGCTGCAAAAATCCCTAGAAACGCGCGGGCTGCAGTTCTTGCTACAAAAAGACACGGAGCAATTGATCGGAAAAGACGGCCGCGTGGTCGCCGTGCGCTTTAAAGACGGCCAGGAAGTGCCTGCAGACCTGGTGGTGATGGCAGTCGGCATCCGTCCCAACTATGCGCTGGCCGAATCGGCAGGCATTTATTGCAACCGCGGCATTGTGGTGAGCGACACCATGCAGACCTATGATCCGCGCATTTATGCCGTGGGCGAATGCGTTAACCACCGTGGCATTGCTTATGGCCTGGTGGCCCCCTTATTTGAAATGGCCAAAGTGTGCGCCACACATTTGGCCAACTTCGGCATCGGTGTATACAAAGGCTCGGTCACTTCGACAAAATTGAAGGTGACCGGCATTGATTTGTTTTCTGCCGGTGATTTTATGGGCAGTGACGATGCCGAAGAAATTTTGCTGCACGACGCGGTCGGCGGGGTATACAAAAAACTCGTGATCAAAGATGACACCATCATCGGTGCCGTGCTGTATGGCGATACGACGGATGGGGCCTGGTATTTCCAGCTGCTGCGCGACAAAAAGCCGATCCACGAAATCCGGGATCACTTAATGTTCGGGCAGGACAGTCTGGGCAATACCGGCCACCAGGGTCAGGACAAGGTGTCTGCCATGACCGACGAAATGGAAGTCTGTGGCTGTAATGGCGTCTGCAAAGGCACCATTGTCAAAGCGATTCAGGCACAAGGCCTGTTTACACTGGACGACGTCAAAAAACACACCAAAGCTGGCTCCAGTTGTGGCAGTTGCACTGGCCTGGTTGAGCAGATTCTGGCCTCGACGCTGGGCGGCGGTTATGCGCCGCCTTCCAGCAGCAAAGCCGTGTGTGGCTGCACCGACTTTAACCACGAAGAGGTGCGTGACGAAATCCGCAAACACAAATACCTGAGCATCCAGGCCGCCATGAAGGGCATGGGCTGGAAAACACCGAATGGCTGCGCCACCTGCAGGCCGGCGTTGAATTATTACCTGATCTCCACCTGGCCGCATGAAGCCAAGGATGATCCGCAGTCACGCTTTATCAATGAGCGCGTGCATGCCAATATCCAGAAAGACGGCACTTACTCTGTGGTGCCACGTATGTATGGTGGCGTCACCTCGCCTGACCAATTACGCAAGATTGCTGACGTGGCCGACAAGTACAAGGTACCAATGGTGAAAGTCACCGGTGGCCAGCGTATCGATTTGCTGGGTGTAAAAAAAGAGGACCTGACCAATATGTGGGCAGACCTCGACATGCCGTCTGGCTATGCTTATGGCAAATCTATCCGCACCGTGAAAACCTGTGTTGGCTCGGAGTTCTGCCGTTTTGGCACGCAAAACTCCACGCAACTGGGCATCGATATTGAAAAAGCCTTTGACCATATGTGGGCACCCCATAAGGTCAAATTCGCGGTCTCCGGCTGCCCGCGTAACTGTGCCGAGTCCGGGATCAAGGACGTCGGCGTGATCGGCGTGGACTCGGGCTGGGAGATTTATGTCGGCGGTAACGGCGGCATCAAAACCGAAGTGGCGCAATTCCTGTGCAAGGTGAAGACCGCTGAAGAGGTGATTGAGTACTCAGGCGCCTTTATTCAGCTCTACCGTGAAGAAGCGCGTTACCTGGACCGCACCGTGCACTGGGTCGAGCGTGTAGGGCTGGATTATGTGAAAAAACGCATTCTTGAAGATGCTGAAGGCCGCAAAGCCGCGTATGAGCGTTTGCTGTATGCGCTGCAAGGGGCGGTGGACCCGTGGGCTGAACGCGTCAACCAACGTGATGCACACAAAGAGTTCGACACAATTACCGTGTAACGACAAATACTGTTTAAATGAAAAGTGGCGTGCCATTCTCCTGATTGCACGCCCGGGAGATAGATGATGCAAAAAAGTTTTTGGGAAGTGGGCCACAAACCCACCCTGTTTTCAGCCTTCTTTTATTTTGACCTGAGCTTTATGGTCTGGGTCATGTTGGGGCCGCTGGCGGTGCAAATCGCCGCCGACCTGCAATTGAATCCGGCACAAAAAGGCCTGATGGTCGCCACCCCGGTACTCACAGGCGCGCTGCTACGGATAGTCATGGGCGTGCTGGTGGATCAGCTCAAGCCGAAAAAAGCCGGCCTGATTGGTCAGGTGATTGTGATTGGCGCGCTGCTGACAGCCTGGCTGCATGGCATTCATACCTATCAGCAAGCGCTGTTGCTAGGCATGTTTTTGGGCTTTGCCGGTGCTGCATTTGCAGTGGCCTTGCCACTGGCTTCGCGCTGGTATCCGCCAGAGCACCAGGGCACCGCGCTGGGCATTGCCGGTGCAGGTAACTCGGGCACGGCCCTGGCGGCCTTGTTCGCCCCTGGCCTGGCCGTGGCCTTTGGCTGGAATAATGTATTTGGCCTGGCACTGATTCCACTGGCACTGGCGTTGCTGGTCTATGTCACGATGGCCAAAGACGCCCCGGATACGCCTGCGCCAAAATCGCTGTCGCAATACCTGGCCGTGCTCAAAGATAAAGATGCCTGGTGGTTTATGTTTTTCTACAGCGTCACCTTTGGCGGTTTTGTGGGCATGGCGTCTTCATTGACCATTTACTTCCACGACCAGTATGGCCTGGATGCGGTACACGCGGGTTACTTCACCGCAGCCTGTGTCTTTGCCGGCTCGCTGGTGCGCCCCATAGGCGGTTGGTTGGCCGACCGCATCGGCGGTATCCGTTCACTGAGCACCATGTATGTGCTGGCAGCGGTATTCCTGTTTATCCTAAGTTTTGGCATGGCTAGCCAGTCACTAGGCTTGCTGGTAGTAGTGCTCGCCATGGCAGCACTTGGTATGGGCAACGGCGCGGTATTCCAGCTGGTGCCACAGCGTTTCCGCAAGGAAATCGGCGTCATGACCGGCTTGGTCGGCATGGCCGGGGGCGTTGGTGGCTTTTACCTGGCGTCCAGTTTAGGCTACTCTAAACAAGTGACGGGCAGTTATCAGGTCGGCCTGACCATTTTTGCCGGCTTGGCAATTCTGGCACTGATCGGTCTCTCCCGCGTAAAAAACCGCTGGCGCACCACCTGGGGCGCAGCCACAGTCACCAGCGCCAAAATTTAATGGCATCGGACAACCGCCCAGGATTGAAATGTTAGCGTCATCACGGACCCCTGCATGAAATTACGGATCAGCGTCGGCGAAAGCAGCCTCACCGGACCGCGGCCTCGTAACGAGGACTACGTGGGCCTGGTGACGCCTGCCGATGCGCAGCTGGAGATCAAGGGCGCTCTGCTGGCGGTGGCCGATGGCATCAGCGGGGGGGCTGGCGGGGCCGAAGCTGCCGAGATGACGATACGCACGGTGTCGGCAGATTATTACGCCACGCCCGATACCTGGACGATCCAGCATGCGCTGGACAAGGTGGTTCAGGCGGCTAACCGCTGGGTGCTGTCGCAGGCACGCAAACACAGCCAGATGGCCGGCATGGCGACCACGCTGTCCATGCTGGTGCTACGCGGTCAGCGCTATGTGTTGGCGCATGTCGGCGACACCCGCATCTATCGCCTGCGCGAGCAGTCGCTGCAATGCCTGACCACCGACCATGTCTGGGACCGGCCCGATATGCGGCATGTACTCAAGCGTGCAGTCGGCCTCGATGACCAGTTGAGCGTGGATTATGCCGAAGGCCTGCTGCAAACCGGCGATGTGTATGCCATTATCAGTGATGGTGTGTGGGCCGCACTGGGCGAGGCCGAGCTGCACAAAATATTGATGCTTTACCATACACCGCAGTTGATGGCCGAACACCTGACCCGGCAAGCGCTGGAACAAGGCGGTCAGGATAACGCCTCTGCCGTGGTGGTGCGGATCGATCAGCTCGGACAAGACCACCTGACCGACATGCTGGCCGATGCCTTGAGCCTGCCGGTGCCGCCCAAGCTGGCGGTGGGCGACACCCTGGATGGCTTTACCGTCACCCGCGTGTTACATGATGCACGCATCAGTTTGTTATATCAGGTAAAAAATGCCGCCGGGCAATTATTTGTGCTGAAAACCCTGCAACCCGCCCGCGCTGAGGATAAGGCCAGTTGCGAAGCCCTGCTCAACGAGGAGTGGCTGGGCAAGCGCGTGGTATCACAATGTGTGCCGCAAATTTTGCCGCTCACGCGCGAGCAACGCACGCACTTGTATTACGTGATGACCTGGCATGAAGGGGCCACCCTGCAGCAACGGCTGGACGCGGGTCATCATTTCACCATCAACGGCGTGGCCAATATCGGCCAGGATCTGTTGCGTGGCTTGAGCATGCTGCACCGGCTCAATATTGTGCACCGTGATATCAAACCCGCGAATATCCACCTCGGCAGTGATACGCGGCTGCGCATTCTGGACCTTGGGGTCGCGCTCAATACCACGCTGCCCATGCCCGAACAGATGGAAAACCCCGGCACCCCCAGTTTTATGGCACCGGAGTTGTTCGACGGCAAATTGGCGGACCGCCAAGCCGATATTTACGCCGCAGGGGTGACGCTGTATCACCTGCTAACGCGTAAATATCCTTATGGTGAAATCGAGCCATTCCAGTCCCCGCGCTTTGGTGAACCGGTGCGCCCCAGCCGCTACCGGCCGGAAATTCCAGCCTGGCTGGAAAACATTATCCTGAAAGCGATTGCCCGCAAACCGGAACACCGCTTTGAAACCGCTGAAGAAATGCTGCTGGCACTGGAGCATGGCGAACTCAGGCCCATCGTCATCCCGCGTACACCGTTGATTGCCCGCGCACGCCTAGTGAAGTGGCAATGGCTGGCGATTATTTCATTGTGCGTCAATGTGTTATTGATTTATCTGCTGCTGGTCTCGTAAGACCAGCCTCGCATGAAAAAGACGAAAAGAGGAAAAAAATGAATTGGACTAAAATCTGCCCAGTGAATGACATCCCTGCCCTGGGGGCGCGCGTGGTGCGTCATGGCGAGATCGATATCGGCGTGTTCCGTACCGAAGATGACCGCGTATTCGCACTCAACAACCGTTGCCCGCACAAAGGGGGCCCGCTGTCACAAGGCCTGATCTACGGCGACAAAGTCGCTTGCCCGCTGCATAGCTGGAAAATCAGCCTGGTCGATGGCCAGGCCGAAGCGCCCGATGTCGGCCAGACCGCCTGCTATGCAGTCAAGGTCGAAGATGGCATGGTCTATCTGCAATTAAACCCGTAATTTTCAGGCAACACGGACAGCTCCCTTATGTCGCAACAGCAACAACTCCAGACTGCAAACGATCTGCTCACCGCAGTACCGGTCTCCTTCCATCCGCAACGACGTGAAACCCGCAGCACCTGCTGCTATTGCGGTGTCGGCTGTGGCGTCATCATTACCACCGAGGGCCAGCAGATTGTCGATGTCAAAGGTGACCCCGAGCATCCGGCCAACTTTGGCCGCCTGTGCACCAAGGGTTCGACCCTGCACCTGACCGCCAAACTGGACGCACGCGCCCTCTACCCGGAACTGCGCCTGTCGCGTGACCTGCCGCGTACGCGCGTCAGCTGGAATACCGCGCTCGATCATGTGGTTGAGCGCTTTGCCGAGATTATCAACACCCATGGCCCGGATGCGGTGGCTTTTTATATCTCCGGCCAGTTGCTGACTGAAGATTATTATGTATTTAACAAGCTGGCCAAAGGCCTGATTGGCACCAACAACGTCGATACCAACTCGCGCCTGTGCATGAGTTCTGCCGTCGCCGGTTACAAGGCCACGCTGGGCGCCGATGCACCACCGGCCTGTTATGAGGATATCGACCATACGCAATGCCTGTTCATTGCCGGCTCCAATACCGCTTTTGCCCACCCGATTGTGTTCCGCCGCATTGAAGATGTCAAGGCGAAGAATCCAGACATGAAAATTGTGGTGGTAGACCCGCGCCGCACCGATACCGCACAGCTGGCAGACTTGCACCTGGCGATATTGCCCGGCACCGACGTGGCGCTGTTTAACGGCCTGTTGCATGTGATGCTGTGGGAAGGCTTGCTCGATATGGCTTATATCCGCAACCATACCGAAGGCTTTGAAGCGCTCAAGGAAACCGTGCGCGAATACACGCCCAAGATGGTAGCCGATATTTGTGGCGTGCCTGAGGCCGATATCATTCAGGCCGCCAAGTGGTTTGGTGCGGGCCCGACCTTGTCCATGTATTGCATGGGGCTGAACCAGTCCATCCATGGCACTGAAAAAAATGCCGCGCTGATCAACCTGCATCTGGCCACCGGTCAGATCGGCAAGCCCGGCGCAGGCCCATTCTCGCTGACCGGTCAACCCAACGCCATGGGTGGCCGCGAAGTCGGCGGGATGGCCAACCTGCTGTCGGGCCACCGCGACCTCGCCAATGCCGAACACCGTGCAGAAGTCGCGCGCTTGTGGGGCGTGCCCGACGTCCCGGCCGCGCCGGGCAAAACCGCGGTAGAGATGTTTGAGGCGGTTAAAAGCGGCGAGATCAAGGCGATCTGGATTGCCTGCACCAACCCCGCCCACTCCATGCCAGACCTCAACAATGTGTTGGCCTCCCTGCAACAGGCTGAGCTGGTCGTGTTGCAAGATGCGTTTAACAATACCGACAGCAATGTCTATGCGGATGTATTTCTGCCTGCCTCGACCTGGGGCGAAAAAGAAGGCACGGTCACCAATTCGGAGCGCCGCATCACGCGCGTGCAGCCAGCCGCCCCCAAGCCGGGTGAAGCCCGTCATGACTGGGAGGCAGTGGTCGACTTTGCCCACCGTTTGGCACAAAAACTGGGTAAACCAGACACCCTGTTTAACTACCCGAATACCGAAACCATTTTTAACGAGCACCGTGAAAGCACGCGTGGCCGCGACCTTGATATCACTGGCTTGAGTTACCAGATTCTGGAAACCCGCGGGCCACAACAATGGCCGTTTAAATCGGGCGCCAGCCAGGGCGAAGCCCGCTTGTACACCGATGGCGTGTTCCAGAAACCGGGCGGTAAGGCGCATTTTGTCAGCGCGGTGTACAAGCCGACCGCCGACAAGCCGGACGCGCGCCATCCCTTCCGCCTGCTGACCGGCCGCCTGCGCGACCAGTGGCATGGCATGAGCCGTACCGGCACCCTGGCGCAGCTTTACAACCACGTCGAAGAGCCCGTGGTCTCCATGCATGCCGATGACATGCAACGTCGCCAGATCAGCGAGGGCGACATCGTTAAACTGAGTAACAAGCGCGGTGAGTTAATCATCAAGGTACAGCAATCCGACGAAGTCAAACCGGCGGAGCTGTTTATTCCCATGCACTGGGGCAGCCAGTTTATGCACGGCTTGGGCGTGAATGTGTTGATGCCACCGGCTTTTGATAAAACCTCCAAGCAACCGGAACTCAAGCATACGGCGGTCAAGATCGAAAAGTTGAGCTTGCCCTGGCAAATGACGGTGATGCGCAGCTGCAACGACCTGCACTTGCTCGCCGACATCCGCGCGCTGTTGGTGGCCTTTGATTACGCCACCGTGGGACTGTATGGCCGTGGCAACGGCATGCTGATTCTGCGCGCGGCGCACCACGCTGCCCCGGATAGCCAACTGATCGCCCGGCTGGATCAGTTGCTTGGCATGGTCGAAGATGCGCCCATGCTACGGCTGGATGATGTCAAACGCGGCATCAGTAAACGCATTCTGGTCGAGCAAGGCCAAGTCAGTGCGGTGCGCCTGATTGGTGAAATGCTGGCCGCAGACTGGCTCAAGCAAGTCATGCTCGAAGGCCAGTTCACCGATGAATTGCGCAAATGGGCACTGGCGCCGCTGGCAGCCCCACCCACCGGACAAAAATCACGCGGCAAGATCGTCTGTAACTGCCTGGATGTCTCAGAAAACGAGATTATCGAGACCTGTCAAATGGGAGCGGATTTACCGACGCTGCAAGCCAAGCTGAAATGTGGCACCAGTTGCGGCTCCTGCGTGCCGGAACTCAAGCGGCTGGTCAAACTGCATGGCAAAACCCATGCGGGATAAGGACATCACGCGCGCACCTGAATGCAGTTGAACGCCTGTCGGCACAGGATTGCGCCAAGAATGGTGCAATCCTGTGCACATGCCTCATTAGCGTGCACCAGACCAATGGCAGATGGATAGCACGGTGCCCGCAAGCTCAAACATACACGCAAGCTTGCAGATAAAACACATCAGGAACAATGACTTAGCATAAATCCTGATTCATCTGCGCCCCCATCCTGGCGGTTGGCATGCCAATTGCTTTTTTTATCACAAAGTGGCGTTTTATCATGCCATTTTTAAATCAGAGATTTTCCATCGTCGGCAAATCTCATACTGGACAACGGCGTCCATAGCTTGTTTCGCAGGATTGCAATGTGCAATCGCGGCATAGGCTATGGACGCCGTTTTTGTTTTTAGGCTTTGAGTTTGATAACGCAATGCTCGCAACTGACATGAAAAACAACGTGACACTGCCTGCTTGCATCTGATTAGGAATACAAGATGAATCAACACACACGCATCCTCGTCGTCGGCAACGGCATGGTGGGACACTACTTTGTGCAAGAACTGGTGAAACGCCACCCTGACCTTGCCGCCGCCAACCTGCAAGTGACCGTGCTAGGCGAAGAACCACGCCCGGCTTATGACCGCGTGCACCTCTCCAGTTTTTTCTCGGGCAGCACGGCGGAAGACCTGTCGCTGGTCGAGCCTGGGTTTTATGAACGGCCAGGCCTGACGTTACGCCTGAATGCGCGCGTCAGCCAGATTGACCGCCACCAGCATACCGTGACACTGACAGACGACACGATCTTGCCCTACGACAAACTGGTGCTGGCGACTGGCTCTTATCCATTTGTCCCTGCTGTCGCCGGGCGTGACCGTGAAAACTGTTTTGTCTACCGCACCATTGAAGACCTCGAAGCCATGACAGCAGCAGGCAAAACCGCCAAGAGCGGCGTGGTGGTCGGCGGTGGCCTACTGGGCCTGGAATGTGCCAAGGCATTGAAAGACATGGGCCTGGAAACCCATGTGGTTGAATTTGCGCCCCGTTTGATGGCGGTGCAAGTAGACGAAGCGGGCGGCAAAGTGCTGCGCAGCAAAATTGAGGAGCTGGGTGTACACGTGCACACCAGCCGCAATACCACGGCGATTGTCGATGGAGCGACTGCACGCCACCGCATGGTGTTTTTTGATGACACCTGGCTGGAAACCGACATGATCGTGTTCTCTGCCGGGATCCGTCCACGCGATGAACTGGCACGTGAATCCGGCCTGGCCATCGGCGCGCGTGGCGGTATCGCCATTGATGACTTTTCCCGCTCCAGTGACCACAATATTTACGCCATCGGCGAATGTGCCAGCTGGAACGACGAGATGTTCGGCCTGGTCGCCCCTGGCTATGACATGGCCCGTACTGCCTGCGCACACCTGCTGGGTGAAACATCGACCACTTTCCAGGGCGCAGATATGAGCACCAAGCTCAAACTGATGGGGGTGGACGTTGCCAGCGTGGGCGATGCCCATGGCAAAACCCATGGCTGCCGAAGCTACCAGTACACCGATGAGGTGCGCAATATCTACAAAAAAATCGTCGTCAGCGAAGATGGCAAAAAACTGCTGGGCGCCGTGCTGATTGGCAATGCCGATGAATACGGCACGCTGCAACAGATGACCATCAACGAAATGCCGCTGCCGGAAAATCCTGAATTCCTGATTCTGCCAGCCAGTGATGGCAAGGAAAAACCTGGCCTGGGCGTGGATGCCCTGCCGGATACCGCGGTGCTGTGTTCTTGCAATAATGTCAGTAAGGGCGCGATTGGCGAAGCGGTGGCGGCTGGCAATTGCAGCATAGGCGCCATCAAGTCCTGCACCAAAGCCGGTACCGCCTGTGGTGGCTGCGTGCCGTTGGTGACGCAGGTGATGAAAGCACAGATGGTGAAACTGGGCATGACCGTCAACAATCACCTGTGCGAACACTTCCCCTACTCGCGCCAGGAGCTTTACCACCTGGTACGTGTGGGCCAGATCAAATCGTTTGACGAGTTACTGCATAAACACGGCCAGGGCCTGGGCTGCGATATCTGCAAACCCACCGCCGCTAGCATTCTGGCCTCATGCTGGAACGAATTTATCCTGAAAAAAGACCTGGCGTCCTTGCAGGATTCCAATGACTACTTCTTGGGCAACATCCAGAAAGACGGCAGCTACTCGGTGGTGCCACGCATGCCGGGCGGCGAAGTCACGCCTGATGGCCTGATCGCCATCGGCCAGATCGCGAAAAAATATGGCTTGTATACCAAGGTCACCGGCGGCGCACGCGTGGACATGTTTGGCGCCCGCGTGGAGCAATTACCCAATATCTGGGAAGAGTTGATTGCTGCCGGCTTTGAATCTGGTCATGCCTACGGCAAATCGTTACGTACCGTCAAAAGCTGTGTCGGCTCCACCTGGTGCCGGTATGGCGTGGATGACAGTGTCGGCCTGGCCGTGCAGCTGGAGAACCGTTACAAAGGCCTGCGCGCCCCACACAAAATCAAGTTTGGTGTCTCGGGCTGCACGCGTGAATGCGCCGAAGCGCAAGGCAAGGATGTGGGGTTGATTGCGACTGAAAATGGCTGGAACCTCTATGTGTGCGGCAATGGTGGCATGAAGCCACGCCATGCCGAGCTGCTTGCAAGCGACCTCAGCAAAGAAGACGCCATCCGCATGATAGACCGCTTCCTGATGTTCTATATCCGCACGGCTGACCGCCTGCAACGCACCAGCACCTGGCGTGATAACCTCGAAGGCGGCCTGGATTACCTCAAGCAAGTCGTGATTGAGGATTCGTTAGGGCTGGGCGCTGAACTGGAATCCCAAATGCAACACGTGGTAGACAACTATCAGGACGAGTGGAAAACCGCCGTTACTGACCCCGAAGTGCGCAAGCGCTTCCGCAGCTTCGTCAATAGTGTGGCAGGTGACGACAATATTGTCTTCGTCAATGAGCGCAACCAGATCCGCCCGGCCACGCCCGCAGAAAAACAGCAGACCGCACCTGCCGCCAAGGTCATCCCCATCCTGGCAGCAACAGAGTAATCAAGGAAACCGTCTATGAATCAGTTACAAGCAACAAACGCCCAGCCTGCCGAGGCAGGCGCATGGCACCCAGTGTGCGCACTCGAGGATATCTGGCCGAATATGGGGGTCTGTGCCCTGATTGAAGGCCAACAAATTGCTATTTTCCGCCTTAAAGACGACCAGCTCTACGCGCTGGATAATCACGACCCGCATAGCGAGGCCAATGTGCTATCCCGCGGCCTGGTCGGTGATTTGGGCGGCGAGCCTGTAGTCGCCTCGCCGATTTACAAGCATCACTACCAGCTACGCACTGGCCTCTGTCTTGAGGACGCAACCGTGTGTCTGAATGTTTACCCGGTCGAAGTCAGGGATGGCAAGATATGGGTGCAACGATAACCAGGGTGACTCAGAGGACAGACCGATGCACGCCATGAAAAAGACCGACAAACCCGGCCAGCACACCATCCTGAATAGTGACCGCATGGTGGCGCTGATCAACCTTTCTGGCCGCCAGCGCATGTTGTCGCAACGGATCGTGCTCAACCTGATGATGAGTACGCACCACCCAGAAGCGCTGGCCCATGCTAAAGAAGCGCTGGCCTTGTTTAGCCAGACGCATACACTTCTGGTCAAAGGCAACCATGAGTATCCCGGTGTTTATTTTGCCGCGCTGGAAAAAGTATTGTTTGGCCCGGAAGATAACGAGGCCAAAATCCGGCAATTTATTCAACATTGCCAACAGGCGATTAGCGCCTGCGAAAGTAATCAGGGTCTGCCTGCAGCCATGATCCCCTTGCTGGGCGAAGAGGCCAGCTTGATCGTGGCCGTCCTCAACCAGATTACGGTCACGTACGAAAATGAATCCAAACACTGCGAACTGCTCAGACGCAAAAAGCAGGAAAACCTGATGAGCAGCATCCAGAAGATCGCCAAAGAAGCCAAGATTGTTTCATTTAACGCGCAGGTCATCGCCGCACGGTCTGGCGACGCCGGCAAGGAGTTTGCCGTGGTCGCCAGCGTCATGACCGACATCACCAATGAAATTGAACAACTGGTGGCTAAAGCGCTGGTGAGTGATTAACGCCATAAAAACACCATCACCATCAGCGCTGATGGATGATGGTGATTTGTTTGCGGGCGAACGGCAGTGCCAGTCACTGTCGTCGCGCATTATGCGGGGATGACGCAATCATTCCCCATGGGTTAGCCGTGGTGTTCATGGGCAGCAGCCACTTGATGCTGTGACTGCACATTATTTTCCATCACTTGCTCGATAAAGGGATTCTGGCTGAGGCTATCATCAGACGCACTTTGTGCGCTGGCCTGGCTCGATTCAAACTTGGTATGCAGCATCGTTTCAACCGCGTTCAAATCTGTGGCGTTTGAGTTGTCGGCCGCAAAACCAGCGACTGAAAAAGACAACAGAACAAGGGTAGATAACAGTTTCATTTTTGACTCCTAGTGATAAACAACAGTACGTTGTGAGGTGAAATTTACGCGGAGTCTGGGAGGAAATGAAATTGTTTGTTTGAATGGATTTATTCAAACAAACAATGGAACCTTTGGCGTCTTACGGCGAGCTTACAAAGGCTTAAATAGGGAGGAGATTCCCTTGACGATAGATTGATGCCCATCTAATATCAAACCCCATAGGAGATGACATTCCTCCTTGGGAGTCGCGAGTAAATACTTCCTCAACCGCCCAGTGCTGATGATGTCTACACGAACCCGGGACGGGGGGTGTAGACACGACCATACGCCTTGTCCTGATATTGAAACCAAGCTTGGGACAAGTCTCTTGAAATTGACACCAGTTCACACACCACAGACCTTGTTACGTCAACATTCGGTTCGGATTTCCTGTCCGCCGCAACCCTATCCGCCTGTCTTGCCCAAGCCGGGGCCTGACCCTGCGCCGCCACCGGAATGATGAGATGCATGCCCCACCATTCGTTTTGACCAATGTGGAAAAGATTGCCTGCCAGCGCCTCTGACCCCACACTCAGCCAAGGACCGATAAGCCATGAACTTACGTGATTTGAAGTATTTATTAGCCGTCTCTGAATATAAAAACTTTAGCAAGGCGGCTGAACATTGTGCAACCACGCAGCCCACTTTGAGCAATCAGATCAGAAAGCTGGAAAACTATCTGGAGGTGGAGATCTTTGAAAGAGGCACGCATTTTGTGCGCGTCACCCCTGTGGGAGAAAAGATTATTGAGGCGGCCACGCAGGTGATCGAGCATGCAAACCAGATTGTTCACATTGCTCGTGAAGCCAGGCAGCATGCCTCTGCCAAGCTCACCTTTGGCAGTTTTCCGTCTCTTGGGCATGCCCTGCCACTGCAATACATCTTCCATCTAAAACAGCAGTTCAAGCCATTTAAAGTGCAACATGTGGAAGAAGATGTGGATGTGCTCATCGATTTATTGGTGAATCAGGAAATTGATTTTGCCTTACTGCCATTGCCGGTCACGCATGCCAGTCTGATGGGCATCAAACTGCTGGATGACCCGTTGTACGTAGTCGTGCCCAGCCATCATGCCTATGCCTCATGCAAAAGCCTGCAACTCAGTGATTTAAACCAGCAACCCCTGCTGTTTCTGGTGGAGGATCAGTCGCATTACCGGCAAATTCTGGAGCATTTTGATGCCAATTTTGCCCGGCAGCATTTGGACAAAGATGATGATTTCAAGGCGGTGAGTTTTGAAGCGCTCAGGATGATGGTCAAACATGGTTTGGGGCTGGCCGTGATTCCTGGCACAGCCATCAACCATGAGGATCATGATGTGCACTATATCCCCTTTGCCTTACCGGCGATTGGTCGCTCGATTGGCGTTTACTGGCATAAACATCATGCGAATCCGACCCTATTGCAAGCCATCTGTACCTATTTGCTAACCACGATGTCCGCCGAGAACACGCTGTTTTAACCCGTCATCCAGCCATTGCCATTGACGGATATTGGCATGCAACCGCCTCATCCGGCCTTGAGGCCGCTATCGACATATGCCATCGTATGCAGAGGTCAGCATCCAGAATAAATTAACATAAATAAATATCCTAGATAATTATATTCATAAAAATCAATCATTTAAGCGTATGAATCGGTTTTTATTGGCACATACTCACCAACGACTTAAAGGTTTAATAGCAGACTCATAGCGTGTAACAATTACTAAAGAGGACTTTTTTCATGCAAATTGCACGTCTCAAGCTGTCTACCTTGATAGTCAGCGTTTTGACGACTATCCTGCTGGCTGTTTGCCTGTTCGTATTTTTGAATATGCAGGCCAATAAAACAGTGGCGATTAATGGGGAGCAATACAACAAGATCATAGACCAGAAGGATCTGGTCGCTGACGTATTACCCCCACCGGAATACCTGATTGAAACCTGGCAACTGATTCTGCAAAGTGTCGCCATGAATGCATCATCCGCGGGCCCCCTGCAGCAAAAAGTCAGCGTCCTTAGGGCCGAGTTTGAAAAACGCCATGCTTACTGGGAGAAGAAACTTAATAACCCCGAGATCAAGCATTTGATGGCTGAACAGCTGTATGCCTCAGGCCAGGCTTTTTTTGCAATATACGATCACAAATTTATCCCTGCGCTGAATGCGCAGGATAAAAAGCAGATTGAGTCTGCATTGCACGAGTTAAACGCTGCCTACGAGGCCCATCGAACAATTGTTGATCAGGTGGTCATCTACACAAACAAGACAGCGCAAACGCTGGAAGCTGAAACAGCGCAAGTCATTTCCAAGGGTGAGATCGCCAATTATGTGATGGTGTTGCTGCTGATCGCGTTTGCCAGCGGCTTAGGCTATTTCATCGTCAGCACGGTTAAAAAACGTTTGGGTATGGATCCTGTTGAGTTGTCAGAGTTGGCTGGCCGTTTTTCTGATGGTGACTTTTCAGCGCACATTGCATTGCCTGTTGGCGATGAAACCAGTGTCGCGCACTCCATGCAGGTACTCCAACGCACGCTGAGCAAACTCTCAACGGAAACCAACCGGCTGGCACAGGCAGCGATTGAAGGGCAATTGTCTACGCGTGCAGAGACGGCAGCCTTTAATGGCGAGTTCAAGCGCTTGGTCGAGGGCTTTAACCAGACGCTGGATGGTGTGATTGTGCCGTTAAATGTGGCGGCGAGCTATGTGGCAGATATCTCCAAAGGCAATATCCCTGACAAGATTACTGCAACGTATCATGGCGATTTCAATGCCATTAAAGATAATCTTAATCATTGCATTGATGCCGTGAATGCGCTGATTGCGGACGCCAATATGCTGTCAGAGGCGGCGGTTGCCGGACGCTTGTCTACACGTGCAGATGCGAGCAAACATGAAGGCGATTTCCGCAAAATTGTTGAGGGCGTGAACCATACGCTGGATGCGGTCATTTCTCCACTCAATGTCGCTGCAGAATATGTGGATCATATTGCCAAAGGCCAAATTCCACCTAAAATCACGGACACTTACCATGGCGATTTCAACACCATTAAAAATAACCTTAACCAGTGCATTGATGCCGTCAATGCGCTGATTATGGATGCCAATCACCTGTCACAGGCCGCCGTCAAAGGCAAGCTGTCTACACGGGCGGATGCGAGTAAACATAATGGCGATTTTAGAAAAATTATTGAGGGCGTGAATCACACGCTGGATGCGGTGATTGTGCCGCTGAATATGGCGGCCAGCTATGTCGCGCGGATCGCGCATGGCGACATTCCTGCCGAGATTACCGCCCCGTATTACGGCGATTTCAACGAAATAAAAAACAACCTGAATACTTGCATCCAGGCGATTAATCAACTACTCGAGGACTCTGCGCTATTGGCACAAGCGGCCAAGGAAGGACGTATCCAGGTGCGGGCTGACGAAATGAAACATGCTGGTGATTTCCGCAAGGTGATTGCTGGCGTTAACCAGACGCTGGACCTGATTGTTGAACCGATTAAAGCCGTACGACAGGCAGTTGAAGCGATTGATACTGCAGCCAGTGAGATCGCCAGTGGCAATAACCAACTTTCGCGCCGGACGGAAGACCAGGCAGCGAGCCTTGAAGAAACCGCCGCCAGCATGGAGCAATTCGCTTCTATCGTCAAACACAATGCAGAGAATGCTCAAGAAGCCAACCAACTGGCGCTGACAGCATCAAACGTGGCTGAAAACGGCGGCCAGGTTGTACGCGAGGCCATTGCCAGCATGAATGCAATGAATGAAAGTGCACGCCAGATTGAAGACATCATTGCCGTGATTGATGGCATCGCCTTCCAAACAAATATCCTGGCCTTGAACGCAGCCGTAGAAGCGGCGCGCGCCGGCGAACAGGGCCGAGGCTTTGCCGTGGTGGCGAATGAGGTCGGCGCACTGGCACAGCGCTCATCCGTCGCTGCAAAAGAAATCAATGGCTTGATTAGCACCTCGGTCAATAACACCTACGATGCAGTCAAACAGGTAGACCTTGCTGGTAAAACCATGGAAGAGGTGGTCAGTTCAGTGAAAAAAGTCTCTGAAATCATGCGAGACATCAGTGAAGCCTCGTTTGAGCAAAGCAAAGGCATAGAACAAGTGAATCAGGCAATCACCCACATAGACGAAGCCACGCAGCAAAATGCGGCACTGGTCGAAGAAGCCGCCGCGGCAGCAGAATCATTACTGGATCAGGCTAACCAGCTGAGCCAGTCCGTCCAACGCTTCAAACTGGATCAACCCGACCATACACCCCATAGCTGGAAGTCGACCGAGCCTGAAGAAGAGGAAGATGCTCTCATGCGCATGACGGGAACATGAGCGGGCTCACATTGGCCGTGGTGACAAGATCAACCTTAAGTTTCCTGTGAATCTTAACGGGCTTTTGCCCCTGAGAGCGCGCTAAAACTGACGGCGCTGATCACCAGCACGGCACCAAACAATTGCCCCTGCGTAGGTGGAACGTGCTCAAAAGCGGCAATCACCATGGTGGTGACTGGAATCAGGTTCATGAAAATCGCTGCTTTGGCAGGGCCTAAATGTTTAATGCTGGCATTCCAGAACAGGTAAGCCAGGACGCCGCCGCCCAGTGCCATAATCAACAAGGCCAACCCGGCATGTGCCGTTGGCATCACCAACGGGCTACCGTTGCATGCCGCAGCCAGGCTCAATGCCAGCGCCCCCACGGTCATGATGCCGGCAGTGCTGGCAATCCCGCTCACCTGCTTAGGCATCATTTTCTTCACCAACACGTTATAAACCGCCCAGTTGAGCGATGCAATCATGATATACAGGTCGCCCGTCGCAATCGTCCACTCCGCCCCTGCCCCCAGCACCACAATGGCGACGCCAGCAATGCCCACCGGGAAAGCCAGCAGCTGCGCCAGCTTGGGCCGCTCACCGAGGATGAAATAGCTTAAGATCGCGGTCAAAAGCGGGTTTAAGGCCATGATCAACGCGCCATTAATCGCCGAGGAATGTGCCATGCCCAAAAAGAAAAACAAGTTAAAACCAAAGACACCCACAATCCCCAGCGTCAAGTACGCCTTCCACTCACGTAAGGGAATTACCGCCTGTGAAAACCGGGCAATCAGGATCATGACCATCGCCGCAATCGTATAGCGGCTGGCACCGGCCAGATAAGGGCTCATTTCAGCCAGCACAGGTTTTGCCAGGTTGAAATTGGCTCCCCACAGAATCGCTGCCAGGGTAGCCATCACATAGGTTTTAATCAGACTCATCTCATACTCATCGTTTACTTATTCATACCATTTTGTAGAACTTGGCTGTGCTTGCTTATGCCAATTTATCATCCGAGACTCGATACGTTGGATCCTCCAGCAGATTGACTTCTATAATGGCTTTGGCACTTTCCAGCAGTTCCTGACAATCAGGGCTTAAATGCCGTAAATGCAGTGACTTGCCTACCGCACGATATTTTGCAGCCAGGCTATCAATCGCCATCAAGGCAGAATGATCCATCACTTTTGCATGTTTAAAATCAATCACAACCTGCGCGTCATCACTGGCGGGATTAAACAGGGCCTGGAAATTAGCAATCGATGCAAAAAACAAGGTGCCATGTAGTTGATGTACGGTCATGCCGTTCTTATCTTTTTCTGTGTAAACCTTCAGTTGTTTGGCATGCTCCCAGGCAAACACAAGCGCAGAAACAATCACGCCAGCGATCACAGCAATCGCCAGATCAGCGATAATAGTCACGCCACCGACTAACAAGCCGACAAACACATCCTGCTTAGGCACTTTGCCAAACAAATTCAGCGTGCCCCATTCAAATGTTTTCTCGGCCACCACAAACATCACGCCAATCAACGCGGCCAGCGGGATCATTTCGATCCAGCGCGATGCAAATAAAATAAATGACAGTAGAAAAAGTGAGGTCGCAATGCCAGACAGCCTTTTAAGGGCGCCATTGTTGATATTGATCATGCTTTGACCAATCATCGCGCAGCCTCCCATGCCACCAAAAAAAGCGGTCACAACATTTGCCATCCCTTGCGCCATGGCTTCCCGGTTGGGGCGCCCTCGTGTTTCTGTCATTTCATCAATCAAATTGAGTGTGAGCAAGGTTTCTATCAGGCCAACGGCAGCCAGAATGAGTGCATAGGGGAAAATGATATAAAGTGTTTCTAACGTCCAGGGCACTTCCGGGAAATGAAACGTTGGTAATCCACCGGCAATCGAGCCCAAATCACCTACCGTCTTGGTATCCAACCCCAAATAAATCACACTCGTAGACACCACAATGATTGCTGCAAGCGTAGAGGGAATCGCTCTCGTCAATCTGGGGAGCAAATAAATAATGGCCATGGTGATCGCAATCAGCCCTAGCATAATATAGAGCGGCGCACCACTCATCCATCCATATGAGCCATCTGCCTGTATCGTTTTAAAATGATTAAACTGTGCAAGAAATATGACTATCGCCAATCCATTTACAAAACCCAGCATCACTGGATGCGGCACCATACGAATAAACTTGCCCAGTTTGGCCACCGCAAACAGGATTTGTAATAAGCCCATCAGGATAATTGTCGCAAACAGATACTGCACCCCATACTGAACGACCAGCGCCACCATCACCACCGCCAGGGCCCCTGCAGCACCGGAAATCATGCCTGGTCTACCGCCGAAAACAGAGGTGATCAAAGAAACTAGCACTGCCGCATACAGCCCAGTGAGCGGCGACACATGTGCGATCAAGGCGAAAGCAATGGCTTCTGGCACCATGGCCAGCGCCACCGTGAGCCCACTAAGCACATTGGTCTTGATTTCAGAAAATTTCAGTGAGGATTGATCAGCAAACATATTGATTCCTAGAGTAACTGGTGAGTCCCAATGGTCAGCCACATCAAGCAACCATCATTGGGAGATGAGTCAACGTTCACGCTGAACAAGACTTGTAACGATGACGGAGACTGCATAGAAGCAGTCAGATCCTGCGCTTTTCTCAATGCGTCAGGGCGACTGGCGGAGCGCACTTAACACAGACTGCAATACGCCAGGAAACTTCTGTTCGATCTCTGCCAGCCGCAAGGCATTCATATGCTCGGTGCCTTCGATGATGGTTTCGACCACGCCGGCTGCGCGTAGGATTTTAAAGTGATGCGACAGGCTGGACTTGGGCCGGTTAAGATCAAACTCTCCGCAAGTCATCTTTCGGCCCGCGGCTGCCAGACGCCCGACAATTTCTAGCCGGGTTGGGTCAGACAAGGCATACATGAGGTCGGTAAGTTCGACCTGTTCTATGCTGGGATGTTTAATTTGTCGCATGGTCTGAATTTATCATACCTCTTGATATTATTCTATTGTTCGATTATATTCGAACAATAGAATTTAAACCCATTCTGCAACACACATTTGTTAAAGGACGTTTTATGGCTGATTTGTTTTCTCGTTTCCAGTTAAAAGCAGTGACCTTAAGAAACCGTATTGCGGTGCCGCCCATGTGCCAGTACATGGCCGAAGATGGTGTCGCCAATGACTGGCACCAGGCGCATTACGCGACACTGGCCCGCGGTGGCAGTGGCCTGGTGATTGTGGAGGCGACCGGCGTAGCACCTGAAGGCCGCATTACACCTGGGTGTCTGGGCATCTGGAATGATGCGCAAGCAGAGCAATTGCGCAAGATTGCGGCGGCCATCAAAGCTGCAGGCGCAGTCCCCGGCATCCAGATAGCGCATGCCGGCCGCAAAGCCAGTGCCAACAAACCCTGGGAGGGCGATGACCATATGGCCGAAAGTGATCCGCGTGCCTGGCAACCGATTGCACCTTCTGCCCTGGCCTTTGGTGGTGGCTTGCCGCGTGTCCCCCAAGCCATGACGCTAGCGGATATTGCCCGCGTACAAAATGACTTTGTGGCTGCGGCCAAACGTGCATTGGCCGCTGGTTTTGAATGGCTGGAAATCCACTTTGCACATGGTTATCTGGGGCAAAGCTTTACCTCGGCGCACTCTAACCAGCGGACCGACCAATATGGCGGTAGTTTTGAAAACCGCTCACGGTTTACCATTGAGACCCTGGAAGCCATTCGCGCCGTCTGGCCGGAGCATCTGCCACTGACAGCCCGCTTTGGCGTGATTGAGTATGATGGCAAAGATGAAGAAACCTTGAATGAGTCTATCCAGCTGGTGAAAGCCTGGCGTGATCGTGGCCTGGATATGCTCAGTGTGAGTGTCGGCTTTACCATCCCTGAAACCAATATTCCCTGGGGACCCGCTTTTCTGGCGCCGATTGCACAGCGCGTGCGTCAAGAAGCCGGGATTCCGGTGTCTTCCGCCTGGGGCTTTGGTGCCCCCACCCTGGCGGATGGCGCCATCCGCAACGAGCAACTGGATCTGGCCATGATCGGCCGCGCGCACCTTGAAAATCCGCATTGGCCTTATTTTGCGGCCAAGGCGCTGGGTCAAGATCAGGCCGCCTGGGTGTTGCCAGCCCCGTATGCCCATTGGCTGGCGAGATATCACAACCCTAGCGAGACGGTTAAAAAGTAAGCCTGAGTAGCCACCAATAAATAAACCTGCTTGCGCAGGTTTATTTTTTTGTTTGGCAGCGGCGCATTTATTCGGCGGGCTTATCCATCAACTCCATTTCATCACTGGCCATCAACCGCTCGATGTCCACCAGAATAATCATTTCACTCTCAACTGTTGCCAGACCAATCACATAGTTGGTGTTAATCCGTGTCACCAGTGTCGGCATTTCACGCAGATTCTCTTCGTACAACTCCCGCACATCCGATACACCATCGACAACGATGCCGACGACGCGACCACTGAGGTTCAGAATAATGACGACCGTGAATTCGTTATAGACCACCTCGCCCAAATCAAACTTAATACGCAAATCCACGATAGGCACAATTTTGCCGCGCAGGTTGACCACGCCTTTGATAAAGGCAGGCATATTGGCAATATGGGTCACCGGATCATAGCCGCGGATCTCCTGTACTTTGAGGATATCAATCCCGTATTGCTCGTTGCCGAGAATAAAAGTCAGGTATTCGCCCGCTGTCTGTTTTGCGCTTGCACTGTCTGCACTGTTATTTTGTGTCGCTGCATTCATAACTGCTTCCTTAGATGAACTCATACACACTGACATTTTTGGGGTAGAGCCATGCAAGCAAACCCTTGTCTGCATCGCATCGCACTTGCCTGGCCCTCAGTATGGGCTTGATTAAAACTGAATAGCAATCGCCGTCGCTGCAATCAAACTCTGATCAGTCTGACGACGGCCCGACTCATTAAAAATATCATCCCTGCTTTGCAACTGACGCAGCTCGGCACGCACAGTGACACGCGGGCACACTTTATAATCGGCATTCACCGAGTAACCCATGGTTTTAAAACCGTTGGGAGTGCCGGTGTTGATAATCACCCCCTGTTTGTCCTGATAGTATTCCACGCGCCCGGTAACACTGAACTGGCTGGAATACTGATACTTGGCCAGTACAGCAGGCGCCAGCCACACATTGTAGCCGTCGCCCTCTCCTGGCGGTTTTTCTTCGGCGCCAATATCAAACGCGGTAATCAGGCTCCACTGCTCATCCAGCTTGAAGATGCCATAAAAGTCATGAAAATAACGCATCTGCCGCGCACGGTCAGATTTGTCATTGCCGATAAACGAGCTGCTATTGAGCGTCACCCGATCATTCGGTTTATAGGTGAGCTGATGGCCGATGGACGGTGTTGTGTTGCCTTGCGGTGCACGGATGCGCTGCCAACCACTCAACACCAGGCCACTCGCCATCCATTTGCCATCGGCTGAGGTATAACTGAGTTTGGCCCCTGTTTCAAAATAAGGCGAACTCTCTGCCATCAAGCTCCGCGTCAGCGTCCAGTTCTCGGTGCCGATCGCACTTTCAAAACCCAGATGCGAGGGCATCACCCCGGCATCCAGCCAGAGATCGTGTTTGTCAGAAAGCTTGACACCCGCATTGGCTTCAAAGATATGTTGCAAGTCTTTGGGCTCGGCAGCGTAATTGGCGCGCATATAACTGCCCGAAGCCAGCGCCAGATTGCCGCGCACACGTTGCGTATTCAAACTGGCCTTGACCATGGCCAGATTGATGCTCAAATCATTGGCCCGGTTATGGCTATAGATAAAGTCGGGCCGTTTATGGTTGGGCGGATCATTAAAATCACGCACATAGTAGGTCTCGAGGTAGCCACTCAAGCTCAAGGGTGAGGACACCGCTACCGGCGTCTCCTCCGCCTTGACAGACAGTGGCAAACTACTGGTCAACACCAACAGAGTCGAAACAATCTTACTTAAGTTCATATGCATTTAACGACAGATTCCGCTAAAAATTAAAACGGATCGCCGTCATGAGGACATGATTCTCACGGTCTACGGTTTTGGTATTTATAAACTGGTTCAGATAGCCGATATCTGCATTGCTAAAGTCACTGAATTTCCAGTTCACGCCCAGAAACAGGCGGTTCTGGTCAAACCCTTTTCGTGGACCCCAGTGCGTATCGTTAAAGTTGATAAACAACTCGTCATACACCACCCAGGATAATTGCGGATTCAAGCTCGAAGGCAGACTGGCGCGCACCATTTGCCGCCAGCGATAGGCATGCTGGCTAAAGTCCTCGCGCTCACGGTTTTCCAGCCTGGAACGGCTGCTCAAGCTCACGCCGCCAATCGGGTCAAACTGGTAAGAAAACTGCTGCCACAAGCGGTTTTCCTGATAGGCCGAGGCGCCTGCCGGATGATTGATAATCGTGTCATAACCCAACCAGACACTGGCCTTGGGCGTCACCTTGTAAAAAATGGACGGGCGCAGAATCAGCGTATCAAAATGCTTGCCCTCATCACGCCAGCGCGGATGCGTGTCCATGCTCCAGTATAAATTCTCTACCGGCAATTTACCTTGCGCATAAATATTGAGCCAATAACGGCCGTCTTCTTCAACTTCTGCCCGAGCAAAACTTGAAAAAATGAGAGAAATCAAAACGATGACACAACTAAATACACGCACGGTAACGCCCCATCAAAAGTTATAAATTAAGCGATGATCAGATCTCACTCATCAGGCCATCAGCGACAACATATTCAAGGACTGATCAAGTACCACCTGATTTCGACCTGAAAGTTTAGCTTTGCTTAACGCATCATCCGCACGCGCAAAGAGATGTTCAAAATCGTCTCCATACTCATACGAGGCAACACCAGCACTGATCGTGACATTCAAACCAGATAAATGTTGATTCGCAAAGTAGTCGCAAAAGCCTTGTGCATACTGACTGGCCGCTAACGTTGTTGTATTTTTCAAAATCACTAAAAACTCTTCCCCACCAATACGAAAGCACAGTTCATTCGCAAAGAAATTTGCAAATAAAGCACCGGCCGCAGCTAATACCTCATCGCCAATCTTATGGCCATAGGTATCGTTGATCTGTTTAAAAAAATCAACATCTGCCACGATTAGTGCCAATGGTTTGGAAGACATATAGGCTTCAGAAATGACTTGCTGCTGTACATCACGCAAATAATGTCTGTTATATAACTTGGTCAATGCATCATGCGTTGCCAGTGATTGCATGGTTTGATATTGCATCTCATATGTGAGCAATAGTTGATAGCTCTCCAGCAAATGCTTGACCCTGATTTCAAACTCTTCCAGAGATGAGTCTTTTGAGTAAAAGTCATTTGCACCATTGAGGAGCAATTGTGTTCGCCGTGCAGGACTATTTAAGCCTGAAATAGCCAATATCGGAATACGTGACTTAGCCGCGTCATGAGAATTTCTTATTGCGCTAATCACGGAGAATCCATCGCCTATCCCGGCTAAGCTAAAGTCTGTAATCACCAAATCGTAAGTGTTGTCGCTGATGCGCTGAATCGCGCCTTCAGCATCGACACAAAATTCGCAATCAAGCCCGATGCTTGCTAATCGCTCGCCATAGACTTGAGAAAGAGACGGACTATCTTCAATGAGCAACACCCGACCTTGGAGTTTATTGCGCTTAGCCTGTGCAAAGTTCTGAATGAATGTATCTAAAGAGGAGATATTTAATTTACTAAAGCAGGCTGTAATTCCCACCTCAATAGATTCATGCGCAATTTGGTGAATGGCATTTGATGCGACCAACAAACTCACGCAGCTGCTACGTGTTTTGGGAGGCAATGCTTTAAAAAATTCAATCCCATTCATGGATTTATGATGGTAAGAAAACAAAAGCAAATCAACATGCTGCCCGTCTAATAACTCGATTGCCTGTAAGGGACTTGCAGCTTCTTCAACCTCAATCTCGTATTTCTTCAACAAAGATGACAATATTTTTCTTGTTGACTTGGAAGAATCCACAATCAGCGCTTTCACCTTATCTCCCACTACCATACATCACAATCTCTTGTGGAATTTTTGCCAGAGAAACCTCCCGTTCAACGGCTCCCAGCTTGTTTGCTTCTTTAGGCATTCCGTATACAACGCAACTTCTTTCATCTTGACCAAGCGTTTTTGCGCCCACCTCTCGCATTTCTTTGAGACCTTGGGCGCCATCATCCCCCATGCCCGTCATAATGATGCCCAGAGCATTCTTACCCGCCTGCTGGGCAACCGAACGGAAGAGCACATTGACCGAAGGGCGATGGCGACTGACGAGCGGACCATCAATCACGTCAACATGGTATTGAGCACCACTGCGTTTAAGCAGCATGTGCTTACCACCAGGCGCAATCAAAGCGCGACCGGCAATCACGCGATCGCCATGGGCGGCTTCCTTGACCTCAATCTCGCACAGTTCATTCAGTCTTTTGGCAAATGCTGCAGTAAAGTTTTCGGGCATATGCTGCACGATCACCATGCCAGGACAAACACGTGGTAACGAAGTCAACACGGCCTCCAGTGCTTGCGTACCGCCTGTTGAGGTCCCAATTGCCACTATCCCCTCGGTGGTTTGCGCCATGGCACGATTCGTCGCCGCGAGTACCGCATCCGCCGTCAGTTTAGGGGCGACCTTGGCCACAGGCTCAGCATGCGAGATTCTTTTCAGATTGGCTTTTGCCGCGACCTTGATCACATTGATAATGTCATTGGCATCATCTTCTAAAAAATCTTTCAAGCCCGCTTTAGGCTTGGTCACGATGCTCACCGCCCCGGCCGCCAGCGCCTGAATGGTGGTTTCGGCGCCCTTCTCGGTCAGTGTCGAACAGATAATGACCGGCGTGGGGCGCTGCGACATGATTTTCTTGAGAAAGGTGATGCCGTCCATTCTGGGCATCTCCACATCCAGAATCACCACATCCGGCCAATCTTTCATCATTTTATCCATGGCGAAAATGGGATCTGCCGCTGCAGAGATGACCTCAATCTCTGAAGATTTTGAAATTTTCTCAGCAAGGACTTTTCTGACCACTGCTGAATCATCCACAATCATGACCCTGATTTTTTTCATAATTAATATTCTCGTTAAACCTTGCTTTTCACCCAGGCAAACCCACTCCAGATATCAAAAATAATATAGCGTGAGTCCTCGCCACCGTAATGATTGGCATGCACATGAAAACCATACTCTGCCAGAAGCATCAGAACGGCATGCAGGTTACGGTCACCAATATGGTTTTTTTGATTGATCTGCAATTTCGGGAACATATTGCTGCCGCCGAATACTTTCACCTGGCAGTCTTGTGGTCGAATCTTGCACTTGGCCATTTCTTCCATCATCAAGGCAATCGCTTCATCTGCATACTTGCCTGACTTGCCAGCAGCAGTTTCATTTTTTTCTTTATGTGAAACATGGCGTTGCGGCAACAGGATATGGCACATGCCCCCCATCTGTTTTGCCGGATGCCAGATCGTGACTGCCACACAGGAGCCCAGAATAGTACGAATTCTAGTGTCTGCATCGCCCCAATACCACTCGCCAGGCTGCAAAAAAACCTCAAAAACCTCTTCAGGCTTCTTATCCAACAATCCAAAACTCAAGGCAGGCTGGGTACGCATCAACATAACAACTAATTAGCAGTTTTTTTATAGATAGAAGGCGCTTCAGAGACAAATTTCTCAGTGACGCCATTCAAGCTCTCGGAATGACTGATCATGAAGTACCCGTCATTCTTGAGCAAAGGCAACATTTGATCAGTAATCTGTCGCTTAGTCTCGACATCAAAGTAAATCATCACGTTACGCAAAAAAATCACATCAAACTGGCCCAGATCAGGAAAAGGCTTGGTCAGATTGACCTGCAAGAATTTGATGCGTTGGCGGAGCTCTTTCACAATCAGCAGCTCACCATCGTGATCGCCGGTGCCTTTCAGGCAATATTTGGTCAGATAAGGTCTGGGGATCTCGGAGGCACGCTGCATGTTGTAACAACCGCTTTGCGCCTGCTGCAAGACCTTGGTGCTTAAATCTGAGGCGACGATTTCCCAGGGCTCTTTGCCCAGATGTTCATCGAGCAACATGGCAATCGTATAGGGCTCTTCACCTGACGAGCACGCCGCACTCCAGACCCGGAAAGGCTTGCCTTTGCTACGTTTGGGCAGAATCACCTCTTTAAAGAAGTCAAAGTGTTTGGGCTCTCTGAAAAAATGCGTTTCGTTGGTGGTGAGCAAATCAATCGCAATCTGCTTTTCTTTGGCATTGGCGGGATCATTGATCAATTTGTAATACTGCGTAAACGAATTGAGTTGATGAAAATGCAAGCGTTTGCTGAGCCTGCCACTGACCAACGGTTTTTTAACGTCTGACAGGGCAATGCCGGCTTGTGCGTAGATAAAGCTTTTAAACAAGCCAAATTCTTTTACTGTCAATGACTCAATCTGATCCATGTGCTACCCCTTCACTACTTAACTCGCTGCGGACTCACTGGCCAAGGTCGAGCCAGTCGCCAGGCTAGACACTTCATCGACAGAAAGTACCTTGTTAACGTTGAGTAAAATAATGAACTTACCCTCTATCTTGCCCATGCCTGCAATAAAATCTGCGCGGATATTGGCACCAAAACTTGGCGCTGGCTCAATATTGCCCGCCTCGATATCCACCACTTCATTGACGGCATCCACCATCATGCCCACCACTTGCGTTCCCGTCGCATGTGCAACCTCAATGATCACAATACAGGTTTTACGTGTGATCTCCGCCGTCGGCTTGTCGAAACGTGCCGCCATGTCAATCACAGGCACTACGGCCCCGCGCAAGTTAATCACACCTCGTATAAACGCAGGCATTTTGGGCACTTCAGTCAACTGCCCATACTCGATAATTTCCTTCACATTCAGGATATTGATCGCAAACACCTCTCGTCCGAGGACAAACGTCAAATACTGCTGCATGGCATCAGAAAAACCGTTTAACTGATGCTGTTCACCTCTTGCAATTACCAATTCACTCATTTTTCTATCCTCTCGTTGTTGGTTTCAAGCGCATCACAATCACGCGACACTGTACGTCGCCGTGACGACTTAAAACCTCACGAACTGCTCCTCATCAATGCCGCCACCAAAGGTGCCGGTTTTAGGCGTTTGTATCACTGGGCTATTGAAAGATTTGCTCACCGTAGGCTTACTGCCCTGTGATTTTGCTTTTGGCTTGTCTGCCCCCTTGAGCACGTGATGCTCACCACTCACTTTAAAGAAAGCGATCAACTGTTGCAGTTGCTCGGCCTGGCCGCTCATCTCTTCGGCCGTCGCCGCCAGTTCTTCACTGGAGCTGGCGTTTTGCTGGGTTGCCTGGCTTAATTGGTTCATGGCTGCAGTGATTTGCTCTGCACCACTGCTTTGCTCTTCACTCGCGGCAGAAATCTCTTGTACCAGATCACTGGTTTTGTTGATGCTAGGCACGATCTCATCCAGCAAGTCACCGGCACGCTCAGCCAGACCCACGGAGTTTTTCGCCACTTCACCAATCTCTTGCGCCGCCACCTGGCTACGTTCAGCCAGCTTGCGCACTTCGGCTGCCACCACCGCAAAGCCTTTGCCATGCTCACCGGCTCGCGCAGCTTCAATCGCAGCGTTCAAGGCCAACAGGTTAGTCTGGTAAGCAATGTCATCAATAATGCTGATCTTGTCAGCAATGCTCTTCATCGCAATCACGGTATCTTTCACCGCCGCCCCGCCTTCGTTGGCGTCTTTGGCCGCTTTACCGGCAATGCCATCGGTCACTTTGGAGTTCTCGGTATTCTGGTTAATCGAAGCACTCATCTGCTCCACTGAAGCAGAGGTTTCTTCGACAGAAGCGGCTTGTTCATTGGTCGCCTGGCTGATGCTTTGTGCGGTGGCACTCACTTGCTCGGAGGCACTGGCTATGTTGTCTGCAGAACCCCTGACCTCTACAATCACTTGCATCAAGCGCTCTACCGTATTGACCACGGACAGCTTCAACTCTTCAAGCTGGCCTTGGTATTCATTGTCAATGCGTTGGGTCAAATCACCCTGTTCGACCTCTTTCATCAATGCCATGACCTCTACCAGCGGATTGACTATGTTATCCAGCATGTCATTGAGGCCTTGCACCATCTTGCGGTAATCGCCTTTATACAAACTGGAATCTGCACGTATGGTCAAATTGCCTTGTGAAGCCGCCTCAATCAGCAGGTTAATTTCACGCGACATGGCTTTCATATTGCTGCGGACCATCTCTATGGTGTCATTGATAAAGGCTTTCTTGCCTGGCAACTGCTCCATAGGTGCGTCAAAGTTACCTTCACCAAACTCCTTGATCACCGCCATGGCTTTTTTCTTCACCGCAATGTGGCCGCCCACCATGGTGTTCACACCGACCGCCATGCTCTTGAAGTCACCCTGGAATTTGTCTGCATCGATGACCACATCAATATCACCCGCATCATGCTCTTTGGACATATGGTTCATGTCCGCAATAAAGCCCTTGAGGTTGCTACGCATGCTTTCGATGGTGTCATTGATGAACGCCTTTTTACCAGGCAATTGCTCCATAGGCGCATCAAAGTTACCTTCACCAAAGGCCTTGATCACTGCCATGGCCTTTTTCTTCACGGCAATGTGGCCACCAACCATGGTGTTCACGCCGACCGCCATGGTCTTGAAGTCGCCTTGGAATTTGTCTGCATTCATCACCACATCAATATCGCCCGCATCATGCTCTTTGGACATATGGTTCATGTCCGCAATAAAGCCCTTGAGGTTGCTACGCATGCTTTCGATGGTGTCATTGATGAACGCCTTTTTACCAGGCAATTGCTCCATAGGCGCATCAAAGTTACCTTCACCAAAGGCCTTGATCACTGCCATGGCCTTTTTCTTCACGGCAATGTGGCCACCAACCATGGTGTTCACGCCGACCGCCATGGTCTTGAAGTCGCCTTGGAATTTGTCTGCATTCATCACCACATCAATATCGCCGGCATCATGCTCTTTGGACATGTGACTCATGTCCGCAATAAAGCCTTTGAGGTTGCTGCGCATCTTTTCGATGGTATCGTTAATAAAGGCTTTCTTGCCCGGCAATTGCTCCATGGGTGCATCAAAGTTACCCTCGCCAAAGGCTTTGATCACTGCCATGGCTTTTTTCTTCACGGCGATATGGCCACCGACCATGGTGTTCACCCCCACAGCCATGGTCTTGAACTCGCCCTGAAACTTGTCTGCATTCATGACGACATCGATATCGCCTGCGTCATGCTCTTTAGACATATGATTTAGCTCATGCGTAAAAGCATCCAGCGATTGCTGCTTCTGCGCCAACTGCTGTTGCAACTCAGAAATCTGCAGGAATAAGGGGGTTAATTCATCTTGAACGCTTAAATCAATGGCTTGATTCAATTGCCCCTTCGCCAATTGCATTAAATATTGCTGCGCAATTTGAATACGACTTTTATTGACTGCCCTGTAGTTCAAGATAGACATAATGCTTTCCCCCAAAATTGATCACATGTGATTTGACAAACCTCTGGCCGACTGGCCGTGTGACCTATGCTTCCCGGCACAAGCCACACAGATCCCACTCAAGTTAAAACTTCACAAACTGTGACTCATCAATATCGGCCGCTGTCGCTACATGAAGTGCTGACTTGCTACTGGCTGGCGTGGTCACTTTTTTAACGCTCTTTTTCACTGAAGAGGCAAAAGCAGTCTCTTCTGAACCCACTTTAAAGTAGGAGATCAGTTGTTGCAGTTGCTCGGCCTGGCCGCTCATCTCTTCAGCGGTCGCCGCCAGTTCTTCACTGGAGCTGGCATTTTGCTGGGTCACCTGGCTCAGTTGATTCATCGCAGCCGTAATCTGCAAGGCTCCACTGCTTTGCTCTTCACTCGCGGCATAAATCTCTTGTACCAGATCACTGGTTTTGTTAATGCTAGGCACGATCTCATCCAGCAAGTCACCGGCACGCTCAGCCAGACCCACGGAGTTTTTCGCCACTTCACCAATCTCTTGCGCGGCCACCTGGCTACGTTCAGCCAGCTTGCGAACCTCTGCCGCTACCACGGCAAAGCCTTTGCCATGCTCACCTGCTCGCGCGGCTTCAATCGCAGCGTTCAGGGCCAGCAAGTTAGTCTGGTAGGCAATGTCATCAATAATGCTGATCTTGTCAGCAATGCTCTTCATGGCAATCACAGTGTCTTTTACCGCAGCCCCACCTTCGTTGGCGTCTTTAGACGCTTTGCCAGCAATGCCATCGGTCACTTTGGAGTTTTCTGTATTCTGGTTAATAGAAGCGCTCATTTGCTCAACGGAGGCAGAAGTTTCTTCGACAGAAGCCGCTTGTTCGTTGGTCGCCTGGCTAATGCTTTGCGCCGTCGCACTCACCTGCTCGGAGGCACTGGCAATGTTATCGGCAGAGCCACGCACTTCAGAAATAATGCCTGTCAGTCGGTTGACCATACCGTCAATTGCAAACAGGATGCTGCCAGTATCCCCTGCCCGGATATCCGTTTTGACGGTTAAATCCCCTTCAGCGACACGTTTTACAATACCTGCGGCATAGGCGGGCTCACCACCAATTTGAGCCAATAATTGTTCGACCATTTGCTTCATTGAATACAACAAGCTGCTGGTATCGCCAGGTTTGGTTTCAACTTGAACGGTGTAATCCCCTGAAGCGACCGTTTTGACCACAGATGCGGCATAGTCAGGTTCACCACCCAATTGTTTCAGTAAACCCTGAGTGATAAACCAACCCAATGCAGCGGCAATCGCCACCACAATCCCGGCAACCGTCATCGCAATCGTGTTCGCTTGTGACTTGGTTGCTTGCGCCTCTTCAGCTGCTTTTTTTGCTAACTCAACGTTATAGTCAAAATCATCATTTACAGCCCCACTGACTCTTTCGGCAATCGGAGAGATTGTGTTGATAATATCTCTCGCCTGGTCGCGTTTTCCCTCCTGCACAGCGAGGATTAATGGCTTATAAGCAGCTTCATAATCTCTCGCCCCTTGTTTCATGCGCTGGGCAATTTCCTTATCCTTTTCATCAGAAACATAATTTGCCAAATAATGATCTATCACGTCATTGAGCCCCTTGTTGTGCTCTTCAATTTTGGCAAGTGCTTCTTCTTGAATTTTATGATCCACATTCAAAACATAACGGTTCAATTGAATCCGCAAACGCAACACATGCTTTCTGGCCTGATCAAGATCAATCAGACTTGGTACTGAGTTAATGTTTGTATAGTTGGTGGTATCAAAGATCTTGTTCATCTGGATGCTACCCATGACAGCAAGGCCCACCAAACCAACAATGGCCGTAAATATCAACAACAGCATTTTTTTCGCAACAGTCAGTTTCATGTTATGTCCTTCATTTATATGGATTTAAAATCCAGATTTACTTTTAGAGTCTCTCACTACAACATTTATATAATTATTGGCTTAACCGTTGACGGTACTACCTGCTAAGGTGGCAATTTCATCAACCGAAAGGACACTATTGACGTCTAAAATAATCACAAACTTGCCATCAATTTTGCCCATGCCTTCAATAAAGTCTGCCCGGATATTGGCACCGAAGCTTGGCGCAGGCTCGATATTGCCTGCTTCGATATCCACGACCTCATTCACGGCATCTACCATCACACCAACGACCTGCGTTCCTTCTGCATGAGTGACTTCAATAATCACAATGCAGGTTTTACGCGTGATATCTGCGCTGGGCTTGTCAAAACGCGCTGCCATATCAATTACAGGCACCACCGCCCCCCTTAGATTAATCACACCTCTGATAAAACCAGGCATTTTTGGCACTTCAGTGAGCTGCCCATACTCAATAATCTCTTTGATATTGAGAATATTGAGGGCAAAGGTCTCCCGACCAAGGATAAACGTCAGGTACTGCTGAATCCCGTTTTCTAATATTGCTTGCTGCGTTTTTGGTGGCTCTGCAACACTCAGTTCACTCATGACTTTTCCTTTCACAGTTGTCGGCAGTTCTCGCAATCTCGCCTGTAGGCTGCTGCGAATGTCGACAATCAATATTCCTTAGAATTTTACGAACTGTGCTTCATCGACTTGAGTTGCATAGTCGTTAGTTGACTTGGCACCAGTCACATGACCAATCGTTGGTTTAGAGACTTTTTTGATCACCTTTTTAGTGGCTGCCGAGACCAGATGATCATCTACCCCCACCTTGAAGAATCCAATCAGTTGTTGCAGTTGCTCGGCCTGACCGCTCATCTCTTCAGCGGTCGCTGCTAGCTCTTCGCTTGAACTGGCGTTTTGCTGGGTCACCTGGCTAAGTTGATTCATCGCAGCCGTAATCTGCAAGGCTCCACTGCTTTGCTCTTCACTTGCTGCATAAATCTCTTGTACCAGATCACTGGTTTTGTTGATGCTAGGCACGATCTCATCCAGCAAGTCACCGGCACGCTCAGCCAGACCCACGGAATTCTTAGCCACTTCACCAATCTCTTGCGCCGCCACCTGGCTACGTTCCGCCAGTTTGCGCACTTCGGCTGCCACCACGGCAAAGCCTTTACCATGCTCGCCTGCACGTGCCGCCTCAATCGCCGCGTTCAAAGCCAGCAGGTTGGTCTGGTAGGCAATGTCATCAATAATGCTGATCTTGTCAGCGATGCTCTTCATGGCAATCACGGTATCTTTCACCGCCGCCCCGCCTTCGTTGGCGTCTTTAGCCGCTTGACCGGCAATGCCATCGGTCACTTTAGAGTTTTCAGCGTTTTGGTTGATGGAAGCACTCATCTGCTCTACAGAAGCAGAGGTCTCTTCTACTGAAGCGGCTTGCTCATTGGTCGCCTGGCTAATGCTTTGTGCGGTCGCACTCACTTGCTCGGAGGCACTGGCAATGTTGTCAGCAGAGGCCTTGATCTCGTTAATCACCGTGCTGATTTTTTGAGACATGGTTTTCATGGAGGCCATCATCTGGCCGATTTCATCATTGGAGGTCACTTCAACGGTTTGCGTTAAATCACCATTGGCAATGGCATTGGCAGAAATCACTGCATTGTTAAGGGGGCGTGTGATGGACCGAATGATGAAAAATGCCAGTGCCAAGACAGACAGTGAAATCAAGCCACCTATAATTAAGCCCGTTTTAATCGCAGTCGCCTTGATTTCCAACGCATTTTCGGCAGAAGATTTAGCTAGTGCCTGGTTATAAGCCATATGTTCGTCGATTGCATTGTTTAAGTCTTCAGCCACTTTTGCATTTGAAGTCAACACAGCCAAGGCTTCTTTCTGCTTGCCATCTCTTGAAAACTTAATGACCTCACTCACACCCGGTAAATAAGCTTCGTAACCTTTACGAACCCTATCCAATAACTCTTTATCTTTTGCATCAGCCACATATTCATTGCCATACTTGGTTAGTCCGCTTTCTACACCTTGCTTGGCATCATTGATCGCTTGCTCAATCCCGGTCATCGCATTTGCATCGGTATTCAAAACATGCCGATAGACGCGCACACGTAATTGACTAAACCGTTTCATCACTTCGTTTAAGCTATTAATACTCGGAATAGAGTTCACATTTGACATATTGGTGGCATCAAATACTTTGTCGATACTGTTGTAGCTGAGACCGATCAAACTGAATAATCCAAGGATTGCGATGGCAATCATGAGGGAGATCTTGTGAGAAACTTTCATTACAAACCCGCTTTCTTTAATCAATAAATTGTTTGGTTACGCCACTGGGAGAGTGATCACTTAACTGTCCACAAGCGCCTGCTCTTTTATGCTTTCCATATTGGCCAGTTGCATCATGCGCGGCACATCCAATACCAGTGCCACACTGCCTGAGCCGAGAATGGTGAAGCCGCCTATCCCTTTGACGTTCTCAAACACCTTACCCAGGGGTTTAATCACGGTCTGGAATTCACCAATCAACTTATCCACCACTAATCCTATTTTTTGGTTTGCATACTGCATCACAACGATGTTTTGCCGTGCAGGAGGCTCACCTTTACTTTCGAACTCATCCCTGAGTTTGAGGTAAGGCAACACCTCGCCTCGCAGGTTAATAAAGTTTCTTTGATCATTGACAGAGGATTCATAATCCGCTGCAGAAAGCTCAATACATTCCACCACCATATCGAGTGGGACCACGTAAGAAGAGTCGGCCACGCCCACGAGAAAGCCATCAATAATGGCGAGTGTGAGTGGCAGGCGGATGCTCATGGTGCAACCCAAGCCAGGCCGTGACTGGATATCAATGGTGCCGCGCAGGGCCTGAATATTACGTTTGACCACATCCATGCCCACCCCGCGGCCAGACAGGTTGCTGACGGCGTCTGCGGTAGAAAAGCCTGCTTCAAAAATCAGGTTATAAATGTCTTTGTCACTGAGTGACTGCTCAGGACTGACCAAGCCTTTGTCGATGGCTTTGGCCAGAATCTTGTCGCGGTTAAGGCCTGCGCCATCATCACTGACTTCAATCACGATGCTGCCGGAGTCGTGGAAAGCATTGAGTTTGAGCGTGCCATAAGCGGGTTTGCCTTTGGCAACACGCACCTCGGCTGATTCAATGCCGTGGTCCATGGAGTTGCGTACCAGATGTGTGAGTGGATCACTGATTTTCTCCACCACGGTTTTATCCAGCTCGGTTTCTTCGCCACTGATCTCCAGGCGGATATCTTTACCCAGCTCTTTGCTGACATCACGTACCACACGGTTAAAGCGGCTAAAAGTGGCGCCGATTTGCACCATGCGCAAGGCCAGTGCTGAGTCACGTACTTGCTCCACCAGCGTAGAGATATTGGAAGTGGCTTCATTCATGGCGCTATCACCGATCTTATTGGAAATCAGTGTGGCGCCAGCCCCTGCAATGATGAGTTCGCCCACCAGATTGATCAGCTCATCCAGCTTGTTGGCATCAATGCGGATATAGTTGGATTCGGCATTTTTGGTTTCTTTGACCTGACGCTGTTTTTCCAGCGCCGCATTGACCACCGCGGGTTGCACCAGTTGCTCATTGACCAGTGTCTGGCCGATGGGCTGCTTGTCGCCAGTTGCAGGGTTGGCCTGTTTGGCAAGCGCCGCCTCTAGCTCATTGGGCGTCAGTGTGCCGCACTTGAGTAAAATCTCACCCAGTTTCATGTCTTCATTGGAGAGGCGGTCGATCAAGTCGATATAGTGTTGAATCTGCCCATGCGGCGGCAGGATATGAATCTCGCAATCATCACGCACAAAATCAAAAATACCTTCAATCTCGACTTTGCTGGCCTGGCTTTCGTAACTGATTTCAAAACCCAGAAAGCAGCTCTCGGCATCCATCTCTTCGAGTGCAGGCAGGGCTTGTGTGAGGGTGACCATGTGCACAATGCGGCCCATGGTATTCATGTAACGCAAGAAGCTGAACGGATCCATGCCACTGCGGAAGGTATCCGGGCCGAAGCGCAAGGAGAGATGCCAGCAACCGGTTTCTGCGGTGTCCATACTTTCTACCGTGCCAGGCTCGGCGGCGGTGACAGCCGCAACTGGCAACTCAGCCACGGCATTAGCCGTCTGCTTGGCTTCCAGGTAAACATTGAGACGGTGAATCAAACTGTCGTTGACCACCAGGGTGTCGGCATCTGGGGTAGTGCCTTCGGCCACATGATCAATCAGCTTGCTGATAAAGTCGCCCACTTCAAGAAACAGGGCCACGATCTCTTCAGTGACTTCAATTTCACCATTCCGCACTTTATCCAGCACGCTTTCAGCCACATGGGTGAAGCTGATGATAAAGTCCAAGCCAAACAAGCCGGCCGAGCCTTTAATAGTGTGGGCCGCACGGAAAATGGCATTAATCTTTTCTTCGTCTCCGGGATTCTGCTCCAGCGTCAGCAGCGCTTCTTCCATCTGCTGTAGCAAATCACGGCTTTCAATGATGTAAATCTGTAGGGACTCATCTAGTTGCATCTTGTTTCCTCCTTAAATAGTGGTCTCAAGCGGCAACTTCGGTCAGCACCTGGGTGATGCCAAAAAAGCCAGCGGTATCAGAAAGCTCAATCAAATCCATGACCGCATCACTGGGATTTACAAGTTGGAAATCCACGCCATGTGAGAGTGCATGCAAGCGGATTGCCATCAAAATTTGTAGACCAGCCGCATCGACTTCGTCCACCTCAGCCAAATCAAGCTGCAAGGGCAAGGTCTTGCTTAGCTCCGCCTTCACCTGTGCCATGGTTTCTGCCGCGTTGTAAATATTTAGTTCACCACTAAAGGTCAGCGCACAACGCGCTTCATTGGTATCAATCATGACTGGCATACTGGAACTCCCTGAGATAGAAAATCGACGGATGGCTAAGGGTGATGCGCTATGGCAACACCAGCTTGGACACGGCGTTCAACAATTGTGGCGGTTGGAAAGGTTTCACCATCCATGCCTTGGCGCCCCCAGCCTGACCCTGCATTTTTTTCTCTTCGGCGCTCTCGGTGGTGAGCATGATCACTGGTGTGAATTTGTAGGCGGGGATTTGCTTGCTGGCTTTGAGGAACTCAAGGCCGTTCATATTGGGCATGTTCACATCACTAATGATGAGGTGGATTTTTTGCCCGTTTAACTTGGTCAGTGCATCCTTGCCGTCTTCGGCTTCAATCACATCGTAACCGGCGCCTTTGAGAGCGGTGCCAACTACGGATCGCAAAGAAGAAGAGTCATCTACAATAAGTATGGTTTTTGCCATGGCTAATTCCTTATTATCTAAAGCGTTTAAAAGAAAGTGATGTCATCTGCATCGTTGCTGGTGCTGGCCGGTGGCGCGGCACTCGCAGTGAAAGATTTTTTGCTGGCAGCAACAGTTGGTCTGGATCGCTTGTCGTGGATCTGAGTTTGCTCACGCATGGTGTAAGTGGACTTCAATTGTTTTAACCATTCATCAACACTGCCCAGTCCGTTCACATCGTCCACGCGCTGATTCAGTTTTTCGATATCCTGCTGAACGTGGCTTAGCATTTGACTGACGCGGTCCTGAAACTGCAATGAAAACAACACGTGATCAATCTCTTGTGCCACATGCTGGCTTTCTTTAACCATCTGCTGACTCTCTGCGACCACTTCATTCGCGGTATGGCCAAATTTATCCAGCACGGTATTCACAATCTGTTCGGCCTCAACCAGAGTTTGCGCATCTTTCTTTTCAAACTCTTTTGAAACTTGCGATACATTTTTAATCGCTTGCGACACACGATTCACGGTTTCAGAAATATGCGAGCCAGTGCGGCCAGCATCTGAGGAAAGTCGTTTCACGGCATCCGCCACCACGGCAAAGCCTCGGCCGCGCTCACCTACACGCGCCGCTTCAATCGCCGCGTTCACAGCGACCATCCCGGTTTCCTTGGCAATGCGGGTCACGATATCCGCCATATCCAACAGCTCTTTGGTGTAACTGGACAAGGTTGACACGGCCTCTAGCAGCGTCTGCTTTTCTTCGATGCTGTTTTTGAGCAAGGCAATCACCATGGCTAACTGATCCTGGCTTAAATTGAGCAATTCAAGCAATTGCGCATTACTCTGCGATTGTCCATGGCTGGTGACCGCACGTACGCTTTGCGACAATCCTGCAAACTTGGCACTTAACTCATCAATCGAGCTACTGGTCAGTGTTTTTGCAGCATGGATCTGATCTGCCCATAGTGGCAGCACCGATTGGCACAACTGCTGTAATTCCTCATTGTGAAATTCAGGCATATCATTGCTGCTCGCGGTGTGATCGTAATAATTTTGCATTCATGGGATCCTTACAGTAGTGCCAATGAAATTACATTTGTTTAGCTCAATTTTAAGAGACTGACGGATGCGTTAATCCTCTAATAAGCGTGGGTTTATTTATCCTAATCGAATGCTTGAGGCTAACCCTAAAGCCTGCGCTATTTATGGCGTTATAGAGAGACGAGCGGCGCATAACCGCCAACGTGAATTTTTCACGTTAAAACAAGGAATTAGCTATGAAAATGCAGGAACTCAACATCAAACGGACCTTGTTGAAATTCGTCTTCATGATGATTATCAGCATTACCTTGACCGTTGGCTGTCTGATCTGGATGACACATAAAACCTACTTCTCACGCGGCGTGATCATGAATATCTTGATCCCGAATATGGAGGCGCTGAACGAGGTCAGAACAGAAACCCTGATGCTGATTGCCGATGTACGAGAGTCGCTCAGAACGCAGGATTTATATGAACGCAATCACGTCCTGCCAGAAATATTGAACAAACTCCATGTGCTGACTAACAAGGTGGAGCAGTTGAAACAACTCCCTGCAATCAACTCGCAAAATGCCAGTTTGATTGACGAAATAGAGAGCAACTTCCATCTGTTTAAAGACGAACTCAACCAGTTACTCATCCAGCAACCGGCTGATAAGTCAGAAGCCTCAGTGACAACACGATTTACACCTCTGTTTCATGCCGGGAAAGCGACCATAGACAGCGTGGACACCGCACTGGCCGGGAATCTTTCGCAAACCTGGCAAGAGTTCAAGTCACTGGAATATCTTGAATTTACCAATATCGGTATTTATCTGGCCAGCATGCTGCTCCTGCTGGCCGTGTTGTATTTTGCGGGCAAAAAAACCTATGCAAGGATTCTGGCGGTGTTGGGGTCAGAGCCAAATGAGTTTATAGGTGTGATTAATGGTTTACTGGAAGGCAAGCAAACGCCGCCACAACAAGTGCAAGAAAACAGCCTAATGTTCCGTCTGCAGCAGTCCTTGCTGTTTGACAGGGAAACCGGAGTGCTGAATAAACTGGGCTTTTTGCACCATTACCCGCAGCGATTCTCCGCAGACCAACCCGTCGTTGCGACCCTGATCAGGGTACAGTCACTCGAAGAGCTGTCAGAGTTTATTGGACCGGCCAGCACCACTGAACTATTGAACCAGTTTTTGGCACGGCTACAAGAAAGAGTCGTGTCAAACAGCATGATTGCACGCGTCGCCTATTCGAGTTTTCTATGGGTCAGAGAAGAATGCGGGGATGATAAAAAGCTGGTGACCGAAATTGAAACACTGATTGCACGCCTGCAAGCCCCTTATTCGCTTGGCATACGCGCCATCAAGATCAAGACCTTTGCCGGGATCATGAAGCTGCCGCAAGATACTGAGAACTTCAAGCTTTTGATTCCCTACACGACGCTGACAGCAACCAAGGCGGAAAAAACACTACAGCAGTACCTGTTTTTTGCCCCGGGGTTTTTACAAGAGTCTCTTGATTATATTGAAATGGAAGCCGCACTGTCACATGCGCTTGAAAACAAGGAATTTGAAATCTACCTGCAACCGCAAGTGGATATTCGCGACAACCGGATTGCCGGTGCCGAGGCCTTGATCCGCTGGAAACATCCGCTCAAAGGCTTTATCCCGCCAGATAAATTTATTCCTGTGGCTGAACGCAACGGGCAGATTCTGGAAATAGGCGACTGGATTCTGAATCAAGGCATCGCTTATGCCGTCGAAATCAATCAGAACCGACTTGACATGATCCCGATTGCAATCAATTTGTCTTCGCACCAGATTCAGGCGCCGCAGTTTTTTGACAGCTTGCAACAAAAATTAAGCCATTGGCAGTGCGATCCGGCCTGGATCAAACTGGAGATCACAGAGTCTGTGCTGTTGGAGAAGAGTGAAGAGGTACTAAAAACCCTGTTACAGATCGCATCACTGGGCATTACAGTTTCGCTGGATGACTTTGGGACAGGCTACTCCTCACTGAGCTATCTAACCAAATACCCGATCAGCCAGATCAAGATAGATCGTGCCTTTATGAACGACATTCCCTTACATCTGGACAATACCGAGCTGGTGAAGGCCATCGTCAAACTGGCCGAAATTCTGCACTTTGAAGTAGTGGCAGAAGGCATAGAGTCTCTGGAGCAGTTAAACTTTTTGAACACCACTTCGTGCAAGTTCGTGCAAGGCTATTACTTTTATAAACCCATGCCTTACAGTAACTTCAAGACACTGGTGACTGTCCCCAGCAGCCCCACTGAGTTAGTATCGCTCAAGTAAAACTCGCATTTCGATTGGGACTCGTCAACAAGAAAGAATTAAAACTGATACAACAACGTCAACCAGCCCTTGGTTGTATCAGGCTTGCGTGAGGCCGCTGTAAGGCTGCTACCTAGCGTGTCATCCTCATAAAAACGTGCATACTCAAATTTGGCCTGCAACTTGGGCGTATATTGATAAGCACAGGAAACATCCCACTCATTACCGTAATGATCGCCCATGCCTGACGGCGTTTGATAGCGCTGGTCGGCATACATGGTGTGCCACTCGGTATGCAATGTCCACTGCTCAAACTTGCCACCTAGCGTCAAATAGCGGTCTATCATGCCTTGCCTCGGCGTGGTGGTAAACAAATCAGTCCAGCCCTGAAAAGGATGCAAGGTGGCAAACGGCGTTTGAAACGCATATAAGCCGCGGTTACTCGATAGAATTTCCTGATCGATCCTGGCAAACCATTGTTTGTAACCCAGCCCCAAGCCCATTCTGCGATAAGACACATCAATGGCACTGGCGCCGCCCTGGAAGGCGGTTTGCCTGGCCAGCTCCAGCGTATGCAACCAGCGCCAGTCAGGGTGCACCTCGATTGCGCCATCAAAACGCAAACCAATATCCTTGTGCGAATTATTCAAAACGCCAGTATTCTGGCCTGTTTCAGGCTGATCCATAAAATAGCCGTAAGCGGTGACACTCGCCTTGGGCGCATACTGATAACTGGCATGCACAATATCAAAATTGGTATTACGGTATTTGCCTGTAGCTTGGCGTAAATGCTCATAATGCCCCAGCAAAAACTCGGTATTTGCCAGCGAGTGATTGGTCAAGGTCAGCCCGTCAAACACTTGAGACGATTGCCTGAAAATAATATCGCCCACATAACGGGTATTATCAATCCGGATGATTTGCCTGCCTAGCCGCACTTTGCTATGAGGAATACCGGTGTAATCAATAAAGAGCTGGTTAATATCCGTGATTTCAGGATCTTGCACCGTTGGCAACGGACTGGAATGATTGCGCCCCAGATTGTTATCGTAAAAATCCTGATTCAAATGGCTTACATTGATCACCTGCGCCGTAACACTGAGGTCTTTGTACGGCGCGGTTTGCCATCCGAGCAAGGACTGCAAGGTCAATGCGTTGGCGTCGTCTGGCTTGTTGGCCTGGTCTACATACTCATAACGAAACCGGAATTGTGATACCGATTTGCCCTGGTGAATCGCCTCATACACACTGCTCACGCCGCCTTCCTCTGCATAGATCGCAGTATGAAAAGTCAGCAAAATGCCCAACAAAAGACGGCTACCTAGCCTGGGAATATGGTGCATGGTTGTCACCCCATTAATCAATTATGGCAAATCATAACGGTGATCGCAGCAAGGCAATTCATGCATTATCGTTTTGAATCTGCCCCATTTTTTGAATTGATACCCGAGTCAATGAATACAGAAAACCGGCTGGTGGCTGGCTTGTCATTGGTTAATCAGGACTGCCAGGAGCAGTCTGTAAACGATTAAGAAGTTGAGAATAAGCGTTGATTTAGTCACAACACAAAAAGACAATAGCCTTTCATGCTCTCACAATCGGGCTCGAGTCAAGCGGTATGTCATGTTACTGATTAGAATTACTCATCGCCATTGGGTATAGTTTCCAACCAGGTACGAATTGCCCATATTTCCTCTTGGGTCAATTTATCTGCGAAAGCCGGCATGGATATTTTGCTATTGCTACTGTTTTTTCCTTCATGCACGGATTTGAAGTAAAAAGCATCCCCCTCTTCTGCTGTAGGTAAAAAACGTAAATCTGGGGCTTTGCCATGGGCGACAGCATTTTCCCCATGACAGAGGGCACAGTGCGCTTTATATAACCGATAACCAATATTTTCTGCCGTGCGATTGCCCCGATATGGATTTTTATTTTGAGGTCCCTCCAATGGAGACAGTCCATTTTGCATCGCTTCAGCAGAGAGTGCGCTAGATGCAATCACTGATAAAAAAATGAGTCGAGTTAACTGAGTTGATATTGAAAAAAAACTGACAATATTCATTGATGTTGGCTGCGCTGAGATTGTCAAAATATGGCTGCTACACTTGCTAATTGTTGGTAGCAGCCATGTGTTAACCCTTTAAAAACCTGTGACTAAACGTCTCTTTTTGCCTGCGTACCAAGCAAACCAAACCCAAGCCCATCAGTGACAGAATCGCTGTATCTGGCTCAGGGACAGCAGCAACTAGCTGTGAACCATACAATCGCAGTGTAGAACTCGCATTGAAATCGCCAATATCAACCACGCCGAAATAGATATCGAAATTACCCGTGTGGTCTGCTTTGAATGAGAAACTGGTGAGACCAGTACTCGCTAAATCATTACTGGAGGCATGGCTTGCAGTTGTTTTACCCACATCGCTTAAGGTAGACAATTTGCCGTTGATCACAATAAAACTGTAGTCTTTACCAATGTTACTTGCGCCTACATCGCGCGTAGCAAAGCTATAGTCAAAAGAAAGCGTGTCGCCCGCTTTTAAGTTGAAACTCAGCTTCATTGCAGAGCCTTCGTAAGCTTGCGCACTGAAGGAGTCAATATCCAAACTGCCATCAGCCAAACCTAGATAGTTTTCCAACCCGGTGCCAATATTTGTTTGCTCAGGCTCATTGCCTGAAACATTCAGCGCACCAGCATCAAGGGGATAATCATCCTGGTTGAATTTAGAGGCTGTGGTGAGCGTCCATACATTATTCAAATTGCCAACATCGCCTCTGTAACTTTGTACTTGGAGGTTGTTTGCCATTGCGTGGCCCGAGACTGAAAAGACCATTAAAGAAGCGATCAACACATTGCGTAAAATCAATTGCGGTTTCATTTTAATACTCCTGTGATATGACTCATGAATGTCATCAATGGGTAGTGCGCATCATCTGCACCACCCTGAGTTGTTTAAGAAAAATCGTTAGAAATAAAAGCTATTTTTGTCGATTTTATTAGCGGTTGTTGCTTTCAAAGTAATCAGTGTACGGAAAGCAGTCGGTCTGGAAGCGCCATCAGTATCCACCTGAATAATGGTATCGCCCCCCTGGTTGACTGCACGCACATAGCCATCTGCGATTGGATCACTTCCTTTATACCCAACCGCCTTCATCAACTGGATGAGGTTCAACTTATCACGCCCAACAATGAAATCGGTAACCGTAGCACCGGCATCCCGGATCGAACGCAACACGTAGGTATTGTGACCATTACCTCCAGTGAACATAGATCCGCCGGTGACAATGATTTCATCATCATTGTTTGTAGCGTTAACCACTTGACGACTACCGGCTGGGGTAACCCTGTTTTTACGAGCGGTTAGCCACTGATCGGGAGTCAGTGCCGCGTTGGTGATACGAATTTCGTTGATACAACCACGGAACCCGTTGACATGCCCGCCTTGCCAGCCTCCATATTGACCGGCGCCAACAACCCAGGCAGCCCAATTTAAACCTGCGATCCCAACGGCTGATTTGACATTACGCAAAACCGGGGCACCTGCAACATACATCGTTGTATCATGTGTCACAGGATCATTCACAATCGCAACATGCTCCCATGTATCGGCCATCACCTCCCCTGACCAGTTTGTTTTTTCGGCAACACCTGAACTTAAAAAGGTAGTGGGCTCCCATTGAAACTCTCGAAGGCTAGAAACCGCAAATAACAGTGAACTCTCGCCCCCGTCCCCCCCCTGATAACCGCCAATCCAACCTCTGGGCATATCACGCGTCAGAATATTCATCCAGGCGCCATTCGCCGGTGTCCAGTCTTTGGCAATTTTCACGAAAGCTTCAACGGTATATCCTGAGTTTTTAAATTGCTCATTACTTAAAGCCCCGTTACCATCGGTAAAAAAGAAAGCAGGATTGGGTTTGGTTTTGTCGTTTGTCATAAAACAAACGCTACCATTAGAGGCGGAATAGGCATGATGATCGGCTGACCACATAATATCGCCAGACTTACCCTCAAAGTGCAATGGATTCTTTCCGGTTTGATCAGGCACGGCATACTTATCAGAGCCATTGACGACAGGAGTGCCCACTGTGCCTGTATCAAATTTCCAATGTGCCAGGGTGTTACCGCTATGTGCGTAATCATCCCGATCTAGCGGTGTGAGAATGACAGGCTCTGACGGCTCGGTGAAGCTTTCAGCAATATCATTACGCAACTCTTCGACAATAGATGTGTGGTAGTTTGTTGAGCCCGCAATGAATGTGGAATTAAATCCCTTAAACCTTTCTGCAAAATCCATATCCACAGAAAAATCATTGCCATTCCCGCTTAAGAGTGCACGGTCAAACTGTGTCACAGTAGATTCAGGCTTTTCTGGTACCCAAGGCGAGAATGACAAGCCATTAATTTTGTTATTGGTCAGGTCAAATTCATATACCTGCATTTGTGCATTACCACCTTGGTAAGCCATTTGATAGTCAACCACCATCTCCCAAACCGGGTGGCCATAACTATTGACTCTTGCCTTGTGTCCAGCACCGTGATTATGACCACAAACCACCATGAATATTTGATCATTATCCTTGATCAGCTGATCCCATAAAAAGTTACTGTAGTCTGTTTCTACAACATTGACACCGTCACTTTGTATCGCCAAAAATTCATGACTCGTCAAAATCACAGGGAGCGTTGGATGATCCTTGATCACCTGACGAGCCCATGCAATGGCAGAATTCGATGCACGCCACGAAAGAGCAAGGACCAAATACTGCTGACCTTCAGCCGTAAAAATGTGATATTCATGCCAGCCATTGGGACTACGCCCACCAAAAGTGCCTTGTTTTTGGGCTCTGGAAGTAGGAAAGTACTTTAAATAGTTGTCGTTACTCGTTCTTTGCTCATCTGTACAATCTGTTTGCGACCCCCAGTAGCTACATCCGTAAGTGACGTCATGATTCCCTGCCAGAATGGAGTAATTCACACCACCATCCTCAAGTATTTTCATTGCCTTACTTGCAACTTCCCACTGGGGAATCTTACTTTGCTGATCCACGACGTCCCCTACGTGAACCACAAAAGGAATATTGTATTTTTTTGAGTTTTGCACCAACCAGCTTGTTTGCGATGTATATGGCTCAGAGCCATATCTTTCCATAAATTGATTACCTTCTGCAGGTGTAGCATAGCGTGAATAAAATTGTGTGTCGGGCAAAACAGCAATCCCGAAACTTGACACGCCTTGGGCAAAAGCGAGGTTTTGCATGAAAACACCCGCTAACATCAGGCCTATACGATGACAGACTTTCATTTCTACTCTCCAAATTAAATGTAACAGTGGCTTGGTTGTTAGAAATGAAATGTAGAGTTTAAATATGAATCCTAAGCCTCATTTAAACGATAGTATTATTAAATCAAGACTACACCTCCTGCCTATTGCAAACGCTTGAGTCGTCATCTCAAGAAATGTCACACCTTGCGCTTGCACAAAATTACCGACCGAGTTCTACACGCTTAATCATTGATCAGGGGGAAAAGGGGGGTAAAGCGACAAGCATGCGTCAGGATCCCGCTCATTGAGGACTGACGTCATTCTGTGAAGGTAGAAAAACTGTTAACGCGCGCGCCCTTTGCGAAGCTTATATAGAGCGTCGGTCAGGTTTACCCTAGGCATGGCGCATCACAGCTTTTTTCTTTCGGCAGCAGCGTAGTTGCTGAAGTGCCCTTCGCGCTTGGCTTGCGCCCTGGCGCTGGCGATGATGCCAGCGGTTTTGCCGGGTTCAGCCAGTCTGGACACTTGTTTTTGCAGCGTACCACCGCAATGCGGGCAGGCGGGCGCACTGGTATTGAGTTTGAGCAACAGCTCTTGAGTTTTGCCACATTGGCTACACTGAAAATCGTACAAGGGCATGGCGGGCTCCTCAGGCAGCGACCAGCGGTTGCGCCAGCTCGGCGGTTTGCAGCCAGTGCACAAAATCAGCCAGCGGCAGGTCGATACGGCGTATCTGCTGTTCGGCCAGAAATTTTTCTTCCATGCGAGTCAGCGGCCCGTCAATTACCGCCCAGTGCTGCGCCGAAGAGCGTTTCATAATCTGTCTGGCATAGGTGCGGGTGAGTTGGTGGTTAAAGCGGCATCCCATAAACAGAAAGTGCGCGCCATGGCGCAACTCCTGTACGCGAGGCGGAATCGGGGTCTGGATGTCGATTTCGGTCAGGACCTCGACATAATCAGAATCGGAAATAATATAGTTTTGTGCGGGCTGGTTGCTGCCCAGCGGCTGATAAAGCACGGTGGTCCAGGCATCGGCTTCGCTGGCTTCTATGCTGTTGCCATCGGGCTCGACATAGTGCACCCATTGCCCGAGGTGCTCAGATTGTGACACGCCCTGTATCATGCCCCAGTTGTGCTGCCCGGCCAGCGCCTGTGCCATGGCATTGCTATACCAGCTATCCACCACCAGCAGAGGCTTCTTGGGCAAAGCGGCCAGAAAGCGGTGCAAGGCATTGGGGCTGGCCCCGGCGGCATAGGCCTCCGTCATCAGGTTGACCAGTGTTTTTCGGTGCTTGAAGTTCTCGATAAACTGGGCAGCGGCGGTCAGATTGTTGCGGATTTTGTGTGGCACGCTGACCTTGGTGGTGAGCATGGCCACCAGCGCTTCCGGCGTGGCGGGCACCTGGCAGGTGGTCGGCGCAAGTTCCAGCACGGCAGGCCCAAGATAGGGAATCACACTGCCTTCGCTCAGGCTTTGACGGATGGCTTGCAGTTCGCTTTCTGGCAGTGGTTGCGTAGGCATGTTGTATTCCTTGTGATGACGAAGTCTTGCAGGATTAGAGATAAATGGCCGCACCGGCGCCGACATTGATGGAGGCGTCCTTGGCGGTTTTGACGATAAAGGCAATCTGGTCTTCGCTGAGCCCGCCATGAAAAGGCAGTGCAATGGCGCGGTCTGCCACTTTTTCGGTGACCAGCAAATGCCCCTTGCGCATGCCGTAGTGCTCGACATAGGCACGTTGTAAATGCAGGGGTCTGCAGTAGGCTGCGGCCTCCACCAGTTCGGTGGACATGTCTTCGACCATGGCATCACGGCTACTGGCTGAAAAACGGGTGCCCAGATGCACGCAGTACAGCATCCAGTGCACCTCATCGACGCCGGGGGCGATATAAGGCGGTTTGATGCCTTCAAAACTGGAGATCTGTGCCTGATACCAAGCTTCGACCAGTTTGCGTTTGGCCAGTATCTCCGGCAGGCGTTGCAGCTGAATCAGCCCCAATGCAGCCGTGAGCTCGCTGATACCGGCATCCAGCGGTGGCCGCAGGCTGGCGCTGAGCGAGGCCTGGTCATCATGGCCATGCTGGCGATAATGTCTGAGCTTGAGTGCCAGTGTGTCATCATCGGTGACGATCATGGCGGCCTTGCCACAGCACAGGGCAGACGGCTGGCTGAAATCAAACACCGCCACATCGCCAAAGCTGCCGGTGAGCTGGCCCTGATAACGCGAGCCGATAGATTCGCTGGCATCTTCTATCAGCAACCATTGCTGGGCACGTGCCAGGGTGCGCAAAGCTTGCCAGTCTGCCGGATGACCATTGGTATTATTCACCAGCAGTGCCTTGACCCTGGCCTGTGGTGCCCGCTGCAAGGCAGCTTCAATCTTGTCTGCTGCCAGGGTTTGCGACCAGTAATCGATCTCGCTCAACACCGGTTGCGCCCCGCTCCAGTGGATGGCATGCGCCAGATGACGCCAGCTATACGAGGGCGCAATGACGCTGTCGCCACTGCCTATGCCGACCGCCCGCAGCACCAGCAGGCAGGCAATGGTGCTGCTACTGACGGCTATAGCATGCTTGCGCCCCAGCCAGCTGGCAAAAGCCTGTTCAAACGCCGGGACAAGCGGACCTGTACTTTGTGCATTGCGCTGCAAGACCATGGCCAACGCAGCAGCTTCGGCTTCGCCATAATCGGCGCTGCTCAAGGTGATGGCACTGCCCGCATAATCCTGGTCGGCCATGTCAGGCATCCCGCTGGGTGAGTACGATGCCGGTGGCATGCTCGAGCTGACGGGTCAGTTTGACACAGTGCTCGCGGGTATCCAGCAAATACAGGTTGAAATCACTCAGGCGACAGTATGGCGCTTCATCCATATCGCGCTCGGCCATGCGCAGAAAGCTGATGTCCGGATAGCACTCGCGCAACATGGTCAACGGGTTGCTGGTCACAGTACGAAAATCGCCCAGCGCCGTCACAATCTCGTTCAGGGTTTGTTCAGCAATACACATCCTGTTCTCCTTTACTCACCGATGCGTTTCGCTTCTACCGTTACCGGCAGGCGGGTATCGGCGGCCATTTCCGGCAAACTCAGCAGCCAGCCATTGGCCAGCTTGACGCTGCCGCCCCACAACTCGGGCTTTTCCTGTTCGACAATCGGCTCTTCCAGGTCCTTTTTCGGGACATAGAGCGACAAGCCCTGTTCGGTACGGCGTATCATCACTTTCATCGTGTTTCCTTTCAAATGGGGTTAGGCGGCCTGTTGCAATTGCAACTGTCTGACGCTGGTGACCACAGCCGCCAGTAACTGCTGCATGTCTGCGGCGGTATGGTGTATGCCCAGCGAAAAACGCAATGAGCACAAGGCTTGTTGCTCGCTGCGGCCCATGGCCAGCAGCACATGCGAAGGCTGATTGCCGCCTGCGCTACAGGCACTGCCACGCGAGGCAAGCACACCCTGTTTTTCCAGTCGCAACAGCAAGGCCTCGCCATTGAGGTCTGTACCCGAGTCCGCACTTAACCCTGCAAAACACAGATGGCTGGTATTGGCCACCCTGGGACCGCCGCCATTGACCTCGACGGCAGGCAGTGCCCGCAGCACCGCCTGTTCAAACTGGTCACGCAAGGCCGTCATGCGGCTGGCATGGGTAGCAATGTCTCCGCCCAGCACATCGCAGGCGGTGGCCAGCCCGACAATGCCGGGCAGGTTTTCGGTGCCACCACGGCGATGACGTTCCTGGTTGCCCCATAGCATGGGTTGCAGGCTCAGGCCTTTTTTCACATAGAGCACACCTGTGCCTTTGGCGGCATACAGTTTGTGCGCAGAAAACCCGAGCAAATCACAGCCCAGCGCCGCCATATTGAGTGGCAGCTTGCCCGCACTTTGCGCCGCATCCAAATGCATGAGCGCGCCATGGCGGTGCGCAATCTCAGCCACCTCGGCCACCGGGAAAATCACCCCGGTTTCATGATTGGCATGCATGAGGCTGACCAGTGCAGTCTGTGGCCCCACCGCTGCCAGCAAGTCAGCCATGGACAATTGCCCTTGGCTATCCACACCGATTTCAATCACCTCGAAGCCTTGTTTTGCCAACTGTGCCAGCAGCAAACGGGTCGAGGTGTGCTCTACCGCACTGGTGACAATCTGCCGCCGCTCAGGCCGGGCGGCCAAAGCCGCCAGGATGGCCAGATGATTGGACTCGGTGGCGCCACTGGTAAACACCACTTCGGCCGGGTTGGCCTGCAAAAAAGCCGCCACACTGGCACGCGCATTGACCAGTGCCTCGCGCGCCTGGCGCCCCAGCGGATGACTGCTGGACGGGTTGCCATAGTGCGTACTCAGCCAGGGCAGCATGGCCTCCACCACTTGCGGTAGCGGCTGCGTAGTTGCGTTATGGTCCAGATATAGCCATTTCATCGCCAGAACTCCCGATTCACATCTGCAATCAGCACATCCAGCAAGCTGGACAAACTGTGAAACTCCGCATGCGCGCGCCAGCATTGCCTGACATCATCCTTGCGATACAGGCGCCAGAAATCCCCTGACTGGTATTCAATGCGGGCAATATCAATCTCGCCGCCCTGCGGGTCTACTGTGCGCGAACAGCACGGACTGCGCACCAGATAACCGTCGGTACAGGGCGTGACCGTGGCCGCCACGTATTTGTAGCGGCTGCGCCCAGCGAGCAGTTTTTCGATACGCAGACGGTCCACCGCGTTGGGGTGTGGACACAGAGAGGTGACCGGCATTGCCATCACTGTGTGCAGGCCCCTTACACCGGGGCCAGCTCCTCTTCGAGCACGCCGATGACCTTGCCATCGGCAAACTCCACCAAATAGACCGGGATGCCACTGTCTTCCACCATGCCAACATTGACCACCTCACCGCGCGCCCCGGCCTCGGCCAGCAAGGCGGCTTCGGCGAGGTCGGGATAACTGCCATCATTGAGCAAGTCCACCAGGGTCACCACCGGCTGCCCCCACTGAAAGCGCGGCGTACGCGGCTCCCTGAGATTAAATCCGGCCAGACTGGCGCCTGCGTTTTCCACTTCAGTCATGTTGATGCCTCCTCTGTCTGTTGCGCGGCCTCATCGGCCAGCAGGTCTTCATCGTCATCTTCTGGCGCATCGGCTTCCAGCTCCTTGCCACGCATGCCGACGCGGTAACCCAGCTCGTAAAAATCCACACCATAGATATAAAACTGCTGCAAAAACGTGCCTATGCTGGTGACATAGCCGACGTCGCCTTTTTTCACCAGAATCTCGCCCACTTCCTTGCCGGGGAAGGTGCCATCGTTGCGCACATATTTTTTTGAGCGCACCTTTTGCCCATAGTCAAACCGGGGCGGATTCACCAGTTCGACGACATCACTGTCACGTACGATATTGGTCGCCATGGACACTCTCCTTATGTTCATTCGGGTGGGTCAGGACAGAGGATTGCAGATTCGGATGTAACCTGGCGACAGCCGCCATCGCCACAGCCTCGTCGCTATCGCGGCTCATATCTGCTAAAAACTCGGGCGCAATGCGCAACACCACTTCAAAACGGATGCGCCAGTCGGCATCTAGCCGGAATGCAGGCAACATCGCGACCGGCAAGCGGCGAATGGCCGTCAAACGGACTTCCTGCGCACTATCATTTGCCAGTAAAGGCAGCCAGTCCATGCCGATACGCTCAGCCACTTCGCGGCGTACCGAGGCATCGGCATCGTGCATCAGATAAAACAGCTGTGTGGGGGCAATGCGGCGTGCCACGATCACACGCACGTAATAATCGCTGTCATACAACAGACTGCCCAATTCAGATTCGGGTAAGCGCAAAGCCACCCGGATGCGAACTTCACGGTCAGGGTCATAGATGAATTTGTGCAACAAATGTGACGGCAAGCGCAAAGCAACGCTGGCACGTACGGTTTCATCCACATCACTGACCAGGCGGTTCAGGTGAAAAACATCCAGAAACTTGGCCGCCACTGCCCGCACTTCAAAATAGGGGTGGTCAATATAGCGCACGGCCAATGCCGGATGCTGGCTAAAAAAACGGTCTATGCGCTTGGCATAACGGTCATGCACACAACTGCGCATCAACTGGCATAGCCCCTGCGCATTTAATTCCGCATGCTCACAGGAGGAACATGACAAGGCGTTACCCTGCCAGTCAACCGCAGGCAAATCACTGTCCATCCAGTGTCTTTCTGCCTGCAAGCGATCCATAGATCCGGGTTCAATCATCCTCGGCCTCCCGGTCTGCCCGATCCAGCACATCCAGTAGCAACTGACCGCCCACTTTGTTGGCCGGATCCAGCTGCATCAGTTTTTCTGCCGCCTCCCGTCCAGCCTGCAACCGCTGTAGCCGCATCAGCAAATAGGCATAAGCCTTGAGACAAAATAGATAAAAGCGGTGGGCGGGTTCATCACTTTCAAACTGACCATGTTGCGGACTGACAAGCCGCCAACTGAGCGGAAAACCGAGCTCCAACGCCGTCATTGCCATACATTGCTCGGCCACCCGCAACGCCTCCTGCAACCGGGCCTGATAGAAATAAAAACGGTATTCCGCTACCTTGACGGCAGGATTGTGGGGCGCCATCATGCGCGCCATGACCAGATGCGTTTCGGCCCGGCTGCTGTCGGCGTAGTGAATACTGGCCAATCGGAGTTGCTCGCTAGCCACAGCAGGCAAGGCGCGGTAGCGCTCGGCAAACCAGCTGTTTTCCAGCACCTCCGGTTTAAAATCGGCATCCATCAGTACGCCCTACCCCGGCCTTCACTCAGGCTTTACGCATAATGCTGGCGACGCTGACGGTAGCCGGGCCGCCATGACTGGCGTGATCCCCATGGCCGCCGCCACTGCTGCCACAACCACAGCTGCCGCTGTTAGGCGTCAAAAATGTCAGGCCGGACTCCATCGGGCTATCCATAAAGTCCACCACTGCGCCATCCAGTAACATGCGCGATTCAGCCGGTAAAAACAGGCGTACGCCGCTGGCCTCAACAATGGCATCCCCGGCAAAAGGCGCGGCCTCCACGCTAAACTCAGAGCTCAGGCCAGAACAGCCACCAGGGCTAACTACCAGCCGAAAACCGTGCTGGTCGGTGCCGCCGTTAAAACGAATCATGCGGCTGATAAACTTTTCTGCCTTGGGGGTGATCGTCAGTTCCATGTCGGTTCTCCGTTTATGCCTGATAACGCGGATAGGCGTTATCAATAATGCAGGTGTTATCTACCGGGCACGCCGCCACACACTGCGCTTCGTCAAAATGGCCGATACACTCGGTACATTTTTCCGGTTTGATCATGAACACGCCATTTTTTTCATAAATGGCCTGGTTAGGGCACTCCGGCTCACAGGCTGAACAGCCTGTGCATTGGGAAGTTACAATTTTGTATGCCATGTGAGGTCTCCTTTACTGTATGGCTCAGGCTGCTTTAAACGCGCCTTGTCGAATCGCAGCATCGCCGCGTGGAATATGGGTGATTTCGCCGCTGGCAACGCGGGCACGGTAACCGGCAAACCAGCCCAAAGCGGCTTTTTCAATAAACTCGTGGGCGTATTCCTCCACCGGCTCTATGCCTGCCGCCAGCAATTCATCGCGCGGGCAAGCACCGATTTTGGAAACCAGCACGGCATGGCAGTCATTAATCGCATTCACGATAGAAGGTAATTGCTCATCCTCGCCATAGCCGCCCTGGCAATACAAATCCACCCGGCGGTGACCGACAAAGGTGGTGGAGCTGGCAGTCAGCTCGTAAATCTGGAATTCGTCAGCATGACCAAAATGCTGGTTGACTTTGCCGCCACCGGTGGTCGCCACCGCCACCAGTACTTTTATGCCATCGTCGGCGCCCTGCTCGGCCAGCGCTGTTTGCTTGGCGGCGTGCTGGGCCTGTCGCTCGGCTTCGACTTGTTCCTGGTAAGCGCGGCGTTTTTCAATGTCGTACACCACATCCATCTGCTCAATCTGGTCCAGGGTAAACTCATCGCTGCGGTCCTCACCCAGCAGGCCCACCGCATCGGCACGGCACTGACGACAATGCCGCATCAGATTGGCGCCACCCATGCAGGCATCCTGCACATCCTTGAGCTCCTGCGCAGTCGGCCCGCGCTGGCCATTGAGGCCAAAATAGGTGCCATGCTCGGCCTCGGAAATCAGCGGCATGATGTTATGCAAAAATGCACCACGCGCTTTTACCGCCCGGTTCACCTCATACAGGTGCTCGTCGTTGACACCGGGAATCAGCACCGAGTTGATCTTGGTGAGAATGCCACGCGCAGTCAGCATCTCCAGCCCCAGCATTTGCCGCTCGGTCAGAATCTCGGCGGCTTCGCGGCCATAAATGCGCTTGTGGTTGTAAAAAATCCAGGGATAAATCTGGGCACCCACATCCGGGTCTACCATATTGATGGTGATGGTGACGTGGTCCACATTGTATTTGGCAATCTCGTCCACATAATCCGGCAAGGCCAGCCCGTTGGTAGAGAGGCACAACTTGATGTCCGGTGCCTGTTCCTGCAACTGGCGGAAGGTCTCAAAGGTCTTGGCCGGGTTAGCCAAAGCATCGCCAGGACCGGCAATGCCCAGCACCGTCATTTGCGGAATTTCGCTCGCCACCGCCAGCACCTTTTTCACTGCCTGGTCCGGCGTCAGTTTTTGCGACACTACACCGGGGCGGGATTCGTTAGAACAGTCATACTTGCGGTTGCAATAATTGCACTGGATATTGCAAGCCGGCGCCACCGCCACATGCATGCGTGCATAATGGTGATGCGCCTCCTCGGAATAGCAAGGGTGATTTTTAACCTTGTCCCAGATTTCCGCAGGCATATCCCCCTGACCATCGGAGGAACCACAACTGGCTTTACCTTCGCCACCAGTCGTACTACAACCGGAAGCCGCCTGACCAGCCACCTCCACCTTAATGCCGGGTAAGGGACGCAAGCGACTTGTGCTCGCTGGGCTTTCTGCAGAAATTGCCATTGCATGCTCCTCAATAAGAATTTACAAGGAGTATTGCAATTCGCATGCCATCTGGAAGATTAAAAATAATTCATTAAAAATCAATGGATTAAATAGGTAATTCTATGGATTTCGGATTGTCAGCTATATGACAAAAGGGGGAAGTTGATTGTCGGATTGCTAACAGCAGCAAGGATCAAACCATAAGATAGTAGCTCTCGCAGGCAACTATTGCCGACTTTTTAACACATATGGCATTATCCCAACTTATGTTTAGCGTTAGAGCAAAGGAAAAATATGGCAACAATTACAGATTTTGAGGGCTGGTTAGATGCGGCTGATCCAGATGACTATGAAGAGGTTTACGCACTCTATATGGCAGTTCTAAATGTCGAAGAGTTTGGAATGTATGACTGCAAAGTATCCCCTGATAACACAAAGTGGTTTATCAAGGGCAACCATACCGATGACACATTAATGCTAGCCTCGGAAAAAGCTCGTGAAGCATTTTTGTCATTAATTCATTCTCGCTATTGCGATCCAGAAATGGATATAGAGTCTTGGTATCATTATGAGCGCAATATGGCTAAAGATGACTAATTGCGCTAACCCATCCATCAACCGGGACTGGCGAAAACATTCTTCGATGCATACAACATTCTTAACTTCTTCTTTACCACCATCCTCATCAGCCCTTTATTTCAAGCGTTGGGAATGAGCCATGTCACTCGACGACACAATTTCAAATCTCTACAAGGCTCATCAAGCTGGTCAAGAGAAATACACTTACTTTTTGCTAGCCGCTGCTGGAGCTGCAATCGGTTTCGCCGTACAAAAAACCGAAGGGCTAACACTGTCGTGGTGGTTACTTCCTGTTGCCTTAGCTATCATCTGTTGGGGTATTAGTTTTCACTTCGGTTGTAAAAATGTAATTTGGGTACAAACGTCACTAATGGCAAATTTTAACCTGCTTCAATTGCGCCAAGGCTCACATCCAGATCAACCACCACATCCACAATTTGTCTTGGCAGCTATTCAAGGCGTAGAAAGTGCATTAGAAAAAAACGTCAATAAAGCACAGTTTTATGGCATTTGGCAGTTCCGCTTACTTGTTGCTGGTGCCGTCTTTTTTATTGTATGGCGCGTTACTGAAATGGTCCGAATCTCATGAACCTGCTCACCCCATTTATAAAGCGGGATGCGCTAAAGCAAACCCATTATGTCAAACCTTGGGCATCACGATGAGAATTTCCGCATACCGGGACTTTCACAAGACACTACAACGCATTCGGCTCTTGTATGAGGCAACCATGCACTCGTACGGAGTGCTTTATGAAAGCGGGCGGGAAACTATGCGAGACTCAAGCCGGAAGGACGAGAAGGTTGAGTTCCACCTCGGGTCAGATGTTGTGAAACGCCAGCTAAAAGTAGTCACGTACCACGCTCGTGACGTTTATCCTGAACTCTTGCGTTCAACTCTTCTAGTGCGTATTGTCGCTGCATACGAGGCATTTTTAGTAGATTGTATCGAAGAAGTTTCCACTAGGTCGCGAGAGCCATTTCTCACCGACGGTCGAGTCGACTTTTCGCAGGAGCAGCTGCTATCCATAGATGCTCAGGAAGGTGTATACCACCACATTGTCAAGAAGACACTCCGACGTTTGACTAGTGGTGGTCTGAAGGAACTTCGGAAGTTTTATCAAAAGAACCTAGGAATAGACCTCACAAGTGAACCAGTAACTTTTGGGACAATTGAAGAAATTCACGACCGCAGACATTTGTTCGTTCACAGATCCGGTTACGCTGATGGCGAATATGTGGCAAAACATGGCTCCAGCTGGGCTGTTGAAGACAAGTTGCTTCCTGTCCCTGAGGCTTATCTGGTAAGTGTCCTACAGACACTAGAATCCTCGGGGCTTCACATTAAGAAGTCTCTTGAAACCATATATCCGGCCCCACCAACTCGTCATTACGTGTCTGGCGATTTTTTATTTCCCAATGAGCCAGAACATCTTTTATTTATTTCTTTCCAAGTTCGAAATGATCAGGGGAGAGCTGGTTTTTCAGATCTCAGTCTACCGTTGAATGAAAGAAACACTTTAAAGAATATCGTCGCTTGGGCGTCGGATGACGGGCAATTACTGCGCATGATTGTTGGTGGAGATTCACGTTCGCTAGTTGCTCTACGTAATATATTGCGAGAAAGGGAACGTAATGGAAGTATCAGCGCTATTGAATCATTCAAGGTAAAACGATGATACCCAACTCATTACTCTAACGGCCCGGCGCGGAACACGACGGGTCAAGTCTTGCATTGACATTTTGTTTGGATAAAGATGCAAAATACAATGCCCTTGAGTCTATAACACTTATTACGCTCAGCTCTATCTTCAACTAATCTTATCTTGCATATGCGCCATTGCTTGGCTGCCAATCAATGGTATATACTTTGGTATCTACCATGTCAAAACTTGGAGTGTGATGATGAGTCAGACTGCAAAAATATTTATCAATGGCCGTAGCCAGGCGGTACGCTTGCCAGCGGAATATCGGTTTGATACCAAAGAAGTGTTTATCCGTAAGGATGAAGCGACTGGCGATGTCATCCTTTCCAGCAAACCCGCGGACTGGAGCGACTTTCTTGAGTTGCTTGCCGCAAGCAATGTGCCAGCCGACTTTCTCGATAGCAATGAACGTGCGCAAGCCTTGCATGACCGTGACCCGCTAGACGGTGCCTCGTCATGACGACATACATGTTGGACACCAACACGGTGAGTTATTTTTTGAAGCGGCATCCGTCTGTCACCAGGCGGATCACTTCAACGCCGATGTCCAGTGTGTGTATTTCAGCCATTACCGAAGGCGAGCTTCGTTTTGGTCTGGCTAAGAGACCTGAGGCGACACAGCTAAAGTTACTTGTAGACAACTTTCTTCGTCACATCGTCTCACGGGCATGGGATACCGAAGTCACCACCACCTACGGCAGGATTAGAGCCGAGCTAACACTCAAAGGCGTGGTACTTTCACCACTAGACTTGCTAATTGCCGCGCATGCCTTGCATCTGGATGCAATTCTGGTGACTAATGATCAGGCCTTTAGCCAGGTCACCGGCTTAAAGGTGGAGAACTGGACTATCAACTGATGTGCATGGGCCTAGTGACTCATGCAATGCGCGGGCGATGTATGCGATGGCAGACCCGCGCATCATAAAGTTTTGCCAGCACATGCAGTAACAGGCAGCGCCGCCAATGGTTAGCTTAAGCAGGATTCACTCAAAACCGCTTCACCTCAATATTATATTTCTTCAGTGCATAGCCCATCTGCCGTGGCGTCAGGTTAAGCAGACGTGCAGCTTTGGCTTGTACCCAGCCACTTTTTTCCATGGCTTGCACCAGTTGTTCGCGCTCGGTCAGGGGCATCTCTTCAGCCGCCTCTTGCGGTGGTAACTCGACTGGGGGCGGTGGGCTGGCCGGGCTGACATTGACTGGCGCAATGGGAATCACGGTGCCTTGGGCCTGGTATTTCCACAGCGTGGAGGACAGGCAGTGGTTGGTCTGGCAGGGGATATCCACCTCGCGTATCAGGTTGCTGCGCGCCATGGTGGCAAAGCGTTCGACACAGTTTTCCAGCTCGCGCACGTTGCCGGGCCAGTGACAGTTGCTGAGCACATTCATGGCTTCGGGGGTGATGCTGACACGGGCAGCGTTTTCCTTGTTGAATTTGCCCAGGAAGTTTTCTACCAGCAAGGGGATATCATCGCGGCGCTCGCGCAGGGCTGGCAGCGAGATGGAAATCACGTTGATGCGGAAATAGAGGTCGGATCGAAACTCGCCTTTGTTGACGGCTTCTTCCAGGTTACGGTTGGTGGCGCAAATGAGTCGTACATCAACCTTGATAGTTTTGTTGCCGCCAACGCGTTCCAGTTCGCGCTCTTGTAATACGCGTAACAACTTGACCTGAAAAGCCGCCGAAGTATCGCCAATTTCATCCAGAAACAGCGTACCGCCGTGCGCTTGCTCAAAGCGGCCTTTGCGCTCTTGCATGGCGCCGGTAAAAGCACCCTTTTCGTGGCCAAACAGTTCTGATTCGAGCAGGCTCTCGGAAAGGGCCGCGCAGTTGACCTTGATAAACGGTTTGTCCTTGCGTGAAGACAAAAAATGGATGGAGCGCGCGATGACCTCCTTGCCGGTCCCTGACTCGCCGCGCAGCAAGATCGTACTGTTACCGGGCGCGGCCATATGCACATCGGCAAACACCTCGCGCATGCGTTTGGATTGGCCGATGACATTGCCTATGCTGTATTTGCCTGCTAACTCTTTCTGCAAACGCTGACGCTCCTGCATCAGTTGTTCGCGATCACTGGTCACCTGCTGGTTTAACAGAATCGTCTGTCCGATCAGATTGGCGACCATGGTCAACAACTGCAAGTCTTCTTCAAACAGGCCATGCTTGTCTTCTGCAAAGCGCTCAAAACTGAGCACACCTATGGTTTCACGCCCGGTTTTAATCGGCACACCGAGATAGGCGACGGTCATGCCTTCCACCGAGCGGTGCGCACCAGTTCGATTCAAAAATAATGGCTCTTGCACCAGGTCAGGAATCACCGCAGGCATCCCCATCTGGCAGATTCTACCGGTCACGCCCTCTCCTACCTTGAAACGCGCCCGTGCCACCTCTTCTTTGCTAAACCCCACTGAGGCGAGTACCTGCAAACTGTCGCCATCGTCGCGTACATAGACCATGCCACGCTGCATGCCCAAGTGGTTGGCGACCAGGTTCACCACCTGTCGTAGCGTTTTCTGCAGGTCTAGCGAGGAGCTGAGTATCTTGCCTATCTCATAAATTGTGACCAGTGCCACGTGGCTGGAATCCGACAAGTTCGCCATCATACCCACCTGAAAAATGAAGAGTTAAGCTGAATTCAGCAATTTTCATGCCGGGGTGCATGATCATTGAAGCTGATATATACGAATGGTGCAAAACCCGGATAAAAACGGGGTTCACGGCTATTTGACCAAGAGGTTTTACACAATTAAATAGTCTCAGCCACTGTTACAACCTGTTGCAGGTGAACTGCCTACCTGCACAATGCAACAACCCTTACAACAATATCTCTGCTTTGTTTGTCGCATTCACGACAAACACGACAAGCCTCCATTGTTAGCCTGGTCATTAATTTAATAAATTAACATATAAATCAAAAGGTTATATTAATCCATCCCGGCATGGCACAGAGCTTGCTCAAGCTAGCCTGAACCCACCTTTTGTCAGGTTGATTGTATGAAACCGATATACCTTGATTACTCTGCTACGACGCCCGTCGATCCACGCGTGGCGGAAAAAATGATTCCCTATCTCACCGAGCTGTTTGGTAATCCGGCGTCGCGCAGCCACCCTTATGGCTGGGAAGCTGAAGCCGCTGTGGAAGAGGCACGTGAACAGGTCGCCGCCCTGGTCAATGCCGACCCGCGAGAGATCGTCTGGACTTCTGGCGCCACCGAATCCAACAACCTCGCCATCAAGGGCGCAGCGCAGTTTTATGCCAGCGGCAAGGGCAAGCACATCATCACCATGACCACCGAACACAAGGCTGTACTGGATACCGTGCGCGAACTGGAACGCCAGGGCTTTAGCGCCACCTACTTATCACCACTGGAAAACGGCCTGGTCGATCTGGAAGCCTTCAAGGCAGCGATCCGGCCCGATACCGTGCTGGCCTCGGTCATGCTAGTCAATAACGAAATCGGCGTGATCCAGGACATCGCCACGCTGGGCGCAATTTGCCGTGAAAACAATGTGATTTTTCATGTGGATGCAGCCCAGGCCACCGGCAAAGTGGAGATAGACCTCAAAGCGCTGCCTGTCGATTTGATGAGTTTTTCCGCGCATAAAACCTATGGTCCCAAAGGCATAGGTGCCTTGTATATCAGCCGCAAACCACGTGTACGGCTGGAGGCGCAAATGCATGGCGGTGGGCATGAGCGCGGTTTCCGCTCCGGCACCTTGCCGGTACACCAGATTGTCGGCATGGGCGAAGCCTTCCGCATTGCCAAGTCCGAAATGGCAGAAGAAAACGCCCGCATCCGCTTGCTGCGTGACCGCCTGTGGGCAGGCCTGTCACAGATTGAGGAGTCTTACCTCAATGGCGATTTACAGCAGCGTGTGCCGCATAACCTCAATGTCAGCTTTAACTACGTTGAGGGTGAGTCGCTGATGATGGCGATCAAGGAACTGGCTGTGTCTAGCGGCTCCGCATGTACCTCGGCCAGCCTGGAGCCTTCGTATGTGTTGCGCGCCATTGGCCGTGAAGACGAACTGGCGCATAGCTCTATCCGCTTTTCGATTGGCCGGTATACCACCGAGCAGGACGTGGACTTTGTCATTGCGCTCATCGGCGCCAAGATCGGCAAACTGCGCGAACTCTCGCCGCTGTGGGAGATGGTGAAGTCCGGCATTGATTTATCTTCCGTGAGCTGGGTGCACGGCACCGAATCGCACCGCGAACCCAGCGCGGCGGCTGTTTAAGGAGACACATATGGCTTATAGCGACAAGGTCATCGACCATTATGAAAACCCGCGCAATGTTGGCAGTTTTGACCAGAATGCCGAGGATGTGGGTACAGGCATGGTGGGCGCACCGGCCTGCGGCGACGTCATGAAGCTGCAAATCAAGGTCAATGCCGAGGGCGTGATTGAGGATGCCAAATTCAAAACCTATGGCTGTGGCTCGGCCATTGCCTCGTCCTCGCTGGTGACCGAGATGCTCAAGGGCAAAACCCTGGATCAGGCCATGGACATCAAGAACAGCCATATTGCCGATGAACTGGCCTTGCCACCGGTAAAAATCCACTGTTCGGTATTGGCCGAAGATGCCATCCGCGCCGCCATTTCCGATTATCGCAACAAAAACGGGCTGGAACAGGGCGAGTACGACGCCTGCCAGCCCCACGCCTAGGAGCCTGACATGACTGAAGCCGTTTTGAGTGACGACATTTTATCGACCCCGATTATTTTTACCGACAATGCCGCCGGCAAGGTGAGCGAAATGCTGGCCGAAGAAGGTGACCCCAGCCTCAAGCTGCGTGTGTACGTGACCGGTGGCGGCTGTTCCGGTTTTCAGTACAGCTTTGCCTTTGATGACCAGGTGGCCGAAGACGACATGGTGGTAGAAAAAGCCGGGGTGTCGCTGCTGGTAGATGCCATGAGCTTTCAATACATGATGGGCGCCACCATAGACTACCAGGAAGGCCTGGAAGGCGCGCGCTTTGTCATTACCAACCCTAACGCCACCTCCACCTGTGGGTGTGGCAGCTCGTTCTCGGTATAAACCACTGGAGTCGAACATGACTGTTACCCTTACCCCCAGCGCCGCCGGGCGTGTACAAAAATTCCTGGAAAGCCGCGGCAAGGGCCTCGGCCTGCGCGTCGGTGTTAAAACTTCGGGCTGCTCCGGCATGGCCTACACGCTGGAATTTGTGGATGAAGCGCGTGAAGAAGACCAGATTTTTGAAAGCCATGGTATCAAGGTGCTGGTAGACCCAACCAGCCTGGTCTATCTCGATGGCACCGAACTGGACTACACCAAAGAAGGCCTCAACGAAGGCTTTAAGTTTAGCAACCCCAATGCCAAGGCCAACTGTGGCTGCGGCGAGAGTTTCAGCGTTTAAGTTTCACGGCGGGGCATGCCCGCGCAGCGTATTCTGAGGAGTGACTATGGCACTGTTGCAAATTGCAGAACCGGGGCAAAGTGCAGCGCCCCACCAGCACAGACTGGCCGTCGGCATAGACCTAGGCACCACCAACTCGCTGGTGGCCACCGTGCGCAGTGGCGAATGTGTGGCACTGGCCGATGACCATGGTCGCCACCTGCTGCCTTCGGTGGTGCGCTATCAGGTGGCTGAGACTACCGTGGGCTGGGAGGCCAAGTTTGCCGCCGCCAGTGACCCGCGCAACACCATCGTCTCGGTCAAGCGCCTGATGGGACGTGGCCTGCAAGATATACAACACCTGGGGCAGTTGCCTTATCGCCTGGTAGACAGCCCGGGCATGGTCAAACTGGAGACCGTGGCCGGAGTGCGCAGCCCGGTCGAAATTTCTGCCGATATCCTCAAGGTGTTGCGTGCACGCGCCGAACACAGCCTGGGCGGTGAACTCACCGGCGCCGTGATTACTGTCCCCGCCTATTTTGACGATGCCCAGCGCCAGGCCACCAAGGACGCCGCCACACTGGCCGGTATCAATGTCTTGCGCCTGCTTAACGAGCCCACTGCCGCTGCCATTGCCTACGGGCTGGATAACGCCGCGGAAGGCGTGTATTGCGTCTATGATCTGGGGGGCGGCACCTTTGATTTTTCCATCCTGCGCTTGCACCGTGGCGTGTTTGAGGTGCTGGCCACCAGTGGTGATTCAGCGCTGGGCGGTGATGATTTTGACCTCGCCATCTACCATTGGCTATGCGGCACCTTGCAATTGCACACCCTGGATGCCGCCGACATGCGCAGCCTGCTCAACGAGTGCCGTCAGGCCAAAGAACGCCTGACCAGTCAGAGCAGCACCGAACTCCGTTGCAGCCTGTCGAGCCACGGCGACATCCACGCCATCCTCAGCCGCGAACTGTTTTTTGAGCTGAGCCAGCCACTGCTGGCGAAAACCTTTAGCCCGGTGCGCCGTGCACTGCGTGATGCAGGCTTGCAAACAAACGACATTCAGGGTGTGGTGCTGGTCGGTGGCGCCACCCGCATGCCGCAACTGCGGCAAGCCGTGGCCGATTTTTTCAAACAGCCACCGCTCACCAACCTCGACCCCGACCAGGTGGTGGCGCTCGGTGCCGCCATGCAAGCCAATGCGCTGGCAGGCAACCGCTCAGACCAGGAATGGCTGCTGCTGGATGTCATCCCGCTGTCGCTGGGCATGGAAACCATGGGCGGCCTCAGTGAAAAAATCATCCCGCGCAACGCCACCCTGCCCACGGCACGCGCACAGGATTTCACCACCTTTAAAGACGGCCAGACCGCCATGAGCTTTCATGTGGTTCAGGGCGAACGCGAACTGGTGGCCGAATGCCGCTCGCTGGCCCGCTTCGAACTGCGCGGCATCCCGCCCATGGTAGCCGGCGCCGCCCGTATCCGCGTCACTTTCCAGGTCGATGCCGATGGCCTGCTGTCAGTCTCCGCCATCGAGCAAACCAGTGCCGTTGCCGCCCAAATCAGTATCAAACCCTCTTACGGCCTCAGTGAAGACGAGATCACCCGCCTGCTACGTGCGGGTGTCGAACACGCCGAACACGACAAGCGCATGCGCGCCTTGCGCGAAGCCCAGGTGGAAGCCAGACGCTTGCTGGACGCCACCGAAACCGCCATGGCCGAAGACGGCCACAACCTGCTCAGCAAAGCCGAATGGGACCATATCTGGCAACATATTTACGCGCTGGCGGAAACCCTGATCATGGGTGACAGCAACAAGATCGAAGACCTGCGCAACGCCACCGAAGCCCTTAACAACGCCTCGTCCACCTTCGCCGCGCGCCGCATGGACCAAAGCATACAGCAGGCACTCACTGGCCAGCATCTGGAAAGCCTGACCGTATGACTCAACTCACCATCCTCCCCCACCCCGAGCTTTGCCCGCAAGGTATGCAGATTGAAGCCAAACCCGGCAAAGTGCTGTGCGATACCCTGCTAAACGCGGGCATTGCCCTGGAACACGCCTGCGACGGCGTGTGTGCCTGTAGCACCTGCCATGTGATTATCCAGCAGGGTAATTCCAGCCTAGCGGCGGCCAGTGATGAGGAGGAAGACCAGTTGGATAAAGCCTGGGGGTTGACGCCGCAATCGAGGCTGGCGTGCCAGGTGAAGATAGGCAGTGAAGCGTTGACGATTGCCTTGCCGAAATATAGCTTGAATCATGCCAGAGAGATGGACTAAAGCGCTTGCCCCTCAAAGTCGAGAAAAAGTGATTCTTCTGATTTTTTATAGATTAGCTGTAGGATGGGCATGAATGCCCACACAGAAGTGCGTTATATGTAATATTCTTTTTCGCCTGTAGGCGAGTCACTTTCTGGTGCTTGTCCCCCAGTACTTTGGTGCTCTGTTGATACGCGCCTTTTCGCCTGTAGGCGAGTTACTTTTCTTTGCTTGCACAAAGATAAAGTAACCAAAAGAAAGTGCACCCCAGCTTCCGCTTGTTTCCTGCGTTGCTCATCAAAATAAGCGCTCGCGAAACTCATCCTAGCGGCCTGCACAAAACGCAGGCCACCGCGGGATTCGAACAGCCGCTCGCTTGATCTTATTTTGCCTGCGCTACTCGGCGCGGCAGATGGGGACCCCGAACACCCGATGAGCGCAACGATCCGTGGATTGAAGAAATGAATTGGTGTTTTTCAACGGTCCAAACTTCTACGCTGTGAGTTTGGCGAGACAGATCCCATCCCATCACGCTGAGTAGCGGAAACAAAGTAAGGAAAAAGGGAGCGACTGTCTGAGCTCCGCGGCAGCTTGCGAAGTGTGCAAGCTGCTAGGGCGAGTTTCGTGACCGCTTACTTTGTTGAGCAACGCAAGGAAGCCGAAGGCCGTGATGGCTGGGTGCCCTCTTCTTTGGTTACTTTCTGTGGGGCAAGCAACAGAAAGTAACTCGCCTACAGGCGAAACAAACCGTATTAATAAACCCAAAAAACTAAACCAACTCGCCGACGTTGAATTCACCAACTATCAAAAAATCAGAACAATAACGTTCTACTCAATCAAATGGCATCGCATCATCCAGTACCTCAACGTGTGGGCATGCATCTCACCCTACAACATGCCATCTATCCCCACACCGATTGTCGCATTTGTCTGCTTTCCGACATTCAATCACTTCAAATAATGTTGTTTAAATTCATACAGTTAAAACACATACACAGCGTGGCACACTCCTTGCAATAACCACAACAAGAACTCCACAGGTGTCTTGTCATGGCAAGTTTGAACGAAAAAATTCAGGACGTGTTTAATGAACCCGGCTGCGATAAAAATCAGGCCAAGGATGAAAAAGCACGCAAGAAAGGTTGCACCAAGCAATTGACGCCTGGCGCTGCCGCCGGTGGTTGCGCGTTTGATGGTGCCAAGATCGCCTTGCAGCCGATTACCGATGTCGCTCATCTGGTACATGGGCCGATTGCCTGTGAAGGTAACTCCTGGGATAACCGTGGCGCCAAGTCCTCTGATTCCAGTCTCTATAGAACTGGCTTTACCACCGACATGAACGAACTGGATGTGATTTATGGTGGTGAAAAACGGTTGTTCAAGGCGATTAAAGAAGTCATCACCAAATATGACCCGCCTGCGGTGTTTGTTTACCAGACCTGTGTGCCTGCGCTGACCGGGGATGACATCGAGGCGGTGTGCAAGAAAGCCAGCGAAAAATTTGGCAAGCCGGTGATCCCGGTGAATTCACCTGGCTTTGCCGGACCAAAAAACCTGGGCAACAAGCTGGCGGGTGAGGCCTTGCTGGAGTATGTGATTGGCACACAGGAGCCTGAGTACACCACGCCGTACGACATTAATATCATCGGTGAATATAACCTGGCCGGTGAGTTATGGCAGGTCAAACCGCTGCTGGATGAATTGGGCATCCGCGTGCTGGCTTGTATTTCAGGCGATGCCAAATACCAGGAGGTGGCGCAGTCGCACCGTGCCAAGGCGGCGATGATGGTGTGTTCCAAGGCCATGATTAATGTGGCGCGCAAGATGGAAGAGCGTTATGGCATTCCGTTTTTTGAAGGTTCGTTTTACGGCATTGGCGACATGAGCGACAGCTTGCGCCAGATTGCCCACCTGCTGATACAGCAAGGTGCAGATGCCGAGTTGATGACGCGTACCGAAGCAGTGATTACGCGTGAAGAAACCCGTGCGTGGGCGGCGATAGCCGACTACAAATTGCGCCTGAGTGGCAAGCGCGTGTTGCTGATTACCGGCGGCGTCAAATCCTGGTCTGTGGTGTCAGCCTTACAGGAAGCAGGCATGGAGGTGGTGGGCACCAGCGTCAAAAAATCCACCGAGGAAGACAAGGAAAAGATCAAGGAAATCATGGGCGAGGATGCCCACATGATAGACGACATGCGGCCACGCGATATGTATGCCATGCTCAAGGAAGCAAAGGCCGACATCATGCTCTCGGGTGGGCGCAGCCAGTTTGTGGCGCTCAAGGCCAAAATGCCGTGGCTGGATATTAACCAGGAACGTCACCATGCGTATGCGGGCTATGTGGGCATGGTGGATCTGGTCAAAAACATCACGCAATCGCTGTATCACCCGGTGTGGCAACAGGTGCGGCAACCAGCGCCGTGGGAAACGGCGGTCAGCAGCGATGAGCCGCCACTGACCAGCGGCGACATCGCGGCCTGAAGGGAGCAAGACCATGGCACAAGTACTCAGCCCCGGTAAAGCCTGTAGCGTCAACCCGCTCAAGATGAGCGCACCCATCGGGGCGGCGCTGGCCTTTATGGGCTTGCAGCACTGCCTGCCTACCCTGCATGGTTCACAGGGCTGTACTTCATTCGGGCTGGTATTGTTTGTGCGGCATTTCCGCGAAATGATCCCCATGCAAACCACGGCCATGAGCGAGGTCACCACCATCCTTGGTGGCATGGACAATATCGAGCAGACCATCGTCAATATCTGGAAACGCAACCAGCCGTCCATCCTCGGCATCGCCTCTACCGGGCTGACCGAAACCAAGGGCGATGATGTGGATGCCTATCTCAAGCTGATTGCGCAAAAACACCCCGAGCTGGCCGACATGCATATCCTGTATGTATCGACACCTGACTACGTGGGCGCGTTTCAGGATGGCTGGAGCAAGGCGGTGCTGAAAATAGTGCAGCACTTTGCACAGCCTGTGAGCGTGCGCCATGCGCGCCTCGTCAATGTGCTGGCTGGCAGCCATTTAACACCGGGCGACTTGCAGGAAATTCGCGACATTGTCGAACTGTTCGGTCTGGAGGCGGTGATAGTGCCCGACATTTCCGGCTCGCTGGATGGCCATATTCCAGACGACTTTACACCGACTACACTGGGCGGCACCACTCTGGAGCAGTTACAGACCCTGGGTGCGGCTCGCTATACCTTGGCCATTGGCGAGCAAATGCGCCCCGCCGCGCAAGCTTTGGAAGCCCAATGCGGCGTGCCTTATCGCCTGTTTGACCGCCTGACTGGGCTGGCCGCCAGTGATGCTTTTGTGCAATCTTTATCTGAGCTGACTGGCACACCCGTCCCGATGAAATTGCGCCGCCAGCGCAGCCAGTGTCAGGATGCCATGCTGGATGCGCATTTTTATACCGGCGGCAAAACCGTCGCCATTGGTGCCGAACCCGACATGTTGTGGAGCTACGGCCAGTTTTTGCTAGAGATGGGCTGTGACTTGCGCGCGGTGACCACCACCCACTCGCCGTTATTGGCGCAACTGCCTATAGAACAGGTTCAAATCGGTGATCTGGAAGATCTGGAAGTGCTGGCACAAGACTGTGACCTGCTGCTCACCCACTCGCACGGCAGGCAACTGGCCGAGCGCCTGCATCTGCCTTTTATCCGTATCGGCATCCCGACTTTTGACCGTATCGGCGCCGCACACAAAGTTAGCGTGGGCTACCGGGGCACGCGTGATCTGGCATTTGAACTGGCCAACACCTTTCTGGCACAGAGCCATGAACCAGCCCCTGATCACTGGTATCCCGCACCAGCAAGCGAGGCTGGTGCCGCCACCGGCTGCAACAGTTGTACGCCTGCTGGCAGTTGCCACAGCGCAAGCGACATGCATTTAGAAAGCACTGTGCATTTCAGTTAACCCCGTAAAGGAAACCCATATGAAAGTCGCATTTGCTACACAGGATTTAAAACGGGTCGACGCCCACTTTGGCTGGGCCAAGCACCTGGCCATTTATGAGCTGACGCCAGAAAGCTGGACCTTTTTGCACTCGGTGCCCTTTGATGGCGATTTAAAAGAAGACGGCAACGAAGACAAGCTGGCGCCCAAGCTGGAAGTCATTAAAGACTGTGCGCTGCTGTATGTGGCGGCCATCGGTGGCTCTGCCGCTGCCCGTGTGGTGGCGCACAAGATACACCCGGTCAAAGTCACCGCCGATGAACCGATAGACGAAATTTTAGGCAAATTGCAGGATGTGCTCAAAGGCACCCCACCCCCCTGGTTACGCAAAGCCCTGCTTAAAGACCAGGCCACAACGGTCGATTTTGATGAGGAAGAAGAAACGGTATAGGTTTTAAAGGCTATTTACCACAGAGACGCCGAGAACACAGAGCAGCAAGTGCATTCAGCAAACTAAGAATTTCTCTGTGACTTCTGTGCGCTCTATGGCTAATAAAGGTTTTAAAGGCTTTTTGAGCCACAGAGGACACAGAGCGCACAGAGGTAGAACCGGATAAATGTTTGGCCTGTGCTGTGATTAAAAAATGATTTCGTAAACGCAATGATTCGCCAATAAAACACAAAAGCAGCAAGTGCACTCAGCAAACTAAGAATTTCTCTGTGACCTCTGTGCGCTCTGTGGCTAATTAAAGCTTTTAAATTCATTTTGAGCCACCAAGGACACGGAGTGCTCAGAGAAAACCGAAGGCGTTTGCGTGTTAATGCGGTAAGCAATATTTATTTATAGGAGAAAAACATGACAGCAGTCGCCGAAGCGCCAGTAGCCAGTGATCCCTGGACCTCGCCATTTGTGATCGAACTGATTAAGCAATGGCGGGCGCAAGACACCCATGGCGCATGGGAGGGCAAGGATAATGCGACCTTGCTGGCGCCTTATATCATCAGCAAGGAACAGCGCCGCGAGATGCCAATTATCGGCGACCCCGACCCGGAAACCTTGTGGCGGCTAGAATTGTTTTATAACGCGGTGGGCCTGGCGGTGGAGCGGGAAACCGGCGTCATGGTCTCGCCCATGATGAAAATGCATCACGAGGGCTTTGGCAAAATGCTGCTGACTGCAGGCCGCCTGGTGGTGGTGAACAAGCATCTGCGTGATGTGCACCGCTTTGGTTTTGAAACCATGGACAAGCTGGCCGCCGAAGGCCAGAAACTGGTACAGGCCGCGGTGGACATGATACAAAAGTTTCCCGAAGTGGTGAATTACGGTTAGGAGCGCGCCATGAGTGACATAGAAACAAGTGACGTAGACACCATCAAGGCCGAGGTGAAAAAACTCAATGCCCAGGCCACCCAACTCAAAATGGACTTGCATGACTTGTCCGAAGACTTACCGACCGGCTGGGAAAAAATTCCGGAAGTGGCCGAGAAAACCTTCAAGGCCTATCAACAACTCACTGCTGCCCGCCAGAAATTGGTGGCAGCCGGTGGCTAGGAGCTTGCCATGGCATTTAGCGTAACCTTACCCAGCGGCGTGGCGTGGACGCCGCAATTTGCCGAGCAGATCGCAGAGGAAAAGTGCATAGGCTGTGGCCGCTGCTTTCGTGTCTGTGGCCGTGATGTGCTGGAGCTGGTGGGCATTACTGAAGACGGTGACCGCATCGCCATGACGCTGGGCGACGATGAGGATGATGAGTATGAAAAGAAAGTCATGACCATCGCCCATCCGGAAAACTGCGTGGGCTGCGAGGCCTGCGCCAAAATTTGTCCGAAAAAGTGCTATACCCACGCCCCGGCCTGAGGGGAACCCGTATGCAACAGAGCCTCTCCCCGCCCAGTGCTGTTGTAGCAAGTTCCCTAGCCTCATCTGGCCATGGCTGGGACGAGTTTGAGGATTTGATTGCATTATTGATGGCACATGCGCTGGATCAACACGTGAACACCTATGCACTGGCAAGATTGATTGCAGGCACCTGCTGCAGCGGCGCCAACCATTTGTGGCAAGACCTCAAACTGTCCAGCCGCGCCGAACTGTCGCAACTGATGCGCGACTATTTCCCGGCGCTGGTGGCCAAAAACAGCAGCGACATGAAGTGGAAAAAGTTTTTTTACCGGCAGCTGTGCGAGCAGGAAAACGTATTGATATGCAAATCGCCCAGTTGCGGTGTCTGTGTGGATTATGAATTATGTTTTGGACCAGAGGAGTAAGCTATGACTTGGCAAACCATTGCTGCGGCACAAGCCGCTGAAATGTTGAGTAACCCGGAACGCTTTGCGGAAATCGCGCTGTTTGATACCCGAGATATGCACAGTTACCAGAGTGGCCATCTGCCAGGGGCCGACCAGCTGTCCGAGTACAAACTGGAACAGGTCTTGCGCAGCCTGCCGCGCAATATCCCGGTGATGATTTATTGCTATCACGGCAATGCAAGCAAGGTGTTTGCGCAGATGTTTGACGACTTCCGCTACAAGGAAGTCTACAGCGTGGATGGCGGCTATGAAGCATTGGCACCACTGGTGCAGGCGCTGCCGGAAAAGCTGGCTCACGCTGCGTAATATAGCAGCGTTGACAGCCGCAGGCCCGACGCTGCGGTTGATGTTTTACAGCGCGCTTGCATACACTAATGGTATCTCAACCCGATCAGGAAAATATCGTCATGAAAATCAGCGCACGTAACCAGTTCCAGGGAAACATCACTGCCGTACACCCTGGCAGCGTACATACCGAAATCGAAATTGCCCTCGGCAATGGCGACACGCTGGTGGCCATGGTCACCCACAGCAGTGCACACAGTCTGGGCCTGACCAGTGGCAAATCGGTGCTGGCCCTGGTCAAAGCCTCGTCAATGATGGTGATGACAGAGAGCGAGGGCTATGCCCTGAGCGCACGTAATGTGCTGCGCGGCGTGGTGGCACAGGTGATCAGCGGGCCGGTCAGTGCCGAAGTCAAACTCGATTTGCCGGGCGGCAATACCGTGTTTGCGAGCATTACCCATGAAGCCGCACGTGAACTTGGACTCAGTCAGGGCGCCAGTGCCAGCGTGGTATTCAAAGCCTCTGCGGTGATACTGGCAGTTGCCAGCTAGGCGTTTACCCTCAGAGGCTGGCCACCCATTCCGCTGGCCGGGTATGAAAGCGTGGCTGGCAAGCATCCAGTTGATCAGAGATGGTGGTAGTTTTTAACCAGCCACCGTCTTTCAGACGCCAGGCCATCACCCGTTCGTAATAGACATCGATGCGTAGCGGAAACTCATCGATATCAAAGCCCTCTTCCGACAAGACAAAACTGTGGTAATAAAAACACTTACCCCCGTCGGCGGCGTAGCCATGGATCTTGGTAGCTTGCAGTGAGGGTTCATCGTGCCTTTCAAAACGCTCGGCGCGAATCACTCGCTGTTGTTCAGCCACAGACAAATTGGCATAGAGTTGTTCTATCATGAGTGGACTCCTTTCTTGCGCATTCAAGATGCGGATGCGTCGTGCATGGCGCGAAACGCGCCTACTCCATCAGTGCCACCGATTTGACCTGTAGCCAGACTGACTGACCGACAGTGATGCCCAGGGTCGACGCCGAGCGTTTAGTGAGTCTGGCAATCAGCACCGAAGCTCCCACCTTGACACGGATCAGCATGACACCGGGATGCGTGTCTATGGCCATGGCATCGACCACGCCCTGCAACTGGTTCTGGATACTGCTATCGGTTTGTGGCCGGATGGCCACACTGACATCACGGGCTTGAATATGTACCCGCAGCTGATGCCCCAGCGGCAGGTCTCGCTGCCTGGTCCAGACGCTGCCACCGTCAAATGCCAGCCGCATCAGATGCCATTCCTGGTCAAGTTCGCTGACCTGCGCCTGCAGGACCACGCCGCTGTCTTCCCCCAGGCGGATCGGAGTATCCAGTTGCGCCAGCGTCTCCAGCAATGGTCCTTGAGCCAACACTCTGCCGGCTTGCAGCATAACGATATGGTCAGCCAGGCGTGCTACTTCGTCATGGGCATGGCTGACATACAGCAATGGAATATCCAGATTGTCATGCAGGCGCTCCAGATAGGGCAAGATTTCCTGTTTGCGCGCATAATCCAGGGCAGCCAGCGGCTCATCCATCAATAGGAGCCGCGGCCTTACTGCTAAGGCCCGCGCCATGGCCACCCGTTGTCGCTCCCCCCCGGACAAATGTGCCGGGTTTCTACCCAGTAGCGGCGTCAATTCCAGCAAGGCGATGGCCGCCTCCAGATCTGCTGGCCGCGCCTGCGTATTGCGCCTGAGGCCAAAACGCAGGTTTTCCAGCACCGTCAGATGCGGAAACAGACTTGCCTCTTGAAACACATAGCCGATGGGACGGCGATGTGTAGGTAGGCAATACGCATCCTCCTGCCAGCGCTCGCCCTGAAAGCGCAGATAGCCCTCCCTGGGTTGCTCCAGCCCGGCAATACAGCGCAACAGCGTGGTTTTGCCTGAACCGGAAGGGCCAAACAGGACGGTGATGCCGCGCCCGGGCAGGGTGAGGTCTACATCCAGAGTAAAGCTTGGCCTGGCCAGATGAAAACGTGCCTGTATCTCGCCCATGTCAGTAACCCCTGTTCGGTTGCGTGCGCCACACATGCAGCGCCAGCAACACCAAAAACGAAAACAGCAGCATGACCGCGGCCAGTGTATGCGCCTGACTATATTCCAGGGCTTCCACATGATCATAAATCTGTACCGAAGCGACGCGCGTTTGTCCCGGCACATTGCCGCCTATCATGAGTACCACCCCAAACTCGCCTACCGTGTGGGCAAAGGTGAGCATAGCTGCCGTCAGAAATCCCGGCCAGGACATCGGCACCACCACACTGAAAAACGTATCCAGTGGCGAAGCACGCAAGGTTGCTGCTACCTCCAGCGGCCGCTCACCGATAGCCTCAAACGCGGTGTGCAAGGGTTGCACCATAAACGGCAGGGAATATAACACCGAGGCCAGTACCAGCCCCCAGAAAGTAAACGGTAAACTGCCCAGACCAGTGGCCTGTGTCAGCTTACCCAGCGGGCCTTGTGGTCCCATCGCCAGCAACAGGTAGAACCCCAACACTGAAGGTGGCAGCACCAGCGGCAAGGCCACGACCGAGGCCACCAGCCCTTTCCACCAGACGCGGCTGCGTACCAGCCACCAGGCGACGGGCGTGCCTATGATGAGCAATAGCAGGGTGACCAGACTGGCCAGCTTGATGGTCAGCCAAATGGTCTGTATATCCTCGATGCTTAACATGATGTTTCCTGTGTGATGCCTCAGGGCAATTTATAACCGTTTTTTGCAAAGATGGCACGCGCCTTTTCCGACTGCACGAACCCATAAAACTTGCCGGCGGCATCCGCATTGTTATCTATGCCATGCTTGAGGATGACCACGCCCTGCGCAATCGGCTCATAACTCTCTTCTGACACAGCCACCCATTTACCCTTGCCTGTAGTCTCCGGTGCAACGACAATCGACTTGGCACTGAAGCCAACATCTACCGCTTTGCTATCCACGTACTGGCTGACCTGGGTAATGCTTTCGCCATAGACCAGTTTGGGTTCCAGCACGGTTTTTACCTTGTAGAACTCCATGGCCTTGAGTGCCTGTTTGCCAAACGGCGCCAACTTTGGATTGGCAATGGCCACTTTGCCGACAGCCGCATCCGTCAGTCCGGCCACGCCCTTGCTTAAATCGGCCCCGGTTTGTGACCATAGCACCAGCAACCCGTAGGCGTAGGGTTTGGGCGCGGTCACGGCAAAGCCTTCTTTATACAAGCCCTCGGGAAACTCCATATCGGCAGACATGAATACATCAAAGGGCGCGCCCTGGCGTACCTGGGTGGCAATTTTGCCAGAAGCGTTGAGCACGCTTTGTGCCTCGATGCCGGTTTCCTGTTTAAACTCGGCAGCCAGGTCATCGAACACGTATTTGAGGTTGGCCGCAATGGCCACAGTAAAGGGCTCGGCAGCCTGGACCTGCATGGAAACTGCCAGCACACTGGCTATCAGCAGTTGTTTGAGTGATCGCATGGGATCTCCTTGTCTGAATAAAAGTTAGAAATCGAATTGGGCACGCATGGTGACGGCGTCTTCATGATCCAGCGTATACGTTTTGCTGCTACCTGAGACGGTGGCTGTGGTGGTCACCGGGGTATCAAAATGGGTGTGCACATAGTTGGCAATCACACGCACATAGGGCGTCAGCACCCAGTTGGCGCCTATCGTCCAGGCATCAAACGCGTTGCTACGGCCACTTGCCAACTTGCCAGTTCCGGTAGCATTAGTGCTAACAAAATCACCGCCATCAAACTTGCTGTAACGTGCCCCAAGTTGCAACGCGCCCCAGCCCTCGCCCCCCCAGACAAAATCCTGTTTGGGACGCAAGCGGCCAAACATGCCATCTTTATAGGTGCTGGTAAAGGTTTCACCGCTCACCAGCCAGTTGAGGCTGGCATACCATGCGGTCAGGTCACGATCAAACCCGGTGCCATCAAAATTTTCGCGTATATGTTCTGCCTGTAGCTTGACCGGACCGTGTGCCAGCCCAAGTTCATAACCCTCACGCGTACGGTCAACTGCGCGCGTAAAACCTTCACTGGTAGAAAATACGGTGTATCCGCGGCCTTCGGTCAGTACATTCAGGGTTGGCACGCTGCCAGGTTCCTGTTGGCCCCTGGCATAAAAGCTGCCGATATGCAGGACACTGTCTTTCCAGTCGGCAAACTGGGCAATATTGCCGACCACACGTACCAGCGCATCCTTGTTGTCATATTTGGCATCGGTTTCATCACCATTGGCAGTGGCTGTGTTAACGCCTTTACCATCGGTCCATGAGGCGTTATAGAACAACCCTGGCACAGGTTCGCCAAACACCATCACGCCGCGGTCAAAAGTGGCACCCAGCAGATAGTCCGTGCCTGCCCGTTCCTGAAAATCTGTAAAGTTGGCATTCATGGCACGCTCAAGTCCATAAAACGGCTTGAACTGACCTGCGCGTAATTTGAATCCGTTAAAATGCAGGTAGTCGACGTGCGCATAGGTCAGGCCGACACTGCCATTATTGGCCGTACCGCTATATTCGGCTTCCAGTCTTGCCGCAAAATCCTTCATCGCCACATTAGCACCCAGCCGGGCGCGACGAATGTTGAAGGTATCTGCGGCTGCAATATCCGGAGAGAAACTGCGGTAGTCGGCTTGCACGCGGCCATTAAGGCCCAGTTTCCAGGCGCCACTACCATCTTCAAAACTCAGGCCATTTTTAAAGTTGGCGTACACTGGCTGGCCACTCGATTTGCCACGGGCAGATTGTAGCGCCTTGATTTCATCGGCCATCGCGTCCATCTTCCACTGCTGATCACGCAAGACCTGTTTGTCATCGCTCGCTACCCCTCTGGTTTCCGCCGGTTTTTCTAACCGTGCCTGGAGCAACTTCAATGCATCTGCCATCTGTTGCATTTGTGTTTGTTGTACTTCCAGCATGTGCTGCAATTGCGCGATGCGGGCATCGGTTTCAGCATCTGCCCACGCCTGGCTGGTTGGCATCCCCAGCCAGGCCAGACTGACCAGTATGGATACTTTTTTCATGTAAAGCGCTCCCTGATGTATTCAAAGACTCGATATAAAGCAAGATATATAGCGATAGAGAAAAAACTACTCGCTCACCCCTAAAATCACACTGCTGGCTTTAAAGATGGCTACCATCGTTTTACCAGCGGCCAGTTGCAGTTCGGCCACACTGTCATTGGTCACGGTCGCGGTGATCACATTGCCTCCGGTGCTGCGCAGACTGACTTCGGCGTTGACACCGCCCTGGTGGACTCGAGTCACCTCGCCGCCCAGTTTGTTGCGTGCACTCAGGCCAGTCGCGGCTTCAGGACTGGCGAGGATCACCCAACTGGCCTTAACCAGTGCCCAGGCCTCGCTGCCCACCTGCAAGCCCAGCTCATTCAAGCCATCATGGGTAATGACAGCGTGTATCTGGTCGCCGCCAGTCAATTGCAGGGTCACTTCAACATTGACCTGCGCCTGCTTGATTGCCACCACCTTGCCAAAAAACTGGTTTCTCGCACTGGTTTTCACTGTCAGCCTCCGCATCCATGTATAAATGTTGTCAAAATCAGCGATGCCATCACTGGCCGCCTGTAAAAATTTCTGGTGCTCACGCCTTAACACGCGACTGGCATCCACGACACGGATGCCGGCTTCAGTCAATTGCGCCCCGCCCCCACCCTTGCCACCTGTGGTAGTCTGCACCAGTGCGTCGCCAAACAAACTGTTCATGGCATCCACCGCATCCCAGGCCCCCTTGTAACTGAGTCCTGCCAGTTTGGCCGCCTGCGAGATAGAGCCGCAGCTACCGATATGCTCCAGCAGTGCCAGGCGACGGTCTGTCAGCAAGCCAGCCTGGCCATCACTGCCTTCCGGTCCCAGCACCAGTGAGCCACTTACCTGCATGGTCTGCGTCATCTGCGTTGTCATCTTTCTGTCTGCCTTTGTCATGTTTGTCACATTTGCTACGCTATAAAGTAGATTATATAGCGATAGGCAAGACTATGCAGTTTTTGTGCCAGCTGCCATCATAGACACCGGAAAAACTGCCAGTTACTGCCCTTCACCTCGCATAAACCAGTCAAACACCTGTCGCAATAACAATAACTCCTGCCTGTCAGCGCTACGCAAGGCACTCATATGCCTGAACTCACCGCCAAATAAGGCGATTTCGGACTTGGGCGCATCCGGTGTCATGTAACGACAAAGATGAATGCGTAATGGACCTTCATCAGTGGTGACCCAGGCCGTAAAATCATGCTGGTATTGCAGTGTGTCAGCAGGCACATTCAGGGTTTTGACGATTTCTACCCCTTGTGCTGCCGTGAGGGGCTGGCGCAACGGCTGGTCAGGCTCTGCTAATACGCTGGCACTGGCGGGCAAGGCAGCCGGTGCCAACAACCCGCCATGGGGCCAGCGCACGAACAGCAGTGCAGTGCTGTAATTATCAAAATGACAGATAATCACACGTTGCGGCAGTAGGTTGGTGGCAGGTAGCATCATCATTCGCTTATACGGTCATACTGAACAGCGCCGGTTGCTGCTGCCTGAACACGCGCAGCCACATCAGGGTCGCTGGCACCATGGCGCGGATGGCAAACCAAATGGCATCGCGCTCGAAGCCGCCCGACGAACGGACTTGTGACAGCAGGACATTCCAGCCTGCCCAGTCGATTTCAGACATGGCCGTTTTGTTTTCCATCGGCAGGCGGTCTACATTTTCGGCAATAATACGCAGGTGGCGCAGGGTTTCAGCCTGGGTGAGTTGGCTGCTGAAAAAACCCTCTGGAGCGACATCCTCGGTGAGGGTCAGCACTGCCTCGCAGGATTGCAGCATAATATTAAGCATGGTGGCGCTAGCCAGGCTCATAGCGGGACTCCATCGGCATAAGCTTGTATGACTGAGGCGCCAACCGTGTCTTGTGGATCGATCTCCTGCAACTTGCTCAGTATTTGCCGTGCCTCTGACAGGCGTTGCTGACGCAGCCGGATATAGGCAAACGCCTTGAGACTAAACAGGAAAAAATGTTGCGGCGAATCGACCTGTGTCCAGTCGCAGCTTTGCGCGGTGAGTGATTGCCAGTGGCTGTCGATCTGCGCCAGCCTGGCTGCCGTGTCCAGCGCCATATGCACGGCCCGCTCGGCATCACTGAGACGATTGTGTACGGCATACAGCTTGTACAGTGTGTAATACACATGCAGGCAGTCGGGCGAGGCCTGTTGGGCTCGTAGCAACAATGATTCAGACTCGCGCCAGTCACGGGTAGCCGCGGCGGCAGCCAGATATCCGGCTATCGGTGACGGCAAATCCTCGTGGGCGACAATACCGCTCGGTCGTGTTGCGCTCAGAATATGCCCCGACGATTGCGGGGCTGACATAGGCCGAACGTGCATCTATCGCCTCGCTTACCACACGCTGTCCGGCACTTTCAGGCGCTCGACCACTTCGCCTGCCAGCAGGTGCTTGTCTATGATTTCGGTCACGTCGTCTTTGCTCACACCACCGTACATCACGCTTTCCGGGTAGACCAGCACATGCGGGCCACTGTCACAGGGGCCCTGGCAGCCGCTAAACGTCACTGAAAACTGCTCCCACAGATTGCGCGTCTGCACCTGTTGCCAGAACGCCTGCAAAATATCATTGCTGCCCCGTCCATGGCACGAGCCACGCGGGTGGCCCGGTGGTCTGGCCTGGTTACATACAAACACTTGTCTGGCGGGTTTACTCATGGGGATGTCTCCAACAATGCAATACAAAAAAGGGATTAGCCGAACTTGAACAGGATGCCGTAGCCACCACGCGGGTATTCCCAGGCCACATTGCGGTGCTCGTTACAGATAATGCGGCAGGTGCCACATTCCAGGCAGCCATCACTGATCACGGTGACATTGCCGTTACCTTCCATGGTCCAGCAGCCAGCGGGGCAACACACGGTACAGGCATGGCTGTCACAATGGCGGCAGACGTCAGCATCCTTGATCTCGATATGCGGCTTGCCGCTGTCCACCTTGTAGCGGTTCTGGAACAGTTTCTCTTCAACCTTGACGACAATACTCATTCAAAAGCCCTCCATAACTTGAACGCATCTCCCATCAGGCCCATCAGTGAGCGGCGTTGACGGAAGCTGTGGCGTATCTGCTTTTCTTTAGATTTTTTATCCACCCCATCCACAGTCAGCATGGTGTGGGCGGCTTTGGACAACAACTCGGGATAGTCATTAAAAAACTGCGGATTTTTGTGGAAGATTGCCGGCATGTCCTTGTATTTTTTCAGGTCTTTCATGACAAAGCTGTCGTTGAGCGTGGCCTCGTAGCGCTTGAGGTTGGCCTTGCTGAAGGGCAGGCCCTCGGCACGCAAGGCAATCAAGGTATCCGCCGCCACCATGCCGGTGGTCATGGCCAGATTGGAACCTTCGCGGTGCACGGCGTTAACAAACATGCCAGCGTCGCCAACGATGAGCCAGCCATCGCCAAACAAATCCGGCATGGCGTTGTAGCCGCCTTCTGGAATCAGGTGCGCGGTATATTCTTTCATCTCGCCGCCTTCAATCAGCGGCTGGATGGCCGGATGCGCTTTCATTTGCTCCAGCAAGGCATAAGGGGTGGTTTGCTGGGCTTTGAAGTCGGACAGCATACAACCGACGCCGATGGTCACCGACTCGCGGTTGGTATAGAGAAAACCCGTCCCCATCATGCCCTTGGTGATTTTGCCCGCCATCTCGATGACCACGCCCTCTTCGCCCTTGACGTTAAAGCGTTGCTCAATCAGCTCGGTTGGCATAAAGTGGATTTCCTTGACCGCCAGCGCCACATCCTTGGGATGCAGCTCGGGGTGAAAGCCGGCTTTTTTCGCCAGGTAGGAGTTGACCCCATCGGCCAGTATCACCGCATCGGCATAAATCTCACCGCCCTGACGGTCCGTGCGTACACCGATGACACGCTGGCCATCCAGCAGCAGTTCGGTCACCGTGGTTTCGCATATGACCAGCGCCCCGGCCTTTTGCACGCGCTCGGAAAACCACTTGTCAAACTGCGAACGTATCATGGTGTAGCGGTTATAGGGCGGCTTGTTAAAGCTGTCCGAGCGGTAGTGCGAACCCATGTAGGAGTCGTCATCCAGCACCCACATGCGCTGTTCGATGATATGCCGCTCCAGTGGCGCATCGTCCCTGAAGTCAGGAATCAGTTTTTCCAATGCATCCGAATACAAAATCGCACCTTGTACGTTTTTCGAGCCTGAGCTTTCACCACGTTCCAATTGCAATACGCTGAGTCCGGCCTGTGCCAGACGCAAGGCGGCGGCATTGCCAGATGGGCCCGCGCCCACAATGATCACATCAAATTTTTCACTCATGCTTAGCCTGCCTTTCTTGCGGTTGCCAGGTGTGCCTTAAATGCCTCGGTCAGCGCCGGTAATATGGTCATGGCATTGCCGACAATGCCATAGTGAGCAAAGTCAAAAATCGGCGCATTGGGGTCGTTGTTGATGGCGATAATCACATCCGAGGCATCCATGCCGACCCTGTGCTGGATGGCGCCGGAAATGCCCACCGCGATATAGAGTTTGGGGCGCACGGTTTTGCCAGATTGCCCGACCTGACGGTCTAGCTCGACCCAGCCCGCTTGCACCACGGGGCGAGTGGCGCCGACTTCTGCGCCCAGCACTTGCGCCAGTTCCCAGATCAATTTGAAGTTCTCCGGCTTTTTCATGCCGCGACCACCGGCGACGATAATGTCGGCAAATGGCAGTTGCGGTTTGTCTTGCATCTCGTCCGGGATAAATTCCAGCACTTTGGTAATGATGCTGTCTTCTATCATGCTCAAGGTATCTTCAATGATGCGGCCATTGCGCGTCGCGTCGCGCTCTGGCATCGCCATCACACGTGGCCGCACAGTGGCCATTTGCGGACGGTAATTCAGGGTCTGAATGGTACACAGCAAGGAGCCGCCAAAGGTTGGGCGACTCGCCAGCAGGCTGCGCACGTCGAGGTCTATATTGAGCTCGGTACAGTCAGCAGTGAGGCCGGTTTTGAGCGTGGTGGCGACACTGCCTGCCAAATCGCGGCCCAATGTGGTTGCACCAAGGAACAAGATTTCAGGCTGGTATTTGTTGACCAGATCGGTCAGCCCTTTGGTATAAGGCTCGTTACGATAATCTTGCAGCAGCGGGTCTTCAATCAGGTAGCACAGGTCTGCGCCATGGTAAAAGGCCTCCTGGCAAAAACTGCGGGTGGTCTCTCCGGGGGGACCCATCACCACGCCTGCCAATTCCACACCCAGCATATCGGCCAGTTTGCGGCCTTCGCCCAATAATTCCAGCGAAACGGGATGTATGGCGCCGCGCTCATGTTCAATAAACACCCAGACGCCTTTATACGCTTTCAGACGCTCATCAAGCTCAAATTTCTTCTTGCCTGCCGGTGCCGGTTTTTTGGTTTCTTCACTCATATGGATTCCTTTACTTCATGCTCCCTGGATCTGTTCAAGCCGACCGCTTCAGCAGCTCTTTCTCGATGTTGGGAAACTTGGTAAACATTTTGGCGAGCAAGGTCACGCTCAGGTCTTTGGGCTCGTTGCTTTCGCATTGAATGATCTCGGCCTTGGTCGCGCGTGGTGTCGGTGCAAACACTTTGGAAACCACGGTAGGCGAGCCTTTCAGGCCGGTTTTGGTCGGGTCTTCAATCCCGGCGGCGTCTTTATTCCAGATTTTGACCGGATAACGGGCAGCACGGAACATATTGGCCATGGTGGCAAAACGCATTTCGTTATTGCCTTCGAGCACGGTAATCAGGCTGGGGATTTGGGTTTTGAGCACCTGCACGCCGCCTTCGGAACGCCGCTCGACGACGATTTCCTGTTTGTCAGTATCCAGCGAACGGATTTTTGAAACATAGGTGAGTAACTGCATATCCAGCCGTTTTGCCACGCCGGGGCCGACTTGCGCAGTATCGCCATCAATGGTTTGCTTGCCGGTAAACACCAAATCCACCGGAATATCTTTGCTGATCTGCTGAATCGCCGCAGCCAGTGCATAGCTGGTGGCCAAGGTGTCAGACCCGGCAAAAATACGGTCTGTCACCAACACGGCGTCATCTGCGCCATAAGAAATCGCTTTGCGCAAAGCCGCCTCGGCCATCGGTGGCCCCATAGTCAGCACGGTGACACGGGCACCATATTCATCTTTCAGCCGCAACGCTTCTTCCAGCGCGTACAAATCATACGGGTTCACAATGGTCGGCACGCCCTGCCGCATAATGGTGTTGGTCACCGGATGCACCCGTATTTGCGCGCTGTCTGGCACCTGTTTGATACAAACCACAATATGCATAACGCTTCCTTCCTCTGCTATCGGGGCACTCGCTTGCGCCCTGTTATATAGGCTATTGCAACAACCATGCCACGCCGTTAAAAAATATTTTTTATATATTATTCAGTGACTTATAAATAAATATCACTACCATACAATTTGTCGCAAAGCCGACAAATCAGGCACGCTGTGAGGGCAATGTCTGGCGCAAACTGTTGAGATTGAAGGTTTTACTGCCGTCAGCCTCCTGGAATACCTTGAACACTTTTTCGGTGGCGGCATTGGAGTGTACGAAGTCCTCATAGGCGGTTTGCAGCAAGCGCTGGTAAGCAGCCAGCTGCACGCTTTCCGGTTGGGATGAATCCACCTGTTCACGCGCCAGATATTGTTGAAAGCGCTTGAGGATATGCAGGCGGTTGACGTGTACCACGTGCGGGTCATAGGCGACACCAAGAAACTCAAAAAACTCTTCAGCAGCAGAAAAAGTTTGCATACGGGATAACAAGGCACTCATAAGGCTCTCCAGTAAAAATCTTGGTTAAATCAGGAATCCAGGCGTTTGCGCGAACGAGCTTCGGCTACACTGCGTTCTACAAGCGCTTCTGACTCGGCACGCTGGCCTTCTCGCATCACGGCCAGTGTGCGTTCCAGTTGGTCTATACGGTCAAGCAAGGCACTGACCGCCTTGCCTACCGGGTCTGGCATCAAATGGTGGTCGAGGTCTATGCCTTGCTGTGGCTGGCGGCGGGCATTGTCAGGCAGCACCACGCGGCCGGGGATGCCGACCACGGTCATTCTTGCCGGAATATCCTGTATCACCACCGAGTTGGCACCCACCCTCACCTCTGCACCCACCACCACCGGCCCCAGGATTTTTGCGCCAGCGCCGACCATGACGCCGTCACATAACGTTGGATGCCGCTTGCCGGGGTTCCACGACACGCCGCCCAGTGTCACGCCGTGATACAGCGTGACATCGTTGCCAATCACGGCCGTTTCGCCAATGACCACGCCACAGCCATGATCGATAAAAAAGCGGCGACCTATGCAAGCACCGGGATGGATATCAATTTGCGTGAACATGCGTGTGACATAACTCAACCAGCGCGCTGCAAAGCGCCAGCCGCGCCGCCACAAGCCATGCGAAATACGATGCAGCAAGGTGGCATGCAACCCGGGATAGGTCAGCAAGACCTCCAGCCAGTGACGCGCCGCCGGATCGCGTTCAAACACGCACGCGAGGTCTTCACGCAGCAAACCAAAGAATGAAAGTGTGGGTGCGCCTGCATTCATGACATTCTCCCCGGCCTGGACTGACCTTCCAGATAAAAATGCTTGAGCTCTTCCATTGCAGGACTGCGTTTGGCCATCACGGCAAACTGGCGGATGCGCTGTAACAACCAGTCTGTGTCGTCTGACTGCAAACAGATGCCCAATTGCGCATAGACATGGCGCACGCTATGACTACCGGAATGCTTGCCCAGCACCAAATGCCGCTCGCGCCCAACTGCTGCCGGGTCAAAGCCTTCATAGGTAGCTGGGTCTTTAAGCAGGCCATCGACATGCATACCAGACTCATGGGTAAACACCGCCGCACCGACGATGCTTTTATTGAGCGCCACGGCCCGCCCCGACGCCTGAGCCACCAGCTGCGAAATTTCTGGAAAGGCATGCATATCCAGTCCCAGGTCCAGCCCGTGGACTCGCCACAAGGCGGTCACCACCTCTTCTAGCGGCGTATTGCCCGCACGCTCACCCAAGCCGTTGACTGTGGTATTGACATGGCTGGCCCCGGCACGAATTGCCGCCAGTGCATTGGCAGTGGCCAGGCCGAGGTCGTCATGCGCATGCATTTCGATGTCCAGCGTCGTCATCGCACGCAAGGCTGCAATGCGCTCATACGTGGTAAACGGGTCAAGAATGCCCAGGGTATCGGCATAGCGAAAACGGCAAGCGCCCGCCTCTTCTGCTACCGCCACCACCTGCTGCAAAAACTGCGGGTCTGCGCGAGAAGCATCTTCCCCGCCCACCGACACCTGCAAGCCCTCCTTGCGCGCCTGCGATACCACGTGTTCCACCTGCTGCAACACCCACGACCGGTCACGCCGCAACTTGCGCTCGATATGCAAATCAGACACCGGCAACGACAAATTCACATGCCGCACCCCGGTCCGCAAACACGCCAGCAGATCGCCCTCGGTCATGCGCCCCCAGACCATTAGCCTGGTCGGCAATTGCAACGCCGCAATCGCGCGTATATCGGCAATTTCCGCCTCGCCCATGGCCGGGATGCCGACCTCCAGTTCTGGCACCCCAATCTCCGCCAGCGCCAAAGCAATTCGCAATTTTTCCTCACGGCTAAACGCCACCCCGGCAGTCTGCTCCCCATCACGCAAGGTGGTATCGTTGATGACTGGCTTGCTTTGTCGCATCGTGACATCTCCGCATGTATTACTATTGAAATAGCACAGGCTGTGCCAAGATGCGAGAATCCAATATATTTATTTACAATCAATAAGTTAAAAGATAACTAGAGGGCAATTTCGATTGTAAGGTTTACGACAAAGAGGAATGTTATGTGACGAGCATCCGAGTCAATATCCATTGTTTGGTATGCCAGTTGGCGAGATTAAATGAAGTACAAGACGCTTAAATGTTCGTACTCTTGCAATCACCATTGACATGACTTAGCCACTAGCAGTATTTCATGTGAAAAGGGAGTGAGTAACGCATCAGGAAGGAACTCAAAACACGCGCGTTTAACGCTTTAAGATAGCGATCTTTTAAACAAACCATAGCGCGTACCGTATGCTATAGCACCCTACAGAATCTGTAATACTGACAAATAAAAGTAAAGTATGCTTTACTTTATTTACGGACAAGCTTAAACTTTTTGCTATGAATATTCAAACAATAGGATCAATTATTAAACACGAGCGCGTAGCATGTGGCCTTAGTCAAAAGGCACTTGCTGAAGCTGCACATCTATCAAGAGTAACAATTGTTAATCTTGAAAACGGCAAGGTGGGCGACATTGGCGCTGTGAAGTTATCTGAGTTGGCGGATATTGTTGGCAAGCCACTATTTTCAACGGGTAAACCGATGAACTTTGTACAGATGTTACTTGGCAGCGTTAACACGAGTTACAAAAACACCATGACTCAGGATGAATTGGAAGCCGTCATGCTGAAAGGTGAAGTGCCAATGGGCTATGAAGGTCAGCTGTTTCATTTAATTGAAGAGGCCTCAATTGCCTTGTTGACCGGCGCAGTGAAACAGCTGGCAATGCAACAGCAGGCTAACCCAAAACATCTTTGGAAAAACCTTGCTAAATTGGCAATGGCAATAGAATCACCCAAGCCATTTTGGCAGGCGATCAATGGCTAACCCGTTACAGTTCCCTGCTGGTGTTTGGCAAAGCTTGCTCAGGCAAGCTTTTAGCCTCATAGATGCAGTGGCAAAGGATGACGTTGAACTGCCACGTTGGAGCCTCGGCGGTGGCACGGTGTTGATGTTTCACTATGCACACCGTTTATCTAAAGATATTGATATTTTTGTGCCAGACCCTCAATTTTTGGGGTTCATCAATCCGCGCTTAGGTGGAAAAGGCGAAGAAATTACCCAGCAATACACCGACGGCTCTGAATACCTCAAGCTTTATCTGCCAGAAGGTGAAATTGACTTTGTAGCATCATCCCCCCTAACCTCAACCCCTTTTGAGAGTCATGAAGTTTTAGGGCGAGAAGTATTATTAGAAACGCCTGTAGAGACCGTAGCTAAAAAATTATGGCATCGGGGCGATAGAGTAACGCCGCGTGACTTGTTGGATTTGGCTGTGGTGATTGATCATGCGTATGATGCAATTTTGCAAAACAGAATGATATTCACAAAAAATCTGGAAGCGTTTATCCATCAATGTGAAACAAGAAAATCTATTTTAGCGCCAGTCTATGCAGCAATTGAAAGACTCGATTGCGATTTAACCTATGATGACTGTTTGGAAAGAGTTAAAAGGCTACAGCGTGATTTAAAGTAATTGTTGATGCTGTTAAACAAACAGCCCTTCTTTCCAACAAAACTTAGCACTGAGCCTGTTAATTTAAGGATAAGATTGCTTATAAAACAAATGTGCTGTGGGGCAACTGTATAAACTTCCGTCTTGCGCTTCAGAACAACTATCATTTGTGCAATTTAAACTTCACAGAGCATGCCCCAAATGAGCCACGAAATCGAACCAGCAGATTCTAAAGATGAAATAGCCCAATTTATTTTTGACCAACTAGATCAGTTTTCTAGCAATATCCATCGAAGCAGGATGCTTGTTGAACTTTACAATACAGTGGCAAAGGATCACCCAAACTCAAAAACTATTCTCTCCACCGACATCTTGCGTGCATCTGTCGTTTTCCTCCATGCAGCTCTTGAAGAGCTACTCCGGTCTTTAACCATAGCAACATTTCCTACAGCTGATGCAATTACGTTAAATGATGTTCCATTAATTGGGCACGGTCGACATAGTAGAGCTGAGAAGTTCTTACTCGGTGACTTACTGAAACATAAAGATAAAACTATTTCAGAGCTTATTAACGATTGCGTTACAGAGTACACGTCTAAGCTAACATATAACAATCGGGGAGATTTGTTGATTTTTGCAAGGACTTTAGGATTAAAGGAATCTGACTTTACAGAAGTTATGCCAAAAATTGAAGCTATGCTTCACCGAAGGCACCAAATAGTTCATAGAAGCGATAGGCCCTTAAAGAAAGATCTACAGTGGGTACGCGCTACCCCGCTCAGTCCACGACATGTGGAAATCTGGATTGATGCGACAATGAAATTTGTTTCTATTGTTCTTGCTGGGGCATGTATCAAAAAATATCTTTCAAGAAAAAACAATAATCCAAAGATTAACAATCGCAATAATCGTAATCTTTAGTTAAACAAACTTGTTGCTAACACACATGAGTTTTACATTCTAAATTACAGTGTGGGCATTCAACCCATGCTATCGCACTGTGTGAAATCGGTATGTACATATCAACCACTTCATCCTCAAAGAAAAGCCTCCTTAGTGGGAGGCTTAAACACTCAACAATCGATCATTGTAAAGTGGGGGAAGAGACAGAGGACTACATTGCTACCGGGCCTGGCATCGGAGTACCCTACCCGGTACGCATTCAATCACAGGCTAGCGGATAATATCGAAGCTGTAATCTGTCGTGGCAATGCCGTTAGTGCTGATGTCCATCTGGTCAAAGATCTTGTCCAGGATAGTGACCAGCACGTTGAGTGCACCTTGATAACCCCATACCGGATAGCGGTGTTTATGGTGGCGGTCAAAAATCGGGAAACCCAACCGGATCAGCGGGATGCCGGTGTCGCGGTCCAGGTATTTACCGTAGGTGTTGCCGATCAGGAAATCGACAGGCTCGGTAAATAACAGGGAGCGCATGTGCCACAGGTCTTTCTTCGGATAGACCTTGCAGTTTTTACCAAATGGGCTTGCATCAAACAGGGTTTGTACCTTGGCCGCCCAGGCATCGTCACCATTGGTGGAGAGTACCGTGGTTGGCTCAGCACCCAACTCCAGCAGGAAGCCGGTCAGGCCCAGCATGAGGTCAGGGTCACCATACAGGGCAAATTTCTTGCCGTGGATATGAGCACTCGAGTCGGCAATGGCATCCACCAGACGGCCACGCTCTTTGGTCAGGCTGGCCGGAATTGGTTTACCGGAGAGCTTGGAGATCGCCATCAGGAATTCGTCTGTGCCCTTTACTCCGACGGGGTGATGCAGCTTGACCACCTCCTGGCCTTTGCTCTGGATATAGTCGGCAGTTTTTTCGGCGCAGATGGACTGCATGACGATGGTGCCTTTGGCATGAATGGCGTTGGCAGTGTCTTCCAGTGTGGTGCCGCCATCATACATGCGGAACTCGCCATCGGTCGGCGTATCCCAGGCGTCGGACGGATCGCACAGCATGGTTGGGGTGATGCCAAACTCGTTGAACATGCGTTTCACTTCACGGTTGTTGCCGACCACATAGCCGTCAAACCCGCCGATAAAGTTGATGCTGTCATTAGGCTTGCGCTCCAGCGCAGGCACGGTACCGGCTTTGCCATCCCAGAAGTAGTTGAGGATGCCTTTGAGCGCGTTATCGTAGCCGGTGATATGGCTGCCGACAAACGCTGGCGTGTGGGCAAACGGCACATCGTAGTCAGCCGGGATGGAGCCTTTTTCGCGTGAGGTCTTGATAAAGGCATTCAGGTCATCGCCAATCACCTCGGCCATGCAGGTGGTAGAAACCGCAATCATTTTTGGTTTGTACAAACTATACGAGTTGGCCAAACCATCAATCATATTGTTCAAACCACCAAATACCGCCGCATCTTCAGTCATCGATGAAGACACGCAGGAAGTCGGCTCTTTAAAGTGACGGCTGAAGTGCGAGCGGTAGTATGCCACGCAGCCTTGTGAGCCGTGCACAAAGGGCAATGTCCCTTCAAAACCATTCGCAGCAAATACGGCCCCGAGTGGCTGGCATGCTTTTGCCGGGTTCACGGTCAACGCTTCGCGGGCAAAGTTTTTCTCTTTGTACTCTTGCGTTTTGGCGTATTCGACCTGCTTTTTCACTTCATCGGCAGGCACGGCAAATTCAAAATTCTTTTTCTTGTTGGCGAACATTTCCGTATATTCTGGTTCGCGAAACAGTTCAAAATGGTCTAAAACCTTATCAGCATTCTGGCTCATGTTCAGTTCTCCTCTTAAGCCGCTTGTTGCCATGGCGCTTTGGTCAAGCCCCATACCGGGTTGTTAATCGCCATGTCCATGTCACGGGCAAAAATCGCAAAGCCGTCATAGCCGTGGTAAGGGCCGGAATAATCCCAGCTGTGCATTTGACGGAAAGGCACGCCCATTTTCTGGAACACGTATTTTTCCTTGATGCCGGAACCGACCAGATCTGGTTGCACGGCCTCCACAAACTTCTCAAACTCGTAGCCGGTCACATCGTCATAGATTAGGGTGCCATCCTTAACGTAGTGGGTGGTACGCTGATAGTCATCGTTGTGGCCAAACTCGTAGCCGGTACCCACTACTTCCATGCCCAAATCCTCATAGGCACCAATCACGTGACGGGGGCGCAGGCCACCGACAAACAGCATGACTTTTTTGCCTTGCAGGCGTGGTTTGTACTTGGCAATCACGGCATCGGTCAGTGCCTTGTATTTGGCAATGACCTGCTCTGTTTTCTCCTTGATACTGTCATCAAAGAAGCTGGCAATCTTGCGCAGGGATTCTTCGATTTTGGACGGGCCAAAAAAGTTGTACTCTACCCATGGAATCCCGTACTTCTCTTCCATGTGGCGGCTGATGTAGTTCATCGAGCGGTAGCAGTGCAGGATGTTGAGCTTGGCCTTGGGCGTGTTTTCCAGCTCGGCAATCGAGCCGTCACCGGACCATTGGGCGATCACGCGCAGGCCCATTTCTTCGAGCAGGATGCGGCTGGACCAGGCATCGCCACCGATGTTGTAGTCACCAATAATGGCCACGTCATACGGGCTGGACTCGAATTTGTTTTTGTCAGGGTCGGTTTTGTCAAACACAAAGTCGCGCACGGCGTCGTTGGCAATGTGGTGACCCAGCGATTGCGACACGCCACGGAAGCCTTCGCAACGTACAGGCACAATCACCTTGCCTTCGTACTCTTTGGCTTTTTTCTTGGACACGGCTTCGATGTCGTCGCCAATCAGACCAATCGGGCACTCGGACTGCACGGTAATCCCCTTGTTGAGGGGGAACAATACCTGAATTTCGTCAATGATTTTTTCCAGCTTTTTGTCACCGCCAAACACGATGTCTTTTTCCTGGAAGTCGGAGGTAAACTGCATGGTGCCGAAGGTGTCGATACCGGTGGTACCGATGTAGTAGTTACGGCGTGACGCCCAGGAATACTGGCCGCAACCGACCGGGCCGTGCGAGATATGCACCATGTCTTTAATCGGGCCCCATACCACGCCTTTGGAACCGGCGTAGGCACAACCACGGATGGTCATTACCCCTGGCAGCGATTTGATGTTGGATTTCACATCACACTCGGATTTGCCTTCTTCATACACATTCAAATGTTTTGCACGTTTTTTGGCGGACTTTTCAGGATAGGCTTTTAACACCTCCTGAATCAGCTCGGCGCCGTTGACTTTTGTTTCAGCAGTCGCACTCATCGTTGTCTCCTATGTTCGACTAAAAACCAGTGATAAAAAGAAACTTTTCAAAAATTGTTGAAATTGCCCGGAAGTAACCTCCTCAACTTTTGAAACCGTCTCTGGAGGGGTTGGCAAGGGGCAAAGCCCCCTGCCAAAGACTTATTAAGCTGCAGTCGCCGCTTTACCAATCAGTGTTTCATCCTCTTTCTTCATGATGCCGAAATCCATCAACAGGTCTTCCAGCTCATCCATGGTGATCGGGGTTGGGATGGTACCGTTACCGGCGTTGGCGTGAACTTTCTGCGCCAGTTGACGATATTCCTCAGCTTGCTTGGAGTCCGGGGCGTATTCCAGCACGGTCATACGACGCAACTCGGCGTGCTGCACCACGTTGTCACGTGGCACAAAGTGGATCAGCTTGGTACCCAGTTTGCCTGCCAGGGCTTCTGCCAGTTCCAGTTCCTTGTCAGTCTGGCGTTCGTTACATACCAGGCCACCCAGACGCACACCGCCGGAGTTGGCGTATTTCAGAATACCTTTAGAAATATTGTTGGCGGCATACATCGCCATCATTTCGCCGGACATGACGATGTAGATTTCCTGTGCCTTGTTTTCACGGATCGGCATGGCGAAACCACCGCACACCACGTCACCCAATACGTCGTAGGACACATAATCCACGCCGTCATAGGCGCCGTTTTCCTCGAGGAAGTTGATCGAAGTAATCACACCGCGACCAGCACAACCCACGCCAGGTTCTGGACCACCGGATTCCACGCAACGGATGTCGCGGTAACCGATTTTCATCACATCTTCGATTTCCAGATCCTCGACAGAACCCGCTTCTGCCGCCAGGGACAATACGGTGTCCTGTGCTTTTGCGTGCAGAATCAGGCGGGTAGAGTCGGCTTTAGGGTCGCAACCGACGATGAGGATTTTCTGACCCATTTCGGCCAACGCAGCCAGCGTGTTTTGAGAAGTGGTGGACTTGCCGATGCCACCTTTGCCATAAAATGCAATTTGACGTAATGCAGCCATAATTGAAGCTCCTTTAGGTTTAAATGAAAAATTCGTCGCTGTACGCAGCCATCTTCCGATTCCGAATCGCAACCTAATCACTTTTCTTATCAGGCGATGGATGGGTGTCGGCCATGTAGGCTGTGTATGGCAAGGAGCGTGCCAACAGAGAAAATAAAAATTAAGTGATTGATTATTATTGATATTTTAATAAAAACACAGACCACACCTCCTTAAATCCCCTCTGTCGCAAACACGACAAAAGCGGCGCCCAGCGTGCGGTATGAAACAAACCTTTCTGCATACGGTCAGCCGCCTTTCAATGCGTTGCTTCATGCATCAACTGGCCGCCAAGCCGCATCCAGGCTTGATCCTTGCCTTCTGCAGATCAATTGGCATAGCTGTTGGTATAACACTTGCTGAATCAGGACTATCTGTCAGTTCCTAGAGAGGTCAGGATGCATCAGCCATTACCCCCCATTAATCCGGCTTTGGATACCAGCCGACACAAGCCAATCGCGCAAATTCAAGGCAATCCGCACTTTGCACAAATCGGTGGAGAAGCTGCCATTACCCATCTGGTCGAGCGCTTTTATTTTCATATGAATACGGCACCAGAAGCTGCAGCGATCCGCGCCATGCATGCGGCAGACCTGTCCGAAACCAAGGCTGTTCTAGTGCAGTTTCTGATCGAATGGCTGGGTGGCCCCAAGGTGTATAGCAACACACGCGGACATCCGCGCTTGCGCCAGCGACATGCCATGTTTGGCATCGGCGAGGCAGAAAGGGATGCCTGGATGTTATGCATGCGACGTGCCGTGCTGGAGGTGGTGGCAGATGCCACGTTAAGGGCACAGTTGGATCAGGCTTTTTTAAAAACCGCAGACTTTATTCGTAACCAGCCAGCGTAACCCCTGGCTTCATTTCTTTAGGAGAACATTGTAATGACCACCATGGAAAGCACCATTTTCGGCAAACTCAATTCAGAGCACCGTTTGCAAAACCCAGTGTTTAAAGATGCCACCAAAGTGCCAGGGCGCTTTGGGTTTCGCGGCGAACTGGCGATTAAATTTGCTCCGCAAGTGGCTGATGAAGCGCGTCCACCTGAAATTACCTGTGACCAAGTCATGGCCTACGCGCAGGAAGGCGAAAATGGCATGCCATTTTTTACTGGCTATCTGCTGTCTTTCGGCTATCTGGAAATGCTGGTTGAAGCATTGAAAGATGCCCTGCTGCCTGAAGGAAAATACATCCTGTTTTGCAACAATATCGACCTCTTGAAAAAATACACGGTCAAGATGAACGGCAGCACTTTTTACATCCTGCCAATTGATGAGGCCACGGTTTATAACGAGTTGCTGGAACTGTTGCACCTGGAAAAGAATGATCTGAAAAAACTGGATACTGCGGGCAAACTGGATGCGGTGATTGCCAAGGCCATGAGTTTTAGCGCCAACTATCCGGAAATCACCTATGAAGAAGGCCTGCAATTGATGGGGCCAGTACGCAACCCCAACGAAAACCGCCCGGTTTAAGGCTACATCTCGCTGGCATGCAGGCGGAAGAAAGCCCGCAAGACTGGTACAGCACCAACCTGGTCGGTCTTCCGGCCGGATTGCTGGGCTCGGTCGCGTTTAACCGTCACCCGCAGCCCCTGCATATTGCCGGAGCACGCGAGACCCACGGCGGGCTGTTTCGTTTGCTGCACGCCAGCCACAACGCCGAAGAAGCCGCCGACAGGTTTGCCCACTATATGGCCATCGCCTTTGATTTGCAGCGGCCAGCCACAGCACAAGGCCCACGCCGTTTCAGACCCAGCTACCTCAAATTGCTGGAGGGCTGGGGCTTTGATGCCAACAGCCCGCAGGGGGCGGTGCTCAAGGGCTGGGTGGAGAGTCGCTTTGGCCTCGCGCCCAGCTTTCACCGCGCACCGCTGAGGCATTTCCCCTCCCCGGCCTGGGTCACCTATCTGGAAGAGAAGTTTTGCAGCCGCTTTCATAACTACAGCATCCATATGCAGCTTGATTTGTTATACGAGTATTGTCAGTTTGTGATTGCGCGTTTTGGCTTGCCGACCTCGCACCCCACACTGACCCTGTGGCGCGGCGTGAACCTCAACGAAGAACCGACCCTGGGGCAACATGGGCTGCGGGCCGGGCTGTGCAGGCTGCGTCTTAACAATCTGGTGTCGTTTACCCGCAACCGCGAGCGCGCCGACGAGTTTGGTGACTGGATATTGCAAGTGGAAGTGCCGCTGGTCAAACTGTTACTGTTTCCCGGCTTGCTGCAACACAGCCCACTGGGCGGCGAGGAAGAAGTCATCGCGCTGGGTGGCGAATACGAGGTCATGGCCCGCTATGCCTGACCTCATGCAACGTGCGCTGGGCGCATATCTGGGCATGGCCGTTGGCGATGCGCTGGGCGCGCCAGTGGAGTTTATGACTGCCAGAGAAATCGCCAGCCGAGGCCAGCATCGCGACATGACAGGCGGTGGCTGGCTCAAGCTCAAACCCGGTCAGATTACCGACGACACCGAAATGTCGCTGTGTCTGGGCCGCGCCTGGCTAAGCCACAATGGCTGGCATGCCGAAACGGCCGCACGCATGTTTGTTGACTGGCTGAAAAACCAGCCGATTGATGTGGGCAATACCTGCCGCCGCGGCATCCGCCGCTATTTGCTGGAAGGCAGCGTACAAGGCCCGCCTTCCGAAGCTGATGGCGGCAATGGTGCGGCCATGCGCATGGCACCCATTGCCATCGCCACCTATCACCTACCAGACCAGTTTGAAAAAATCACGCTGGCACAAGCGCACCTCACCCATCACCACCCATTGTCCGATGCCGCTTGCCTGACGCTGGGCAGCATGGTGCATGCACTGTTCAATGGCCAAGGTGGTGCGGCCTGCCGCTTGCTCGCGGCAGCACTGGTCAAACAGTACCCTGCATTCAAATTCGACCACTATCCGGGCCGGGCCAGCGGCTATATTGTTGACACGATGCAAACCGTGCTGCATTTTTTTCTCAACACTGACAATTTTGAAGACTGCCTGATTGGCACCGTCAACCAGGGTGAAGATGCCGACACTACCGGCGCCATTGTTGGCATGCTGGCGGGTGCCCGCTATGGCAGTCAGGCCATCCCCGAACGCTGGCTGCAGGCCCTGCCACTCACCATCCGTCAGGAAATCGAACAACAAGTCCCCGCACTCTTGCAAGGAGGTCTAGATGAGCACCATATTGTTTTATGAAAAACCCGGTTGCAGCAACAACAGTCGGCAAAAAGCCCAACTGGCTGCGGCCGGACACATGGTGATTGCCAAAAATCTGCTCACCGAGCCTTGGACACGTGAGCGCCTGCTGCAATTCTTTGGCTCATTGCCGGTGCACGCCTGGTTTAATCCGGCCGCCCCCAAAATCAGGGATGGCGAGATAGATCCGGCCACCCTGGATGCCGACACGCATTGGCCATGCTGCGCGCCGAACCACTGCTGATCCGGCGGCCACTCATCGAGGTTGACGGTCAGCGCATGACTGGCTTTGACGCCAGTACCCTATCTGTTTGGTTGGGACAGCCCATCTTGGTCAACACTGCGTCGCAGAGTTGCCTGCGGCACCATCCCTCTTAGCGTTGATGACTGCACTAAAACAGCATCAACATATTTCTAAAGTGATAGGCCTTAATCCCCAGACACCGACGGGATTTTATGGATGCTCAAATCCGCGCCATCAAACTCTGACTCGGCATCCAGGCGGATACCTACGATTTTCTTTAATGCGCCGTAAACGATGGTTCCGCCCACTAGCGCGATCACTACACCCAATGCAGTACCTGCCAGCTGGCTCATCAGGCTGACACCGCCCATGCCACCAAGACTGGTCGCACCGAAGATACCTGCCGCGATACCGCCCCAGGCACCACACAAGCCGTGCAACGGCCAGACACCAAGCACATCATCGATTTTGAAGCGTGTTTGCGTGAGGGTGAATGCCCAGACAAACAAGGTGCCAGCGACTGCGCCAGTGACCAGGGCGCCGAGTGGGTGCATGACATCAGAACCGGCACAGACGGCCACCAGACCAGCCAGCGGGCCATTATGCACAAAGCCCGGGTCATTTTTACCAAGCAGCAATGCGGCCAGCGTGCCACCCACCAGCGCCATCAGTGAATTGACCGCTACCAGGCCGGAAATGCCTTGTATGGATTGGGCGGACATGACGTTAAAACCGAACCAGCCTACCGTGAGTATCCATGCACCCAAGGCGAGGAATGGAATATTGGAAGGTGGATAGGCATGCAAACGGCCATCTTTGGTATAGCGACCATTACGTGCGCCCAGCAGTATCACCGCAGGCAAGGCAATCCAGCCGCCCATGGCATGCACGACCACCGAACCGGCAAAGTCGTGAAAGTTTGCACCATAACTGACCTTCAGCCAGTCCTGAAACCCAAAATGAGCGTTCCAGGCAATGCCTTCAAAAAACGGATAAACAAAGCCAACCAGCAAAAATGTTGCGGCCAGTTGCGGGTTGAATTTGGCGCGCTCAGCAATGCCGCCAGAAATAATGGCAGGAATCGCAGCGGCAAAGGTGAGCAAGAAGAAGAACTTGACCAGACCGTAACCGTTTTGCACGGTCAGTGTTTCGGCACCATTGAAAAAGTGGATGCCGTAAGCAATGCCATAGCCAATAAAAAAATAGGCAATGGTAGACACACAAAAATCCACCATAATTTTAACCAGGGCATTCACCTGATTTTTTTGACGTACTGTGCCGACCTCCAAAAAGGCAAAACCGGCATGCATTGCCAAGACCATGATGGCCCCCAGCAATACAAACAGGACGTCATTAGCTGTCACTAATGATTCCATTTCGCTCTCCGAATTCAATAATTATTGATTGGCGTTTTGTCTGAAAGACACGCCTTTTTAAAATGCGCAGGTTTCAAGCAAATATCAGGCCATTTTTAAGTGATTGATTTTAAAAGGAGTGGAGATTAGGCACTAGCAAAAACGCCCCGAAATAACTCAATCAAAAGTGCATTGCACATTATTGGTGCAAAATTAGGGCATATTTAAACAAAACTACTTAAAGATGCTCAAATGCTGATGAATGAGGCATGCCATGCGAACTCATCGAGAGTTTGCGTCAACAAAACGCGGATAAAGCGGTGGATAACCGTATCGTCGTATGCCAATACTGATGAGGGACAGACTTATATGATCTCGACCGGCTGCAATTGCTTGAGCATTTCGACCGCATCAGGATGCGCAGACCAGAAATAGTAAAATTCACGCACCGCGTTTAAAAACAGGTGACGGGTATTTTTGAGATTAAATAGCGGCAGGGTTGCGTCAGCGGTGATGCGGTAGGCGTTTTTTTCTGTGAGTGGTGCTTCACGCAAGCGCAACAACATGAGCTTTGCCATGCGCGTACGCAGTTCAATATCCATCTCCTGCTTGTGCTCCATGGATTTGAGCGCTTTGACGTAGCCGTTAAGCGGCCATAATTCTGCTGTTTCAAACTTCTCGGACTGCAACGCCGGCCAAACGGACTGCAAATCAATCACCGCCGGCTGCCAACCGATAGGATGTAATTCAAAGCCGACAGTATCGGCATATTGCATGACGGCTTTCACATCGCCGCGCCAAAAAGGATAAAACTCGCGGATAATGGTCAGGATTTCTGGCCAGCGCTGGGCTTCCTTGTCGGCCAGACAATCGTCCACCGCTTGCCGGTAGACCGTGCTGCTGCACTCCTGGTCTTTTAATAGCGGCGTTAACTCAGCCAGCACCGCGTCGCGCTGTGCCATGATGGCAGCATCAGCGCCCTTGCTGTGCAATAAATTATAATAAGCTTGAATCGCATCTGCTTCGCGGCTTGAATTCATCGTTAACAACACTAAATAAGAATGAAATGAATATGAAACGGATTATTGGTCATCATACACTGAAAAAGATAATCGTCTTAAAGGAGAACAACGATGGCTGAATGGGCCTTATTAGCCATTTTGATGGCGGGCGCATGGTATTGGATGGATACGATTTCGAAACGTGAGATCGCGCTCAAGATTGGCCGCCAGTTGGCTGAGCGCTGCCATCTGCAGTTTCTGGATGAAACCGTGGCTTGCGCCCGCGTCGGTTTTGCCAGGGACGGCAATGGACGCATGCAGTTACAACGCACGTATACCTTTGACGTCTCTAGCCAGGGCATTGAGCGCATGGCCTGTCATCTGCAATTGCGGGGCGGCCAATTGGTAGCCTGGCATATTCCGCCTTACGTCACCCAGTAAAAAGCCATGGTGGTTGGCCGCTTTGCCCCTTCGCCTACCGGCCCCTTGCATTTTGGCTCACTGGTCGCCGCCGTCGCCAGTTACTGTGATGCTAAAAGCCAGGGCGGCCGCTGGCTGCTGCGCATAGAAGATGTAGACACCTCCCGCCGCGTCGCCGGCGCCAGTACAGACATGATTCGCACCCTGCAGCATTATGGCTTTGTTTGGGATGAGGCAATCGTCTACCAAAGTGAACGCACTGAGCATTATGAGCAGGCCCTGGCGCAGTTACGCTCCCGGGGCCTGGCTTACCCTTGCACCTGCTCGCGCAAGGAGATTGCCGACAGCTCAACACAACTGGGCATTGAAGGTGCCATTTATCCTGGCACTTGCCTGCAACATCCCATTAAACCAGACACACCAGCTGCCTGGCGCTTGAAAACGCCTGCCATCAATATCGGCTTTGCCGATAGAGTTGTCGGCTGGCAGCAACATGCCATGGCCAGAGACATCGGTGACTTTGTGATCAAGCGTGCCGATGGTCTGTTCAGCTACCAGTTAGCCGTGGTCGTTGATGATGCTTTGCAAGGCGTGACCCATGTGGTGCGCGGTGCTGACCTGCTGCAGTCCACCACGCGGCAGATCTATCTGCAACAGTGCTTGGGCTATGCCACCCCAGCTTATGCCCATATCCCGCTGGTATTGAACGACCAAGGGCAAAAACTCAGCAAACAAACCCTGGCAACCGCTTTGCCGCTCGACAATATCCTGGCCACGCTCGTTGCCGCCTTCAACTTTCTACCCTATTTACCGCAACCGGTTCCCAATTTTTCAAACTTGCCTGCGCTGTGGCAATGGGCAATGGCCCATTGGCAACTCGGCCAGCTTGCTAGCGACTAGTACTCACGCTTATCCCGTGATTTGCTGACAAAACTTACAAAATTTATTGATAACCATTATCAACTAAGTTAATATTCGCGACAATCATTGAGAGGATATTAATTTTATGACGATTAAAAATACCCAAGAAAATCCGTTCAGACCTCGTCCAACGCTGCTCTCGATCGGGCTGTTTTTTAGTAGCGCACTGTTATCCATGACCGCGTTAGGCGCCAGTGAGAGCGAAACCGTCGAGTTACAAGAGGTCGAGGTCAAGGCAGAGAAACAGAGTGACACCAAACCGGTCAAGGGTTACAACGCAAAGCGCTCCACCTCCGCGACCAGAACCGATACCGAGCTGGTCAACGTACCGCAAGCCATTACCGTGATTACGCGCGACTTTATGCAAGACCAGTCCATGCAAAGCATCGCTGATGCTGTACGCTATGTGCCTGGTGTGCAAGCGGCACAAGGTGAAGGTAACCGTGACCAGCTTGTATTACGTGGCAACCAGACTACGGGTGACTTGTTTGTAGACGGCCTGCGCGATGACATTCAGACTTACCGCGACTTATATAACACTGACCGTATCGAGGTGCTTAAAGGCCCTAACGGCATGATTTTTGGCCGCGGCGGCGCAGGCGGTGTCGTGAACCGCGTCAGCAAAAAAGCCGGCTGGGATCCCGTCAGAGACCTGAGCGTGAGCTACGGCAGTTTCGATCACCGCCGGATCACCGCTGATTATGGTCAAGGGTTGTCAGAAGAATTAGCATTCAGACTCAATGCGGTGTATGAAAACTCCAACTCTTACCGTGATGGCGTGGAATTAAAACGCTACGGCATGACACCGACCTTTACGATCAAGCCGGGTGATAAAACCGAGATTGTTTTAAGTGCCGAATACTTTAAAGACGAACGCACTGCGGATCGGGGCGTGCCCGCGCAAGCGACACGCACGGGGACATTGACAGTCAATAATGCAGACATTAACCGTCGCCCTTACCGAATAGGCGATTACGATCAGTTTTTTGGTAATGCGAGACTCAGCCCAACCCAGACTGAAACGACCGCATTCAATGCGATTATCAGCCATGCGTTTGATAACGGTGTACAAGTCAAAAACAGCACACGTCTGGCCTTCTATGATAAGTTTTATCAAAACATTTATGCAGATAGCCCCGTCTCAACCACAGGGACATTGACACTTTCCGCGTACCGGGATGATACGAAACGTGAAAACCTGATCAACCAAACAGATATTACCTATAAAGCTAAAGTGGGTAACATCGAACATAATCTGCTCGCTGGTGCTGAACTAAACGCACAGGATACGGAGAATAAACGTCTGACCGGCGCGAGTGTCACTGGCGTCTCTGCCAACGCCCCTTATGCCACAATTGCCATGAATACACTGGCTAGAAACCAGAAAAGTGACTTCACGGTAGCAGCTTTTTACCTGCAAGATCAGATTGTATTCAATCCACAATGGCAAGCAGTCGTTGGCTTGCGTCATGACCATCTTGATACCAACTATGTCAATTTGATCAACAATCAAACAATCAATGTTTCAGATAGTTTGCTCTCGCCGCGTGCAGGCTTGATTTTCAAGCCAACGGAAAATAGCTCGTTGTATGCCAACTACAGCACCTCCTATGTGCCACGCGCAGGGGACCAACTTATTAGTCTGGATGTGACCAACGCCACGTTTAAACCTGAGAAATTTATCAATACCGAAATTGGTGCAAAGTGGGACATCTCGACATCACTGGCATTGACCGCTGCCATATTCAAATTAGAGCGCGAAAATGTACAGATTGCGAACCCGCTGAATACGTTACAAAACATTCTGGTTGATGGCCAGGAAACCAAAGGTCTGGAAGTTGGCCTGAGCGGCAAGGTGACTGACCAATGGCAGGTCATGGGCGCATTCACGTTGCAAGAAGGCGAAATCACCAAACAGCAAGGCGCAGGCAACAGTGCGATCCTGGCTGGCAGCAATCTGGCAATGACACCTACCCGCACCTTCTCATTGTGGAATAAATACCAGATTAATGACATGTGGGCCGTCGCGTTGGGCATGGTCAGCCGCTCGGAAATGTATGCGGCCACCCCAACGGCGAGCCAAAGCACCCTACTGCCTGGCTACACGCGTTTTGATGCGGCGATTTTTGCCAAGTTGAGCCCGCAGTGGGATGCGCAAATCAATATCGAGAACCTGACTAACAAAGACTATGCCCTGTTTGCGCACAACAACAATAACATTACGCCCGGTGCGCCTTTAAACGCCCGTGCGACCTTGAACTATCATTTCTGATCTAGCATGCATGTAATTTTAGCCCGCCACTGTGCGGGCTTTTTTATTGCGTGTGCCAGCGACGCCAAGCTTCAATGTTAAAATAGCGCACATGAAAAATGCACAACGCCCAGACCAACTACACCCTTTTATTTTTGAACAGTCCGCCGTGCGCGGTAATTTTGTTCAGCTCAATCAAAGCCTGTTCACTGCGCTTGAGCATCAGAGCCTGCCTGATGCGCTCAAAAGCGTGATTGGTGAATTTGCAGCGGCCAGTGTGTTGCTGACCTCTACCCTCAAAATGCAAGGCAAACTGATTTTGCAATTGCAAAGCAAAGGCGCCTTGCAGTTATTGGTGGTTGAATGCACTTCTGCTTTAAATATCCGCGCGACAGCCAAGGTCAGCGGCGAACTCAATGGCCCACATTTAACAGACTGGCTCGCACAAGGCCAGCTGGTGATTACCTTGATGCCTGAAACGGGCGAGCCTTATCAGGGCATTGTGCCGCTAGAAGGCGACAGCATAGCCAGCATGCTTGAAAACTACATGTTGCGCTCTCAACAGATTGACACCCGCCTGTGGCTGACCGCGGAGGGAAACCGCGCGGCTGGCCTGCTGTTGCAAAAATTGCCACAGCAGCAAGAAAGTGATCTGGACTGCTGGAACCGTGTGCAACATCTGGCGGGCACCGTCACGGCCCCGGAGTTGTTGGATCTGGAAGCGGTCACCCTCTTGCAGCGGTTGTTTGTAGAAGAAGATGTACGGTTATTTAGCGGGCGCGAAGTACAGGCGTTTTGTAGCTGCTCGCAAGCCAATGTCAGCAATATGCTGCAAATGCTGGGGCTGGAAGAAGTGCAAAGCATTTTGCAGGAGCAAGGCAGCATTGAGATTCAATGTGACTTTTGCCACAAACACTATGTGGTTGATGAAGAAGAAGCGCTCGCCTTGTTTGAGGCAGACAACTCGCCTGGCATCAAACACTAATCTTCGGCTATGTGCCCAGCCCGCGTTGGCGCTGGCATTCAAATAACGCAATCGCGGTGGCTGCGGCCGCATTCAAAGACTCCAGGGCCAGTGTGCCCTGATGTGCCATAGGAATGGTGACACAGGTCTCAACCGCGGCTTGCAGCGCAGCAGAAATCCCAGCCCCTTCGTTGCCCACCACAAACAAGACGGGCTCTTGCAGCGCTTGCTGATACAAGCTGGCGCCCTGCATGGTCAAAGCAAGGGTTTTGCCGGAAAAGCCCGCAATCACCTCCAGCGCATCCACGCTTTCCATCAGCGGTAAAATAAACTGTGCCCCCTGCCCGCCTCTGAGCGCTTTGGGCGACCAGGCATCGGTACAACCTTTAGTCAGATAGGCGGCCTGCACGCCTGCGGCCGCGGCCGTCCGCAAGATGCTGCCCAAATTACCCGGATCCTGGATATCTTCTATCACCAGTGCAAAATCACAGTGCGCGGGCAGCGTCGCAGCAGGAATATCCACCAAGGCCATCACCCCACTACTGGATGCGACTGGCGCCAACTCGGCAAACATCAACGTAGGCAGCAGCATCGTATCCACATCCGTCAACTGCTGTATTAAGGCCGTCGCCTCGTCATTACTATGCCCTTCAGGGATAATCAGCAGCCTGGGCTCACCATAGACCTGATGGTAGGCTTCAATCAAATGCACGCCCTCCAACAGGGTAGACGCCGTTTTTTTGCGCTCACGCGACTGGTCGGCCAGCTTGCGCAATTGCTTGAAGACAGGGTTATCGCGGGAGGTAATATGTTTAAAAGCCATGGCCGAATTATACGTGAATTGCGCGGCTGGCTGATTTTTGCCTGGAATCCATCCACAAACACGCGCCCAGCCCAAAGCTGCGCGCCATTCACGTATAATTCCTGCATGGCAAAAACACTTGATTTAGAACGTATCTTGCACCGGCAGGGCTTTGGCACACGCAAAATGTGCCGCATTTTAATTGTTAACGATGCAGTGACCGTCAATGGTGAACCCTGTGATGACCCGGACGCCAAGTTTGCGCTCGACAACAGCCTGCACTTCACGGTGGAAGGTGAGCCCTGGCAATACCGCGAGCATAGTTACCTGATGATGCACAAACCGGCGCATTATGAATGTACGCATAAAACCCAATTTCACCCGACCATCTATACGCTGCTGCCCAGCCCACTGGTTGAACGCGGCGTTCAGTGTATCGGACGGCTGGATGAAGATACCACCGGCCTGATTTTACTGTCAGACGATGGCCAGTTTATACACAAAGTCAGTTCGCCCAAACACCATGTACCCAAGGTATACGAGGTGACTTGCAAACACGCTTTGAGCACTGCCGATATGCAGCACCTGTTGGCAGGCGTGCAACTGATTGATGAAGACGAAACGATTGCTGCCTTGGCCGCCACACAGATCACAGAGACCGTGATACACCTCACGCTGGCAGAAGGCAAATACCATCAGGTCAAGCGCATGATCGCCGCCATCGGCAACCGCGTAGAAGCCTTGAAACGTATCAAAATTGGTCAACTGGCGCTACCAGAGACCCTGGCAGTGGGGGAATGGCGCTGGCTCACCGACGAGGATTTAATTGCCGTTCAATCCTGAACGATCAACAAAGGACCTTCATGATCTGGTTAGTACTGATAATTGCGGGATTGTTTGAAACTGCCTGGGCCATCGGTTTGAAGTATACCGAGGGATTCACCAAGTTTTGGCCCTCGTTCTGGACCATCGTGACCATGGTCATCAGTGTCTGGCTGTTGGGCGTCTGCGTCAAGCAGCTGCCTGTCGGCACGGCTTATGCCGTCTGGGTTGGCATTGGAGCTGTCGGTACTGTGATCGGCGGCATCTGGCTATTTAATGAACCGGTATCACCATTGCGCATCTTCAGCTTGTGCATGATTATGGCAGGCATTATCGGCCTCAAGCTGGCGGCGCATTAAACTGCCAGCAAGCACTGGCATTAGCAAACTGGCAATTTTAAATTCTGTGTGTGAAAGCCGGGCAACTTGAAACTCAAGCCGCCCCAAGCCTGGATTTAACTGCCGAGCAATTTTTGTGCTTTGACAGTGGCGTTATTCGCAGTCTGTTTTTTCGTGTGTGAGACGTGATGTGTTTTTGTGGCCCCGCTTTGCTGGGCCACGCAAGCGCCGCCTGCACTGCCTAAACCGGCACCAATCACCGCGAGCAACCTGCCACCACCCAAACCACGCCCCAGGATTGCACCGCCGGCCCCGCCAACGGCACCCCCCAACATCGTCGCCGGCTGAGTTTTGCCGCCATTGGCGACCACACTCCCCACGGCACCACCTACGGCGCCCCCGAGCACTTCGCCCGCGGGCCCCAGCATCACGGCACCAATGGCTGAACCAGCCAAGCCACCAACGCCACTGGCACCGACATTTTTGCTATTACAGCTTTGCGCCCAACTGGGGTTGCTGGCAATCAGCAAACTGACAGCAATCATCCATGTTTTCATGTCATGCTCCATTCAATGAAAAAGGGAAGAGGATCAAATAGACACTTGTACGACATGCGCGCTTAATCAGCAGTCTTAATCGTGATCATGGTGTCTGTGCTTGTGGTGATGGCGCGGACCTTTGTGTCGTTTGCCATAGCCACGCCCTGCATAGGGATCCGGCTCGTCTATCACTTTACCGACTACTGCACCCCCTGCACCGCCAACACCAGCGCCGACCACAGCGCCTGTGGTAGTACCGCTCACTTTACGCCCAACCATTGCCCCGGTGGCACCGCCCGCAGCCCCACCCAAAATGGCACCGGTCCGTCCCGCACGGCCTGTAGTCGCCGCACCACCCAGACCACCGCCGACAGCGCCGCCGATGACCTCACCGGTAGAGCCGCCTAACACGCTACCAACTGCAGTCCCGGCTGCAGCGCCCAGGCCGCCGCCAAGACCTGTTTCCAGATTATCTGCCATGACTGGTGTTGCGCATATGAACAACACACCCCAAATCAATTTTTTCATGTTGTATCCCTTGTTTGAATTTATGCTATTTTAAATGGTCTTTGAAAAACCATATATTGTTTATTGACTATATTGTTATGTTAACTAGCCGTCTCAGCCTCATTTGCATTTGCATCGTGTCAACTTGTCTCATCAGCTGCTCAGCGCCGATGCCCAGCCAGGCCGAGCAATCGATTGTCCGCAGCTTTGACCCTAACCAATACACCGGAACCTGGTATGAAATTGCCAGACTGGACAACCGATTTGAAAAAGGCTTGGAGCAAGTCACGGCCAATTACACCATCGAAGCGGATGGCACCCTCAAGGTAGTGAACCGTGGCTTCGATCCCCAGAAAAACGACTGGAGTGTCGCTACCGGCAAGGCCAAATTTGTCGATCCGGCCAATCCTGACGGCAGCCGTACCGGCAAACTCAAGGTGTCATTCTTCGGCCCTTTTTATGGTGATTACACCATCCTCGAAATCGATAAGCCTTATTACAACTATGCCTTGGTTAGCAGTGGCAGAGATTACTTATGGATACTCTCCCGCACACCACAACTCCCCTACCCGATCAAACAACATTTGATGGCCAAAGCCAAAGAATTGGGTTTTGCCACCGATCAGTTACTGTTCATCCGACAAGCCAACCAGGCCGAGTACGAATCCGGTAGACATGTGATGCCCCAGCATCAATAACTCCTGCCGGGACATCTCTGATACCACCGCATGGCCTTGTCCATCAGTTCATTGGGCATCCATCTGCTCAACAGCGCTGCCAGGTGCGGGTGGAGTATCCATCACTGTATCCATGCCTGCTGGCGCAGGGGCTGGCACCACTTCACCAGTGGTATAGCGCAACTCGCCCAGAACGGCATACACGCCTTCAGCCTGTTTGGCCAGATTAGTCACCGTTTCAACCTGCTCTTTGGAAGAAACCTGACCGCTCAGTTGAACCACACCATGGGTGTCAGAATTCACTTCAATTGCTGAAGCATCTACGCCATGGCTCTGCAACAGGGTTTTCACATTGTCGACCACCGTTTCGCTAGGCAAAAATTTATACATCGGTTCGCCTTGTGCCAGCGCATGGGTGCTGGCAAGGCCCATTAAAGTTACTAAAGCACTCATAGTCAGATAACGATTCACTTTCATGATGTTTCCTTTCATTTGTACACGTGATTAAGAGGGCGAGTTGTCCAAGCTGCAAAGAGGATGAATCTAACAACTACTTGTAGGACAACCCGCCAAACAAAAAAAGCAAGCTACATCATTGGGAGAGGATATGTAGCTTGCGAGGGGGTGTGAGTTAACCTTTCACCACAATAGCGTTTTTCACAGATTTAACGCCCTCTACGCCAGTCACCAACTCTTCAGCCTTGGCTTTGAGAGAGGCATCTCCCACAAATCCACTCAGCAATACTTCGCCTTTATGAGTTTCCACGCTGATCTTGAGTGACTTCAAGGATTCTTCCTCGAGCAGTTTGGCTTTGACTTTGGTGGTGATCCAGCTGTCAGACATGGCGCCTTTAATGGCTTTCTGGCTGGTCTGTGTCTTAAGCTCTGCAAATTCTTCATAGCTCAAAGTGCCATCATTGTCGTGGTCAAACGCTTTGAAATCTTTTTTCTTTACGTTTTTGTCTTGCTGTATTTCTGCCCAGGTCAAGGTGCTGTTGCTATTCTTGTCCAAGGCCTTAAACTCTTCCTGATAGGGCTGTACGCCGTTTTGCACTTCGTCCAAATCGAACGCAAAGGCATTCACAGTGATTGTTGTTGCCAACAGGCTGCCAAAGATGATTGCTTGTTTATATTTTGACATTGACATTTGCGTCTCCTTATTTACGCACATCGCAAAGTAGTTGATGCGATGTGTAGCCATGTTACCGGCTGGGAGCACAGGGGTCAGTCGTCCACCGACTGAATCCCTTGTCAGAATATGACTACAGCGTGTAAAACGCTGTATGAGGAGGCTTAGTTGTTTGCAGGTTCGGCAGCGAGGAAAGGTAACATCACCCGCGTACTGGTGCCCTGGCCAGGCGTACTGGTGACTTCATAATGGCCGCCAATAGACTCTACCCGGTTGCGCATGCCGCTAATGCCGGTGTTACTACTGGTCAGACTATTCATATCAAAGCCGATGCCATTATCGGCAATTTCAAGCTTGATATGCTGGTCGTCGTGCATCAGATGCACCGAAACGCCACTGGCCTGTGCATACTTGCTGCAGTTATTCAGGCTCTCTTGCACCAGGCGATAAATAATCAAACTCAAGGTCTCGTTCATCATGAGCTCTTGCTCGGGCATGATGATATCCATTTGCCAATGGTTACGGGCAGCGGCCTCATCAACCAGGTTTTGCAACGAGGCGATCAGACCAAAACTCTTGATCATGGAGGGATGCAGGTTTTGCACAATCTCGCGTTTGAAGTTGATACTGCGGTCCAGGTATTGGTTGGTCTTTTTCAGCTTGTCGGTGATTTGCGGCGAGCTGTCTTTTAAGTATTTGATCGCCCAGGAAATATCCATTTTAATGGCTGTCAACAACGAGCCCAGCTCATCATGCAATTCGCGCGAGAGCTGATAGCGCTCACGCTCAATGTTAGTCTGTGCCTGCAGCGCCTGGCGTTGCAGGCTGACGGTTAGGGTCTGGATATTGCGCTCGTATTCAGCGTTCTCATCCGTCAAGCGTTCGTGCAAATTGGCTTTTTCTGCCAGCTCACGCAATAAACGGCGAATCACCAGTACCACCAGTGACACAAAGATCAACGGGCACGCCATAACAAACCAGCGCATCATGCGCCGCATATTATTTCTCGCCTCGGCCAGTTCGTGACGGTAATCGGTGATTTCCTTCTCAAACTGGCGCGAGAGCATTTGCACGTTCGCACTTTCTTTAATGCCAGAGTCCAGCTTGACCACGGCCAACGCCTTGTCGAACTGGTGCTTCTTGGCAAAATCAATGGTCACACTCATTTCGGCAGACTTTTTGGCAATGCTGTTGACCAGCTGGTTCATGATGTTTTGTATCGTGATGTGCTTGACCAGATTGGTATGGTTCAACAGCGTATTGATGTTTTGCAGATGTTCGCTGATCTCCTGCGTCGCCTCGTCATAAGGCGCGAAATAGTTTTCAGAACGGGTGAGCAAGTAGCCGCGCTGCGCGCTTTCAGCCACCGAAAGACTGGCTTGTGTTTTCCACTCCTCCATCAGGAGCTGGTCCAGTTTGGTCAGCAGGTCTGTTTTTTCACGCGTATTGACGATCAAGCGATCGTTCACCACCAGCATGGCCGCAGCGAGCAATAAACTCACCGTCAGTAAAGCCACCGTATTACCGCCAAAGGTATCACTGATGACTTCCAGCCTGTCCAGCAAGGCCATCAATTGGGTTCTGATTTTTTGCATGCGGTTTACAAGGATAAAGATTGAAAGAAGGGTCAATCCAGCGTATTTTAATGTGCATTGTGAACAATACATTATCATCATAACGGGCTTGATGAGGATGGGCAATGTAAACATGCGTGATCAAGCCAAATAAGTATTGTCAGAGAATTCTGACCGTGTAATCGGTAGTGAGCCGATAGATTCTCGCAGGCCGGGCAGTTAAGATGGCACCATATTGAAAACGCATCTTAATGCTCATATAACATCAAGATCGATTTCAACCATGCTGTATGACTTTTTAAAGGAGTTACAAAATGTTTAATTTTTCCAAAGACCATGTTGAAAATACAACGGATGATTTAGCTAAAAAATCTGACCAAGCCATTGAAGAAATTGCAGCGCAAGTCAAATCCACCGCCAATGATTTGCTGGACGCAGTCAATGACACGGCTGACACGACACAAGACAAGGCCAAGGCCTTGATTCACACCCTGAAAGCAAATATCGACCGTTTGACCAGCGAAGAAAATGCAGCGGCATTGGCTTCTAACCTGTCAGCGAAAGCAGGCCGTGTGAAGGATCAGGTACAGCGTGAAGTCAGCGATACCTATCACACCATCAAGGACAAAACCGCTGACACGGTGCAAGAGCATCCACTGGGTACGGTACTGGTAGCCGCTGGCGTCGGTTTGCTGATAGGATACCTGTTGGGCGCCAAGCGTCGCGAATAATTAAGGAAATCTATGTGGTTAAACCTCCTGAAATTTGTGGCTGTACTGTTTCTAGACCGTAAAGTCTCGGCATTGAAGGATAATTTCATCAATTTGCGCCATCATGTGGCTGACTATACCGAAGACAGAGCGCAACACATGAAGCAGGATTTTCTGGAGGAAACCCAACGCATGGCTACCAGCATTGTCGGCCTGCTGGTGGTCTTCAGCATGTTTATTTTTACCGGCTTGCTCGGGTTGATGTGGCTGTTTTCCATCTTGTGGGAGAATCCACATCGCACCTTGATTCTGGGGCTGGTGATGCTGGTTCCTGCCGCCATCGGACTGATTGTGTTTTTGGCAGTGCGTGCACAGTGGTATAAAAAACCCTTGTTTGCAGATTCGCTGTCAATGATCAGTCATGACTGGCAGGTATTCCGCAACGAGATTGCGCCACCGCCACCGGCAACACCTGAAGATGAGGGTGGCGAAGCAGCTCATACTGAAAAACCGGCTTCTGACACCCCAAAACAATAAGAGAACCACATGAAAAGAATTCTTTTGGTAGATGATCACAGTATTGTTCGTGATGGTTTACGTAACCTGATTGAGCTTGAGTCTGACCTGCAGGTCACCGGAGAAGCAAGCTCAGGCTCAGAAGCCATCCAGCTGGTACGCAAAAACGAGTTTGATGCCATGGTACTGGATATATCCATGCCGGATAAAAATGGGGTCGATACGCTGCATGAGCTTAAGCACGTCGCCCCGACCTTGCCGGTGCTGGTGCTGAGCGGCTATTCTGAAGACCAGTATGCATTGAACCTGATGCGTAACGGCTGCAAGGGCTATTTATCGAAAAATGCGGATTCAGATGAAATCATTCAGGCCATCCGTACCATTGCCAGCGGCAAACGCTATATTTCGGCCGAACTGGCAGAGCTGATGACCAATGAACTGAGTCATCCTTCGGAAAAGCAGTTACATGAAACCCTGTCCGACCGCGAGTTTCAAGTATTCGTCAAGCTGGCTGCGGGGCAGACCCCAACGGCCATTGCAGAGGAGCTCTTCATCAGTATCAAGACCGTGAGCACTTATCGCAGTCGCATTCTGGAAAAAATGGCCATGAAATCAAATGCTGACCTGACATACTATGCCATTAAATATGGGCTACTTAACTAAAGAAAAATCACTAACAAGGCGCCCTTTTGTCATGTCAGCATTCAACTTGCTTAAATTAGATCACCCAGGGAGTCATTGGTGAGATTGTTATGTATAGATTATTGTTAGTTGAAGATTCTGCGTTGATCCGTGATGTCATTGTGGAAATGCTGCAAGACTGTCAGCAGCTTGATATCCAGGATGTCGCCACCACCAGTGATGAAGCGATCAACCTGCTCAATGCCCATGAGTACGACATGGTCGTGCTCGACATTGAGCTGGCCAAAGGCACGGGCTTTGATGTGGTCAGGCATACCCGCCAGCAGAGCTACCCTTACAAAACGCCTGACATTGTCATGTTGACGAATCATGGCAACAGTTACTATCGTAATCTGGCGCAAAATATGGGCGTAGAGTATTTTTTTGACAAGTCCTTGCAGTTTGATGAGTGCATAGACATCATTCAACAGCGTGCCAGCCAGATCAACTAACTACCTTTCTTAACCCTGGCCGGACCCGGCCTGAAACACTGCGGTGCTTTGATGTCTTTAGAAACCTGGGAATTACTGAGCTATGTGGTCACCGTGGTCGGCTTGCCGCTGGCCATTGTCACGTTTGTGCTTGAACAGCGCAAAGAGCGCGAAAATGAAGATGAAGAGGTCTACCAGTTACTGGCAGATAACTACACGGATTTTCTCAAGCTGGTGATGGCTCACCCTGACCTGCAATTGCGCTCCAACCGCGAATCCCTGGCGCTCAGCGCCGAACAGGAGGAGCGCAAACTGGTGTTGTTTGAAATCCTTATTTCACTGTTTGAGCGCGCCTATTTGCTGGCTTACGATCCCGACATGCGTGGCAAACGCTTGCGCCGCTGGATGTCGTGGGAGGATTACATGCGTGAATGGTGCCAGCGTGAGGATTTCCGCCAGCACCTGCCACGACTGCTGGTTGGCGAGGATGCTGATTTTGTCGCCCACATTAACCAGATTGCACAGGAAGTCGCCTCTGCGCAGGCGCGCTAGACCAACAGCTGAAGACGCTTTCCAACCACCCATCAACCGCTATTTTTTGATGGCGGTGACTTTAAAGCCCGCCTGCCTGAAGGCCTGTAACAAGCCATTTTTACCGGCCAAATGCGCCGCGCCAACGGCAATAAACACACTGCCTTGTCGCGCCTGCTCCAGACTACGCTCGGCCATCACCACATTGCGTTCGTCCAGCAACTTGACACGCATACGTTGCCACAAGGCGGCCGGCAAAATGCCACGCGTCATGGCATCATCCATATTCGCGACCTGCTCGGCATCCCCCGCCAGATAAGCCTTCATCAACCGTTCAAAGTCTTGCTCCTTTTGCTTTTGGCTGCGTTTGAGCACCGCACGCAACATGAGCAACTGCTCATCCATGGACAAACTATCCATGACCCCAAAATGCGCTTGCGCACTTTCTAATCCCACAATACGTTTGTCGAACTCCTCTGCTTTAGCCTTAAGCAACAGATCTTGCGCAAACGGCGTTTGTGGCTTGGGCAAATCAAACATGACCGCCAGCAACCAGGGTTTCATTTTGACCACCGCATCCATCGGGATCACGTGCATGTCTGCCAGCGCAGCGACCTGCTGCAATTCTGCTTCAGAGAGTAACTGTTTCAAATTGCCTTCTGGCATTTGCAAAAGACTCACTGGCGGCGCCTCTGCTACCTCCAGCATAAACATATTCACATTTTTCAGCGCCTGAATCACCGGCGCTGAAAAGTTGGTGACCCGGTTATCGTCGGTATGCATAGTGCCAAACAGGTAACTGACCTGGCCATTGGGCGCCTCCAGCTGCCAGAACAGGCCTTTCTCAGCCGCTTGCAGCAGTGGGGTTACCATCAATAAACACAGGGCGAACAAACGGACACTTCGCATCAAATTCCTCACTTTTTGTGATTAGCTAAACAGTTGCAAACCCTCAGCAACCGGCATTGTGACATCGTCTCACAAATAAATATCCGCTGCCATGATTGCAAGGCATCAGGCCGTCATTGCCAGCCCCCACGCCGAGGGCTACCATAGGCAGGTAGCTCCATGATCGAGCACTCAAGGATACAGCGACACTTCCCCCTCAACCCCGGAGACAGCCAGATGAAAAGCAACAAACGTTTGATTGTTTTATTTGATGGCACCTGGAACGACCCGCAAGACCTGACCAACGTCTACCAACTCTCGACCTTAATCGAAGCCAAGGATGGCGACATCGAACAGCGTTTTTTCTATGAACCTGGCGTGGGGACCGGCACCGGCGAAAAGTTGCGCGGGGGGTTATTTGGGTATGGCTTGAGCAAAAACCTGCTTAAAGGCTATGACTGGCTAGTCAGGCGCTATCAGGCAGGCGATGAAATTTGGGTGTTTGGCTTTAGCCGTGGCGCGTATACGGCCAGAAGCCTGGTCGGCTTGATCCGAAAATGCGGGTTACTCAACACCAGCACACCAGATTTGCTCGCACGCGCTGAAGCGCTCTACCGCGACAAATCCGCTGCACCGGAGAGCCCCCACTGCCTGGCGTTCAGGCAGACCTACAGCCAGGAAGTCTGTGTCCATTTTCTGGGAGTTTGGGATACCGTCGGCGCGCTCGGCATCCCCGGCACCATGATTTCAGAGCAGGGATTTTATGCCTGGCATGATACCGAGCTGTCAAAAATCGTTTCTTATGCCTACCATGCGATGGCAATAGACGAACACCGTGAAGCTTATAAAGTAGCGATGTGGACCAATGCGGGCGGCCAGCAAAAACCTGAGAACATTGCGGTGGAGCAGCGCTGGTTTATCGGCGCGCACGCCAATGTCGGCGGCGGTTATGGCCATGACCCGCTGGCCACCATTGCACTGGGATGGATGCTGGACAAAGCCCGTGCCGCAGGCCTTAAACTGAAACCGTTTTCAGTGGCCTCTAATGCCTGCTTATCCAGCCCCACAGATGCATACAAAGCGTTTGCTTATGGCCTGTATGCTTTGTTCAAGGGCTTGTTTAGCAAAGGCGATGGTAGATTTTACCGGCCTTATCGTGGCAGCCCAGTCACGCCCTCCCCCGACGTAGCCAATGCGCTGCAAGCCCTGCCGGTGACGGCGGTTAACGTAACGCTGGATAGTTCGGTAGCAGAAAAATGGCTGGCACAAGCCGATTATCGCCCGCCTACGCTGCTCAATGCCGGCATAGCGCCGACGCAAGCGGCACGCTAATCCATCAATGTTTTTTGCTGCGCGGCGCGTGCTTTTTCGGGCTGGCAAAGCTTTTGGTCTGGTTAAAGCCTTTAGCTAATGGCTTGGCCTGGAAGCGGCTGCCGTCCGATTGCACGATTTGTGGCAACACGGCAGGCTGGTATGCGGGCACCAGGTGCTTTTTACCATTGCCGATCAAATCCGCCCGCCCCATTTTCTTCAATGCCTCGCGCAACATCGGCCAGTTTTGTGGATCGTGGTAGCGGATAAACGCTTTATGCAATTTGCGGATATTGCCTGCTTTAGGGACGGGCACGGTTTCAGAATCCGCCGTCACTTTACGCAGCGGATTTTTACCGCTGTGATACATGGCTGTGGCCATCGCCATCGGCGTCGGCGTAAAGGTTTGCACCTGATCCAATCTAAAATCATTACGCTTGAGCCATAAGGCCAGATTAAGCATGTCTTCATCGGTGGTGCCTGGATGCGAGGCAATAAAATACGGGATCAAATACTGCTTTTTGCCTGCCTCGGCACTGAAGCGCTCAAACATGCGCTTGAACTCATCATAGGCACCCATGCCCGGCTTCATCATTTTGCTCAGCACATTCTCTTCAGAATGCTCAGGCGCAATCTTGAGATAGCCGCCCACATGATGCTGCACCAGCTCTTTCACATACTCGGGCGACTTCACGGCCAAGTCATAGCGTAAGCCAGAGCCGATTAAAATCTTTTTGACACCGCGCAGGTTGCGCGCCTTGCGATACAACTGAATCAGCGCAGAGTGATCGGTATTGAGGTTTTCACATACGCCCGGATAGACACAGGACAACTTGCGGCAATTCTTTTCGATTTCCTCAGACTTGCAAGAGAGGCGATACATGTTGGCGGTCGGCCCCCCCAAATCCGAGATCACGCCCGTGAAGCCATCCACCTTGTCGCGGATTTCTTCAATTTCACGCAAAATCGAGTCTTCTGAACGGCTTTGGATAATGCGGCCTTCATGCTCGGTAATCGAACAAAAAGTACAGCCGCCAAAGCAGCCACGCATGATGTTGACCGAGAAGCGGATCATTTCCCAGGCCGGGATTTTGGCATCGCCATAGGCCGGATGGGGCTTGCGGGCATAAGGCAAGTCATACACATAATCCATCTCTTTGGTCGTGAGTGGAATCGGCGGCGGATTGAGCCAGACCTCCCGGTTGCCATGCTTTTGTACCAGTGCCCGTGCATTGCCCGGGTTAGACTCCAGATGCAACACGCGTGAAGCATGCGCATACATGACAGGATCACTCACCACCGCTTCATAAGATGGCATGCGGATCACCTGACGTTCGCGCGGCACTTTGGCGGCTTTCAGCGGTAAAGGCAAGCTGATCGCCGCGGCATTGGCGTCTTTCGCCTGATCATCCGTTGCGCAACTGGCATCAGCTTTGCCCATTTTCATCGCATAGGGGTCTTCGTGCTTATCCACCACCCCTGGCCGGTCGAGACGGGTAGAGGGCACCTCCACAAATTCATCTGGCACTTGCTTGCGGATAAACGCGGTGCCGCGAATATCCTCAATCTCATGGATCGCTTCTCCACGGGCAATACGGTGCGACAGTTCTACAATGGCACGCTCGGCGTTTCCGAACACCAGCAAGTCAGCCTTGGCATCCATCAGGATAGAACGACGGACTTTATCTGACCAGTAATCATAGTGCGCTATGCGGCGCAGGCTGGCTTCAATACTGCCAATCACCAGCGGCACATCTGCATAGGCTTCTTTACAGCGTTGAGAGTAAACCAGTACCGCGCGATCAGGGCGCTTGTTGGCCTCGGCATTCGGCGTATAGGCATCATCCGAGCGTATCTTGCGGTCCGCGGTATAGCGGTTGACCATGCTATCCATATTTCCGGCCGTGACGCCAAAATACAGATTGGGTTTACCCAGCACTTTGAACGGTTCTGCCGACTGCCAGTCTGGTTGCGCAATAATGCCCACGCGAAAACCTTGTGCCTCAAGCAAGCGGCCAATCAGGGCGACGCCAAAACTGGGATGGTCAATGTAGGCATCGCCGCTGACCAGAATAATATCGCAGCTATCCCAGCCCAATGCATCCATTTCGGCGCGACTCATGGGCAGCACGGGGGCGGTGCCAAAGCGTTTCGCCCAATAAGGACGGTAACTTTGAATGGGTTTGGCAGTGAGGGAAGTATAGATTTCCACGCGGGTAACCAGCTAATGCTTGAGAGTTGCGCATTTTACGCATTAATTGATTGATTTGAAAGATTTTTTTCACAACATTCAGGTGAGTGCCACCTTACCTGGCTAAATCAATCACAATCATTCATCACCACAAACCATTCCCAAATATTTGTGTAATAAATAAGACGACATTTATTTAAAATTGGGCTCGCACAGGGGGCCGGTCTTATAAATGATTGCAGTCAGTTGTAAAGCCATGTATAAACAAAAATGCAGGACGGGGAAATTACTTATAAAATAATTACATAAACTTACAATGAAGCACTACACTCTTTTTAAAAAAATCCTTTTACCACTGACCAGCTTGGGGTTGCTGATCGGTCTAGTTTCTTTCGCATTTATTTTCAACGCGCATTTAAACAATATCGAAACCCAGGCTCAGGAAGAAACACAAAAACTGTCCAACCTGTTGATCACGGCGAAAACCCTGGTCAGCGAACATGTATTCTCAAGTATGGCCTTGCTCAAACAATATGGCTCGCTTGAAGGCCCGCCCAATATTAACGGCACGACCCAGATACTGGGAATGGACGTCCCAAACTTGCAATTTGGGGATACCCCTCAAACCGGCAGCACACTACTGGTCGATTCAGTGACACGCATAGGTAGCGGTACCGCCACCATTTTTGTCAAACGTGGCGGGCAGTTTCTGCGGATTTCTACCAATGTCAAAAAAGCGGATGGCACCAATGCCTTTGGCACAGAGCTGGATCCGTTTGGCAAGGCGATTGTCGCACTGCAAAAAAATCAGGCTTATTTTGGCGTGGTAGATATCCTTGGGGAATCGTATCTCTCCCGCTATGAACCCATGCAGGATAATCACGGCAACCTGATTGGGGCCTGGTACGTCGGTTACAAGCTTGATTTCAACGCCATTGACCAGGCGATCCGGCAATGGGGATTTTTGAAAAAAGGCTTTGTAGCCATCACCGACGGACACGGCAATATCCGCTTTCTGACCAATGGACTGACACGCCTGGAGGCAGAAACCGCCCTCAAAGATAGCCAGCACCGCTGGACCAAGGTCACGCGGCAGGTGCCAGAATGGGATTTTCAGATCAATATTGTGTACCCGACTAGTGAGGCTTACTGGTCTGCACTGGGCGCGCTGTCGCCTTTGATGATCATTACCTTTATCCTGACATTGGTCGTGCTGATTGCCATTGTCAGCGGCTTGCAGCGATTTGTGTTGAACCCCTTGGGCGGTGATCCCGAGACAGCCAAGCATTTATTGATGCGGATTGAAAGCGGCGACTTTGCCGAAGACCAAACCACGGCAGCCCCAGACAGCCTGATCGCCAACATGCTTAAAATGCGCAGACGCCTGCGTGAAATGGTGAGCCAGCTGCAGGCCAATGCCAGCCGGCTAAAGGTCTCTTCCAGCGTGTTTGACCATGCCCATGATGCAATTTTCATTACCGACACCCAGGGACATATCATTCAGTGCAACCCCTCCTTCAGCGTGATTACAGGCTATGCACAACCTGAAGTCATGGGTAAAACTCCGCAACAACTGGGCATCGCCTATCAGCAACCAGATCTGTTCCAGTCCTTGTATGACAGCCAGCATGGCTTTCAGGAGTGGCAGGGCGAGGTCTGGAACCGTCATCAACAAGGTCATGAGTATCTGGTAGAACTCGAATTGTCGCCAGTGCTCAACCAGGCGGGCGAATTTCAGCATTATGTCGGCCTCTTTTCAGACATTACGCGCGCCAAAGAGCAACAAAACATGCTTGAGCATCTGGCTTATCATGATGTGCTGACGCAACTGCCTAACCGCGTATTGTTTTCGAGCCGATTGCAACAAGCGCTACACGAAGCGGAAAGCCAGTCGACGCTGGTGGCCATTTGTTATATTGACCTGGATGACTTCAAAATCGTCAATGACCAATACGGCCACGAATACGGTGACCGTTTGCTCATGCAACTGGCAGCCCGACTGAATGGCCTGCTCAAACCGCAAGATACCCTGGCCAGGCTCGGAGGCGATGAATTTGCCATGTTGTTGTGCGGACTACGGACGGCCAACGAATATGCACGACTGCTCAAAAAGTTGCTGACGGCGATTGAAAAACCGTTCAAGGTAGATAAATTCAAGTTTTCCATTTCAGCCAGCATTGGCTATACGCTATACCCGATAGACCGCAATCCGCCAGACACCTTGCTACGGCATGCTGACCATGCCATGTACCATGCCAAAACGCATGGTGGGCATCAATGCCATTTGTTTGACCTGGCGTCTGCGCAGCAATCCCAGCAACAGCAAGCGTTGCTCAAGGACTTGCTGCATGGCATCCAAAACAACCATATTCGCCTGGTTTACCAACCGCAAGTCTGTATGCAGTCTGGTGAAATTTTCTGTTTTGAGGCTTTGCTGCGCTGGCAGCATCCGGTGCGCGGACTGCTCTACCCTAACGACTTCCTGACCGCGGTCGAACATACCAATCTGATTGTGGATATTGGTAACTGGGTGATAGAAGAAAGCTTGCGCCAATTGAGCGAGTGGCAAAGCCAGGGCTTGGACACACAAGTCTCCGTCAACATCGCCGCCCAGCATTTAATGCATAAACAGTTTCCGGAACGATTGGCTGACTTGTTTAAAAAGTATGCCATGATCAAGCCGCAACAGCTGCATATCGAGATCACCGAAAGTGCTGCCATCAGCGATTTTGCCCGCGTCAACCGCGTCATCCAGCAATGCCAGGCGCTGGGCGTTGCATTCTCGATTGATGATTTTGGCTCAGGCTACTCCTCGCTGATTTACTTGCGCCGCCTGCCAGTCAACATCATTAAAATTGATCAGTCCTTTATCCATAACATGTTAAGTGACCAGGAAGACATGGCGGTGATCCGTGGCGTGATTACGCTCTGCCGCGACTTCGGCCGCAAGGTGGTGGCTGAAGGCGTCGAAAAAGCCGAGCAGGCGCAGATTCTGGCCGAACTGGGCTGCGACTATGCCCAAGGGTTTGGCATCTCGCGTGGCATCCCCGGCCATAAGGTTATAGAATGGACGAGCAAGCACAATCCGTTTAAGTTCTAGTACCGAATGCAAACGCGTGCGGGTAAGGGCCTGTATCAGGCCCGAATAAAGCGTGCGTAATGACGTATTGAATATCAGGCTGACTTTACTCATGTGCGTTAAAGGATAGCTATGTGATCACCAGACTCATCAGTATCGGGCAATCACGGAGAGCCGACTAAACCGTAATGCGATTAACTTGAGTCCCTACACCACCGCAATGACTGTTTATGCATGACAATTACTATCCTCTCCCGGGCGGGCCGGTGCGCATTCTCGCAGCAGAGACCCCATTCCCGAACTTGCAGCAGGCGTTGACAGAGCCCAACGGCCTGATCGCCATCGGCGGTAGCCTGACGCCACGACGCCTGTTGAGCGCCTACAAACAAGGGATTTTTCCATGGTTTAGTCCGGGCGAGCCTATCCTCTGGTGGAGTCCGGACCCACGCATGGTGCTGTTTCCACCAGCGCTGAAAATCACCCGCTCTTTGCGCAAGGTCATCCAGCAACAGCCGTTTGAGTTACGCATGAATACGCAATTTACCGCCGTGATACAGGCGTGTGCTGCCACCCCGCGCCCAGGTCAATCCGGCTCATGGATCACCAATGAAATGATTGCGGCATACAGCGAGTTGCATGCCATGGGCTACGCGCATAGTATGGAAGCCTGGCAAGATGGGCAATTGGTTGGCGGTTGTTATGGGGTCAAGATTGGCCGCATGTTTTATGGTGAAAGCATGTTTCACCATGTCAGCAATGCGTCCAAGGTGGCATTTGCGCATCTGGTGCAATGGTTAATCACGCAACAAGTCGGTATGATTGATTGTCAGATGCATACACCGTTACTTGCCAGTTTTGGTGCTTATGAAATTCCCAGAGACCGGTTTATCGAAGAATTAACGCATTTAGTGCAATATGACCCTACCTAACGACGCACCTCTGCAAAAATTACAGTTTTATGTGACCACCGCTTACACCTGTGGCTATCTGCCTAAAAAGCTGGCGCAAAGCCTGATTGCCACGCCGCAGACACTGGTAGATGGCCGCGTCTATAGCGGACTGATACAGCAGGGCTTTCGCCGCAGTGGCAAGTTTGCTTACCGGCCGCATTGCGAACATTGCAATGCCTGCATTTCGGTCCGTTTGCCGGTACATGCGTTTGAAGCCACGCGTAGCCAGCAACGGGCATTTAAGAAACATGCACCGTTACAGGCCATCATCCGTGAAGCCAGTTATGATGCAGAACACTTCGCCCTGTACCTGACCTACCAGCAACAGCGTCATCCCAGCAGTCTGGAGTCAGCCATGCCGCAAGAAGACGAAGCGACGCAATACCAGCAGTTTTTGTGTCAAAGCAATGTAGATAGCGTAATGGTCGAGTTCAGAGATGCACAGCAGCAGCTCAAGATGGTCAGCGTGATTGATATTGTCATGGATGGTCTGTCTGCGGTGTACACGTTTTATGATACGCATGACAAAGCGAGTTATGGCACCTATAGCATCCTCTGGCAAATCGCGTGGGCCAAGCAACTCGGCCTGGACTATTTGTACCTGGGCTACTGGATTGCAGACAGCCAGAAAATGGCTTACAAGCAGCAATTCCAGCCGCAGGAAAAACTGATTGACGGCGTATGGGTGCGTTAACCCAGCGGGGCAAGCGATGAAGACACCTGATTCAATACGTATGCAAAGTGTCTCCGTACAGTCGCTGGCCAGGCAGTTTTGTCATGGTCAGTATGTGAATACCGTGGATGCTGCTTTATGGCGGCAAACCTTCGAATACATCGCTCGAATTCAGGATGAATCCGGCTTTGACCAATCAAGCATTGCCGCATTGTGGCGACAATATGGCGGCGATTTGCGCGCCTTGATTAAAAATGACGCATTGGTACTGCGCGTGCTGAAAAAATGCTTGGCCGACACGCGGCATCAACCGCTGCAGGGACTGACCCTGTATCGTGGCGAAAGCTGGTTTTTATTTGATCAAGACCAGATTGGCTTTTGCTGGACGCCCTCGGAGGCGCTGGCCACCAGCTATGCCAAAGGACTGAACGCCGTAGAATCCGGTGGCGTTCTGCTCAAATGCTTTGCTCCCGCAGAAGCCATCCTCGCAGTACCTCCATCCGCTAGCGAGATGAAACAGAACACCTACATTTGTGACCCTGGCGCTCTATTGCGTATCACCACCCTGGCGCTATTTCCAAAACTCTAAATACATCCGGTGTAATTAAACCGGATCACGCCATTGCCCATAGCCTTTAAATTGGGCATGGACTTCAAGCATTTGCGCAGGCGTCAGCAAGCGGAGCTGCCCGACTTGTAATAGTCGCCAGTACTGCTCACACAGGTTTTCCACTTCTACCGCCACGGCCAGTGCGTGGGATAAATCCTTGCCCAGCGCAATCATGCCATGATGTGCCAGCAAACAGGCCTTGCGCTCATGCAATGCAGCGAGCGCAACCTCAGACAGCGCCTGGGTGCCAAATAAGGCGTAGGGCGCGCAACGGATATTATCTCCACCCACGCTGGCAATCATGTAATGAAACGGCGGCACGTCGTGCCCCATGCAGGCTACCGTGGTCGCAAACATGCTGTGGCAATGCACAACCGCATTGACTTCAGGCCGCGCCTGTAAAATATCCAGATGAAAACGCCATTCGCTGGAGGGGGTTTTCCCGGCTTCAGCCCGGCCTTGCCAATCCATATGCACCATGCTGTGTGCATGCAGCTGTTCTGCCTGCACGCCAGAAGGCGTCACCAGAAAACCCGTTTCTAGCCGGACACTGGCGTTGCCAGAGGTGCCTTTATTCAGGCCGGTCAGGGCCATTTGCTGGGCCGTGTATAACAACTGTTGCGCAGGCGAGCGTTTGCTCATGTTAATTGCCCAGAATATGCGTTTTCAGCGCATGCAACTGGTCTGGGGCAAACACCCCATGTTCGGTAATCACTCCTGTCACCAGCCTGGCTGGTGTCACATCAAACGCCGGATTCAATGCCGGGCTTTCATGCGGAATTACCCGGACCGTCTCTATGTCTCCCGTTGCAGTCTGTCCTTGCATATAAGCCACCTCATCCGCATCACGCATTTCAATCTCGATCTCTGCGCCGCGTGCGATCTGCCAGTCTATGGTCGGCGTCGGCACCGCAGCATAAAATGGGATTTGCTGATCCAATGCTGCCAGCGCTTTTAAATAGGTGCCTATCTTGTTGCAGACATCCCCTTGACTGGTGACACGATCTGCACCGACGATGACCAGATCTACCTGACCATGCTGCATCAGATGGCCGCCAGCATTATCGGCAATCACCGTATGCGGAACCCCGTGTTGCGCCAGCTCCCAGGCGGTCAGGCTGGCACCCTGGTTGCGTGGCCGCGTTTCATCTACCCAGACATGTACTTTCAGACCTGCATCATGCGCGGCGTAAATCGGCGCCAAGGCCGTCCCGCCATCCACCGTGGCCAACCACCCGGCATTGCAATGGGTCAAAATATTCACAGCCTGATTGGCATCCACCGTGGCCTTTTCAGCGATCAAGGCTTTACCGTGCTGGCCAATCGCCAGATTCTGCGCCACATCCTCATCAGCAATCGCTTGTGCCGCCAGCCAAGCGGCAGCTGCGCGTTGCGCCACAGCCAGCGGCATTAACGTCTGTTGCATGCGCTGTGCCGCCCAGGCCAGATTGACGGCAGTCGGTCGCGTGGCGATCAGCTGCTTTACCACCGCCTGCAAGTGTTCATCGCTGGCATCCTGCTGAATACCTAACGCCACACCATAGGCTGCCGCAGCTCCAATGAGGGGTGCACCACGGACCTGCATGTGGCGGATGGCATGACATATTTGCGCCAAAGACGTTAATTCCACCGTCACAAAATCAAACGGCAACTGCGTCTGGTCAATGATATAAACAGCGTTGGCTTGTTGCCAAATGCTACGGAAATGTTGGGATTGAATGCGCATATGAGAGGCCTGGCCAAGCACCGATTAGTAATTGTAAAGTTTGTAAAACCACTTGCTTTTCTTGTAGGACAAACACTGTATTTTGCTATCCACAAAATCTGTGGATAACTTTGTGGATTGCTGTGTCTTAATTCCGTAACTTACCAATTTATAAGGACTTTTTCCAAAAGTTCATTTTTTAATCTATTTTTTTATTCAATAAAATCAATTACTTACAAAGCACCACTATAATATAGTCACTTTCGACACATTCTTAAAGTGTCACTTTAAGTCATGTGCATAAATGGGCTATTTTTGGCAAAACTTCTACAGAATTTTTACCAGTCATTTCAATGAGTTGCGAAGCTTCCAAGCCACGCATCAGGGCCATCTCTTCTGCGATCTTTTTTAATTGATCCGGCGCATTTCTTCCTTGATGCCCCAGCCAAACCGGCGGAATATCCGGCGCATCGGTCTCCAGAACCAGTGTTTCCACAGGCAACTCTGCAGCAAGCTGACGCAGTTTCAATGCGCGCGGCCAGGTCATGGCACCACCAAACCCTAATTTGAATCCCAAACTGGCAAATATCTCCGCTTGTTGCTTGCTGCCGTTGTAAGCATGTGCAATGCCCCCCGTTAACGCATGCTTGCGCAAATATTTGAGGATGGTGTCTATCGCACCTCGCACATGCAAAATCACAGGCAAATGAAACTGCCTGGCAATGCGCAACTGTCCTTCATATAGCTCTAGCTGTCTGGCCTCATGTTCGCGCGTCAGGTAGAAGTCGAGACCGATCTCTCCAATCGCCAGCAATTGATGCGCCTGAGGGCCCTCCAGCACCCTGGCGACGGTTTGCTCGAGCTGCGCCAGCGCATCCTCAGGTGCCTCAGACACATACATGGGATGCCAGCCAAGAGCGAATCCGGCTTGCGGATGCCGTGCGCACCAGGCCATAATCGGTTCAAAGCTCGCCTGCGTCACGGCCGGGATGACCACCGCTCGAACGCCCTGCGCCAGGGCCGCCTGCCAGACCGGCTCACGGTCGGCATCAAACTCACGGGCATCCAGATGACAGTGGGTGTCGATCAGCATAAGAATCAGGGCTTAAGCCTGGCCTGAAGACGGATATCCTGCCCGACCTGTCGCAGATCCATGATGTCCAGCGTATGTATGTCTGCCATCTGCGTCCATGCTGGCAGGGCAAACATGCCGCGTGCCGCGTCTCCCATTAGCTTGGGTGCGTAATACAGCAATAACTCATCCACAAACCCGCTTTGCAAAAAGGCCCCATTCAGCGTTGCCCCCGCCTCGACCAATACCTCATTACAAGGCCAGGCCGTTAGTGCCTGCATGACGGCAGCAATATCCACCTGCCCCTGCACATTCGGTGCATGCAGGGTACGTACCCCCATCACTTGCAATATCTCCAGCTTGGCGGCCTCCCCGTGCGCATACGCCACCAGCGCATGGCCATCCTGCAACACCTTGGCGTCTATCGGGATGCGTAACTGGCTATCGAGAATGACGCGTAGCGGTTGGCGTGGCGTCTTCACCTCACGTACGGTGAGCGAGGCATTATCCTGCAGAATGGTAGAGATACCCGTGATCACTGCACAACTTTGCGCACGCCAGTGATGGACATCTTTCCGTGCCTCCGGCGACGTGATCCATTGACTGACGCCATTCGCCAACGCTGTGCGGCCATCCAGACTGGCAGCGACCTTGAGACGGATATAAGGGCGTTGTTGCGTCATGCGCAGAATAAACCCGGGATTCAGCGCCTTGGCCTGCGCTTCGCAAACCCCAACCGTGACAGCAATACCCTGTGCCTGCAAACGTGCAATGCCGTTGCCAGCAACCAAAGGATTCGGATCCTGCATGGCAACCACGACCCGGCTCACACCGGCATTCACCAGTGCATCGGCGCAGGGGGGCGTCCGGCCAAAATGACTGCAGGGCTCCAGAGTCACATATGCAGTTGCACCTCTTGCCTGCTCGCCAGCGGCGCGCAAGGCGTGTACTTCAGCATGGGGCTCCCCCGCCTTGAGGTGAGCGCCTTCTCCAAGCACTTGGCCTTGTTTGACGATGACACACCCGACACGCGGATTAGGCGTGGTCGAATACAGTCCATGCACCGCCAGGCGCAAGGCATGGGTCATCCATTGAATATCTTGAGTACTGTGTAACATAGACTAGCATCATACAAAAAAAGCCCGCCTTGCGGTGGTTTTGTATGGCGGACACCTTTGAACGGCCAGTGAATGACAAGACCGCGCCCTGGATAAAGGGCGTACACACAATGAGAGTTAAGCTAATGGGAGGAGATTTGACTATGGGTGAGACGTCCGTCCTGGTCAAAGTATATGCGTAAGGCATGATAGACATGCATGCACTTACCCAGATCATACTCAAGTGCATTGGCGTCCTCAAGGCTAGGCCGCCCAAGCAAGGCCATGACTGCCTCTTTTTTGGCGCCTCGAATCAGGATGTGATTTTTGAGATCATATGCCATGTCACCGCGTCTACACTCCTTTTGCACAGTGTTGGCCAATTCCATCCAGCGGGTCTGGTCAAACTTGTCACGACCAAACACCGCCTCATCTTTAAATGCCCACCAGGTAAAAAACACGATGGTGAGAATCACGGTGAATACCGCTAATACCACTGCAGACAGCTTGATCAGTTTCATACGCCCCCGCCTTCACATGCAACATTGATAGACCGTGCACAGAGTGAAGCAAGGTACACGGAACACATACACCAGCGCACAGAGGGTGCGTCCGGCAATGGTTGTTGTCAGTTATCCAGATCGCGGATGGCGTTATGAAAGTCATCCACATCTGAAAAGCTTCGATACACCGAAGCAAAGCGGATGTACGCCACCTGATCCATTTGTTTTAACTCTTGCATGACGGTTTCACCCAGCAACCGCGCAGGCACTTCGCGCGCGCCCAAACCGAGCACTTTTTGAACAATGCGGTCCAGTGCTTTATCGACATATTCAGTAGGCACCGGACGTTTGTGCAGAGCGCGTGTAAAAGAGAGGCGCAATTTTTCGCGCTTGAACTCTTCGCGCGTCCCGTTTTGCTTCACCACCTGTGGCAGATGCAGTTCTGCCGTTTCGTAGGTGGTAAAGCGCTTGTCACACACTTGACAGCGACGGCGCCTGCGGATGGAGTTCCCTTCCTCATTGAGGCGGGAATCCACCACTTGCGTATCATCAGCACCGCAAAACGGACATTTCATGGCTGTGGATAGCCGGAAAAATTATTTACCGTACACCGGGAATTGATCGGTCAAGGCATGCACCTTCGCCTTGGTGGCCGCAATCACTTCAGCGCTTTCCGGATTATCCAGCACATCGGCAATCAGGTTAGCCACTTGCTCGGCTTCGGCTTCTTTAAAGCCACGCGTTGTGATCGCAGGCGAACCGATACGAATACCGGAAGTCACAAACGGGCTCTCGGGGTCGTTAGGAATCGCATTCTTGTTGACCGTAATGTGCGCTTGGCCCAGATAAGCGTCTGCTGCCTTACCGGTCAAGCCTTTAGGACGCAGGTCTACCAGGAACACATGAGACTCGGTACGGCCGGAGATAATACGCAAACCACGCGCAGCCAACGTGCTGGCCATGATGCTGGCGTTCTTCAATACCTGTTCCTGATACGCTTTGAAGTCTGGCTGTGCCGCTTCGAGGAAAGCCGTCGCCTTACCGGCGATGACATGCATCAACGGGCCGCCTTGCAAGCTTGGGAACACGTTGGAGTTTAGTGATTTTTCAAACTCGGCCTTAGCCATGATGATACCGCCACGTGGACCACGTAAGGTCTTGTGCGTGGTTGAAGTCACAAAGTCAGCATGCGGTACCGGGTTAGGATATACACCCGCCGCGATCAGGCCAGAATAGTGCGCCATATCGACCATGAAATAAGCACCGACTTTTTTGGCGATTTCAGCCATACGCGCCCAGTCAAAACGCAAGGCATACGCAGAAGCACCCCCAATCAACAACTTTGGTTTGCACTCCACCGCAATACGCTCCATCTCATCGTAGTCTATCTCTTCTTTATCGTTTAAACCGTAAGGCACGATATTAAACAACTTGCCGGACAGGTTAGCCGGAGAACCATGTGTGAGGTGCCCGCCGTGACCCAGATTCATGCCCATCACGGTATCGCCTGGTTTCAGGATGGAGAAATACACGGCCTGATTCGCCTGTGAGCCAGAATGTGGCTGCACGTTAGCATATTCTGCACCATACAAGGCTTTCAGTCGGTCAATCGCCAGCTGTTCAACCTGGTCAACAAACTCACAGCCACCGTAAAAGCGTTTGCCTGGATACCCTTCAGCATACTTGTTCGTCAATTGCGAGCCTTGGGCTTCCATCACCGCTGGACTGGTGTAGTTTTCTGAAGCAATCAACTCGATATGCTGATGCTGACGCTCCACTTCGGAAGAAATCATTTGGGCCAAGGCCGGGTCTGCAACGCTTAAGTTTCTTGAAAAGCTAAACATGACGATCAAGTTTCCGTATCACAAAATTAAAGCGCGATTTTAGCATGAGGCGACCGCAGCATCCATCTTTAGCGATGCGCTCATTGAGCGCCTATCACTTTAAGTCGTGGTGTAATCCAGACACAAAGTGCACCAATACAGTGCAAACATCACCAGCCTGATTGAAACAACATGCACTAAAAAACAGAATTAAATACTTAAGCAATTGATTTAAATTATCTTTTTAAATCTGGCACAGCTTATGCTTAGTAAGATCCGTAAGCGTATATCTCCAAAATCGCTCCCTAAACCCAACTTCGGTTGGGTTCTTTTTTTTCAGGGGATGCTGTCTTGTCTTGACTCAATGTTGACGCATTTTTAATTGTTGCAAGGTTTGCTGGCAGCCTACATCCGTAGTTGCACTTTGATCGCCCGGATCGAGAAATGGCAGGATGGCGGCAAACGGATTGATCAATGCCAGTAATATGCCGCCAGCGACCCGTGCGGCAATCGGCCCCGGGCTGATCGAAACCTGGGGGTCCACAAAAGGCCCTGTCACCAGAATAGGTGAGCGCACGGTTAACGGCGAAAAGTTTTTAGGACTGGCCTGGAGTTTAAGGTTGAGCTGCTCCTGACCCAAATCGACGGCACCATTGACCGTGACGGTCGTCACAGGCGTATCAATCACGGCTGCCTCTGGTGTCAAAACACCCTCTTTGGCCCGCCAGCCCATCGCGGCGCAATGCATGGGCAAGGGCTGATCGCCCTTGATCATGACACCAACCGCTTGGGCAATGTCTAATCCAGCCGCCTCAATCAACAAGTGAGACATTTCCCCCTGACGCACCATCAGGGCGAGCTGACCATCCAGCGAGCGCAATAATTCGGCGGTTGAGCGGCCATGCCCCTGCAGCTTGGCACGCCCATTCAATTTACCGCTCACATAAGCTGGCGCCGGCTGTTGGCTGGTTTCCTTGGCTGTGTCACTGGTCGATTTTTTATCCGTCTGTGGCGAGACTTTTAGCCATTGTTCCAAACGGATATCATGCACCGCCAGCGCAATCTCCCAATCCGGGGCAGCGGGTGGCGACAAGTCGGCATTCTGTGCATCATGCGCATCAATCGATAGCGCGCCTGAGAGCGAGCCTTGAGCCGTACTGGCCTCCAGCTCTGCCAGACTTAACTTGTGTTTTTGCAGACGCAAGCGCAATTTAAGCGGTGCAATGCGCTGCCTGAAGGCCGATCCTAAATCGACCGCATCAATATGCACATCGATATCCGCATTCATGCGGCCATAGGTCGTAAAATCCAGCGAGGTATTTGGAAATAACTTGCCTGGATGCGGGTTGATTGTCGATGAAGTCGCTGCAGCGCCAAAGGCAGGCGCCAAATCCGCCAACATCAATAACGAGCCTTGCAGTTTGCCAGTCAACATCGGTGTTTCTGGGGCAAGATCATACACAAACTGGCCAGCCAGCTGACTGTTGCCAATGTGTGCAGAGGCGACATTCACAGCCCACTGCATCGCGTTTTTTTCAACGGTTGCCTTGATTTTGAAACGCGGCGTCCTAGGGAATGTCAGGCTCAGCAAGTCCCCGACATCGGCCAGTGATGAACCTTTTACCTCTACCTGCCCCTTGACCCGCTGGACACCCAAGACATCATATACGGCACCACGGAACGTGGCATGCACGGCACCATACGTTAACCATCCTTGTGAGTTAACTGGCGGTGAGTCCTGCCCCTGAGTGGCAATTGGTAAAAAGCCTTGCGTCACCAATGCGGCCTGCAAGGGCAAACGACGGAACTGACCATCCACTTTGATTTGCGATTCCGGCGTTTTAAGATGGGCGCCCTCTTCGGTATAAAACTTGACGTTCAGTTGCGCATCCGTAACGGCATCGGCAATCTTGGCTTGCCCCTCATTAACGGCCAGTTGCTCAATGATGGGAAACGGACGGGGCGGACTGCCGTCATCCAGCTCAAAATCCCAACTGGCCTCTTGGTTGGCATGGCGGATCATGTAAGCATTTAAACGGTCCGCGCGAATCGATGCAATGCGATAAGGATCGCGTGCTTTGAGTGACCACAGGTCACGGTAGCGCAACGCCAGCGACAAGCCATGCGCTTCAACAAAATAAGGCGCGTCAAAGCCTGCGGGCGCGGCAATTCTCAATCCGCCTACTTGCAACCGGATGCCACCCAGCAATTGCAAATGGAAAGGACGGTCTATGATCACGGCCCGTTGTAACTGATTTTGCAACGCGGTTTGCAGGGGTTGGCGCAAAAAAGGCCAGCCCAGCATTTCGCAGACCATGACTACAAAGACAAGCACAAGTAGCATGCCCCCCAGCCAGCGTGCAAACAGGGGAGCGCGGGGTGTTTTATCAATATCACTCATAACCCGTTATGATGCCGCGTGCAGCTCAGGCTGACCAGTGCCCCACGTCTGACAGCGCTGTAGGTGGATTCTGGCAAATCCGGCACCTACTGTCAGTTATAATGAGCCCATCTCACTCACATCGACAGGAGCCCACCACCATGAAATGGACTGACAGCCAGCGCATTGCTGAAGAGCTGTATGATCAATTCCCCGAGATTGACCCCAAAACCATCCGCTTTACCGACCTCATGCAATGGGTGATGGATTTGGAGGACTTTGATGATGAGCCCTCCCGCTGCGGCGAAAAAATCCTGGAGGCGATTCAACTGGCCTGGATAGAAGAAGCCGAATAAATGATTCCATTGCTGCCAGCGTCGATTTTCAAAGCCTACGACATCCGTGGCATTGTCGGCGACACATTAACAGAAGAGATTGTGCAGCAGATTGGCCTGGCACTTGGCTCGCTGGCTCAGGTGCACGGCGAGCATAGTGTCTGCGTGGGCTATGATGGCCGTTTATCCAGCCCGGCACTGGCCACCGCCTTGAGTGCAGGGCTGATGCAAACGGGTGTCAATGTGCTGAATCTGGGCATGGTCACTACGCCCATGCTGTATTTTGCAACGCATTACCTTGCCCAAACGCGCAGTGGCGTCATGATCACCGGCAGCCATAACCCACCGCAATACAATGGGCTTAAAATGGTGATTGCGGGCGAGACGCTCAGTAGCGAAGCCATCCAGGCCCTCAAGCACAGCATCATGCAGCAGCAGTTTTACCAGCCCGACCAAGCTGGCAATCAAACCAGCTACGATATTTATCCCGCCTATCAGGCAGCCATTGTGTCGGATATCCAGCTCGCACGCCCCATGCGAGTGGTCATCGACTGCGGCAACGGTGTCGCCGGCGCCTACGCGCCCGCCATCTTCCAGGCATTAGGCTGCGAGGTCGAGCCGCTGTTTTGTGAGGTCGATGGTCACCTCCCCAACCACCACCCAGACCCGGTGGAAGCCAAAAATTTGCAAGACGTCATCCGTGCTTTACAAAGCGGCACCGCCGAAATCGGGATTGCTTTTGATGGCGATGGCGACCGTCTGGGCGTGGTCACCCGATCCGGGCAAATCATCCGTAGCGACCGCCAGCTCATGTTGTTTGTAGAGGATATACTCAGCCAGCAACCAGGCAGCCAAGTGGTGTTTGATGTCAAATCCAGCCGCCATCTCGCGCCCTGGATACGCCAACATGGGGGCAAACCGGTGATCTGGAAAACCGGCCACTCGCTGATGAAAGCCAAAATCAAGGAAACAGGTGCTGCCATTGGCGGTGAGCTCTCGGGTCATTTGTTTTTTAATGACTGTGTCGCTGGTACCCCGCGCTGGTTTGGCTTTGATGATGGCCTGTATAGCGCGGCACGCCTGCTCGAACTGGTGAGCCGCAGCCCTGATGCCAACGCCGTGCTAGAAGCCCTGCCAGACAGCCTCAATACGCCAGAACTGCAAATCGCCATGCAAGAAGGCGAGCCGCATGCCTTGATTGCGCAACTGCAACAAGCCGCGCAATTTCCGGGTGCAGTAGAAGTGATCACCATCGATGGCTTGCGCGTTGAGTATGCCGATGGCTTTGGTTTGATTCGCGCCTCAAACACCACACCCGTGTTGACCTTGCGCTTTGAGGCCGATGACAATGCGGCCTTAACCCGCATTCAACAGACATTCAAACAACTGCTACTCAGCGCTCACCCAGACTTGAAAATCCCTTTTTGAGCCTCCATTGAATGAGCATGCGACATGCCACTCAAAAAAACCATCTCCGCGGGCGCAGCCTGCTTTACACCCTGCTCTGGCTGGGGCTAGCTGCACTGATCTGGTTTCTGGTAGACCGCGTACAACACCCCAACACCCTGGAACAACTCGGCCAGCAAAAAGTGGTGACGCTCAAGCGCGGCACCGACGGCCATTACAGTGCCGAAGCCCTCATTAATGGCGAACGGGTACGCGTTCTGGTGGATACCGGAGCCACCGGCGTCGCCATCTCACAAAATGTGGCAGACCGTTTGGGTCTGGTCAGCCATGACGCGATTAGCACCCACACCGCTAACGGCACGGCGGTCGCTTATTTGGTCAGGCTTAAAACCGTGCAACTGGGTGGCGTCGTCGCCCATGATGTCGCCGCGACGATTTCGCCTGGACTGGAAGGCGATGCCCTGCTCGGCATGAGCTTTTTAGGCAGAATGGATGTGCGCTTATACCAAGGCACCATGACCATTCAGAACGCAGAATAAGGCTGCTATTAAATTTCAAGCTATTTTCTGTAGCCGAATTCGAGCACAAACCACTGCGGATGCATCCCTGCCAACGGCTCCCTCAGCTTGGCCAATTCGGCTTCTGTCCCATGCACTTCAATCCGCACCAGCTTAGACACTTCACCCATCTCGTGCAAAATCGTCCGCAGGTTTTCGATGTGCGCCAACAGCGCTTCTGCATTGGTGAACCCTTCGCGGCAATGGGCCAGGTCACCGTGAAAGCTAAAGCCGTAATACAGGCAACCAGGCTCACGGGATGACCAGCTCACATATTTTTCGCAAATCACCCGAAAGGCAGAAGCCTGGCCAGGCTGGATTTCAAAGTAGGGAGAGACGGAGACACAGGAATCGGTAGTGGCCATAGGATGAAACCAAATGATTGAATAATCGCGTGATTAATTGGCGAGTTCGGCGCCTTCAACCACGACCCGGAAAAACTGTAAATCGGCCTGGTCGATGATGCGGACACCGGTGGCCACTGAACCGCGCCGACCCGGTGCAATGCCGCCCGTAATTAACATCGAACGCGTCTGGTTAACCATGCGGCCACGGCTGTCGTATTGCAGCATACGCACTTGCACGCGCCCCACCGGCACATTGCTGTTATTTTGCACGGCAGCGTAAACCATGCCGGTATCATCAGCCAGCGGACCAGCTGGCAAATAACGGCCCGGATTGCGTGGCAAATCGAGTCGCATGGCTCTTGCCGCAGCCTCTTTGCCGATTTCGGAATCTGAACTTGCGGCCAGTTGGTAATGCTGCAACGCCAGGGCGGTTTCGCCACGCCCTTCAGCAATCTGTCCGAGCAAGGCATAGCCTGGTGCCGTTGGTAACAAGGCATTGGCTTTTTTCAAAAAGGATTCCGCCTGCTCTTTTTTGCCTGCATTAAACAGAGCAATGCCACTCTGTACATAGGGCTTGAAGTAGTCCGGTTGCATCTGGATGGCTTTGTCGTAAAACGCCAGCGCTTCGGTAGTATTTTTCTTGGTGAGGGCAATATCCCCCAGCAGCTCCTCGAAACGCGCTTCGCGCGGCTCGATGCTGATGGCTTTTTTCGCCAAAGTTTTTGCTTTTTCGGTATCGCCTTTTTGCAAGGCCTCTTTGCCTTCATCGTAGGCTTTATAAGCCTCGCGCGTCGCCATCAGTTTGGCGACTTTTTGTGCATAAATCTCTTTACCCATCTCACCGCCAGTGCCCAGCTCGGCCAAGGTTTTTTCGTTGAGATCGACACGCTCTTGCGAAGGCGGGTGGCTGGCAAACAAGCCGGACAGAAAATCCTGCCGTTTGCCCTGACTGAGCCGGACAAAGGTCTCTTGCAGCGTCACCGCAGCAGCAGGGTCATAACCGGCCAGCTTCATATACTTCATGCCATAGTGATCTGCCTCGGACTCAGCCTCACGGCCATATTTGCTCGTGATCAATTGCCCTCCCAATTGCGCGCCACCGACCACCAGATTGGCATAATTGGAGTCACGCGTGGCCAGGCCCACCGCCAGCATGGCCCCTTGCATAAAGATGCCACGCTCCATGCCTTTGGCACCATGCCTGGCCGCCGCGTGCACAATTTCATGGCCCAACACAGCCGCCAGTTCAGCTTCGCTGTGCAATTCGTATAACAGGCCCCGGTTAAACGCAATTTTGCCACCCGGCATGGCCCAGGCATTGGGCACTGAGTCATTGAGCACCACAAACTCATAGGGCAAATCCGGGCGGTCAGAGACCGCGGCTAACCGCTGGCCGACTTGCTGCACATAGCGTGTCAGCTCAGGGTCCAGCGTGTAGTCGCCGCCTTGCGATTGACGCGCCGGGCTATAGTTTTGCTGGCCAATCTGGATTTCCTTGTCTTGCGAGACAAACTGAAACTCCCGCTCTTTGGTGACCGGATTCACCCCGCAAGCCAGCAGGCCTGCAGACAATACCAGAGGACAAAGAATACTTTTTTTGATCATGATCACGCCACGGTTCCCTGTGCAGCCTTTGCTTAAGTAATCACCGTAGGTTGCTGTCTACCAGTCAGCTGTGGCAACTGCGAAATCTGATGCGAGACCGTAATCAGTTCTGCCAATGCTTCCTGGGCATCAAGCTGTTGCTGAGCCGGGTCTTGCGTAAAGGCCTCCAGATAAACGCGGATGGTGGCGCCTTCAGTGCCGGTGCCTGATAAACGGATCACCACCCGTGAGCCGCAGGCAAACAGAATGCGCAAGCCCTGGCCAGTGCTGACAGAGCCATCGACGGGGTCGGTATAACTGAAGTCATCCACGGTGTTCACGGTGTAGCTGCCAAATACCTGACCAGGCAAGCTGGCAAACTGTGCCTTGATATGTGCCATCACAGCATTGGCCTGCTCGGTGGGCACGCCTTCGTAGTCATGGCGAGAATACACATTGCGGCCATAGGTTTGCCAATGTTTGCGCACCAGTGACTCAACGCTCTCACCCGTGGCGGCCAGCAGATTCAACCAGCACAACACCGCCCACAAGCCATCTTTTTCGCGGACATGGTCACTGCCGGTACCAAAGCTTTCTTCACCACACAAGGTCACACGGCCAGCATCCATGAGGTTGCCAAAAAACTTCCAGCCGGTGGGCGTTTCGTAACAAGCGATGCCCAACTTGGCGGCCACGCGGTCTACGGCACCACTGGTTGGCATCGAACGGGCGACGCCAGACAAGCCTTTGGCATAAGCAGGAATCAACTTGGCATTGGCGGCAATCAGGGCCAGACTGTCAGACGGCGTGACAAAAAAGTGATTGCCCAGAATCATGTTGCGATCACCATCGCCATCAGAAGCCGCTGCAAAATCCGGGGCCTGCGCGCCATACGCCACTTTGACCAGCTCTTCTGCATAGGTCAGGTTAGGGTCTGGATGGCCGCCCCCAAAGTTTTCGGAGACTTCGCAATTCATGAGACTGTCGGCAGAAGCGCCCAGGCGATTGCCCAAAATCTCCTTGGCATACGGCCCGGTCACGGCATGCATGGCATCAAATGTCAGCCGATGCCCCGCGGCCAGCCAGCGCTTGATGGCAGCAAAATCAAACATGCTTTCCATCAGGTCAGCATAGTCACTGACTGCGTCTATCACTTCAACCACGAAGCCATCCAGGGTGGTGACACCGATGCTGGAGAGATCCACCTCTGGTAAGTCGGCCAGTTTGTATTGGCTGATTTGTTTGCTATTGGCAAAAATGGCATCAGTGATTTTTTCCGGTGCCGGACCGCCGTTGCTGGTGTTGTATTTGATGCCAAAATCGTCATCCGGTCCGCCTGGATTATGACTGGCAGAAAGAATAATGCCGCCAAAAGTCTGGTATTTGCGGATCAGGTGAGAAGCCGCCGGTGTAGACAGAATACCGTGTTGGCCGACCAGCACTTTACCAAAGCCGTTGGCCGCCGCCATTTTGATAATGATCTGGATCGCTTCTTTATTGAAGTAGCGGCCATCCCCGCCCAGCGTCAAGGTCGCATTGGCAGGAATCTCCAGCGTATCAAAAATACTTTGCACAAAGTTTTGCAGGTAGTGTGGCTGTTGAAACACACGCACTTTTTTGCGCAAGCCAGAGGTGCCGGGTTTTTGATCAGAAAAAGCTTGTGTAGCGACAGTTTGAATCGACATGATATGGGCTTCGTGAAATGTAAAAAAATCTAAGCTTGATTGTATTACAAATTGATGGCAGTTTTGTGTGCGGCGGGATTTCTCCGCATGATTCAGGCTGCGCGATGACGCAGACTAAAATACAGCAGCGACAACGCGGCCACATGGCCCACCGGCAACCACAAGGCATTAAAATGCCAGCGCATAAAGCTGCAGGCGCCCAATACCCCGCCACAAACAAACCCGCCTATCAGCAACAAATACAGTGTGAGCCGGCGCTTATCCACGGCCTGGCCGCGCAAGCGCAAGCCGAGTGCAATGCCGATATCGGTAAACAGGCCCGAGACATGCGTGGTGCGCACCACGGCGCCACTATAGGTGCTGGTCATGGCATTTTGCAAGCCGCAAGCCGCCGAGGCCAGCCACTGTCCGCTGTGCCAGCCCGTATTCAATAGCAGGATAGCAGCGGCCAACAAGCCGGCCTCCAGCCATAACGCCCAATGATACTGATGCCCGAGCTTGAGTGCCTCATGCCCGATGATGACACCACTGAGCATGGCGCCCAGCAAAAAAAACAGCATCACGCAGAGCAGGTGCAAGGCCTGCAACCCGTCGCCCTGCATGATTTCAATGGAGAAAAAAGTCGAAATCCCGGTGAGATGCGACACCGCCTGATGCCTGAAGCCCAACACCCCCACCGCATTAATAAAGCCGGCGTTCAATGCCATTAAAAATCCGCCCCACTCTACCCAGCGTGGCAATCGCTGCATCATATAGACCTCGAATCCTGCATAGACCAGACAGCCTTATTCTACGCCGAGTGAGCGACCTGATTATAAAAACTACGTAAAATCATGAGCCGTTTTTACGGATTCGCTTCAGGCATGGATTGAAACACCCGCGTATAGTGAGAGTCATACAAATACATCAATCATGATGCATTTAAACAAACACTTAAGGAGACGATTATGTGGACTAAACCAGCTGCAACTGAAATGCGTTTTGGCTTTGAAGTAACAATGTACGTCATGAACAAATAATCAGCGCTTGTCTTAATCACAAGTGAGCTGAACAAAAAACCGCCGGACTCCGGCGGTTTTTTTATGGCGGGTAAGTTCGCAGATATCCACGGTCTTTCACACGAAAAACAATATGCTAGCGCTCAAAGGTGACCGGTTCCGGATGCCTGTTCTTCTGACGTACCACAACGGTTCCCGCAAGTTTGTCATGCCATCCTTGCTTTCGACGGTCGAAAGCCACCCACAGGATCCCCAGTCCCAGCGGAAGACCCGCAAGAAAATAGGACAGATAACGGCCGATGGATTGCCCTGTGGTTAAACGCTGTCCAGTTCTTGCATCGACTACTTTTGCTGAAATAGCCATTTTTCCCGGTGTCGCCTGCTTTGTCAGCCAGAAAATGATCACCGCCACGGCAGGAAACAGCCACGACATGATGAAATCCATCGGGCCTTGCAGCATCTTTTGACTGGACCAATAGGACTCGCCATAAAAGGCGGTCAGGATTGGCCAGATAATCACACCAAACAAGATCGTATCAATGAGCGAAGCCCCGACACGCGCCCAAAAACCAACATACTCCAGTTCATCGACCTGCATGTATTCTCCCTGATAATGATGATTGAATATTGAGCGCTGGCTAGCCTGCTTACTAACATTATAGCGGCCAAAACGGTACGGATAACCATGGACGGCTGCAAACTGAATGGTGGATCTCGCGAGGCAAAAGATATTTCAGAACAGTTGTGACCACACCAGATTAAGACTCACACAGATCAGAAAAACGGCGAAAATGCGCTTCAAGGCCTTGACCGGAAGTCGTCTCGTTAGGGCGACACCCATTGGTGCAAAGAGCATGCTAAAAGGCGTCAACAGTATCACCGCGGGTAAATACAGCAGGCCAAACGTTTCTGGCGCATGTGCGGTTTGCCGCCAGGCATCTTGCAAATAACTGGCCGTGCTGGCCAGAGCAATCGGACAGCCCAATACCGCCGAGGTCCCAATCGCCTGCTTCACCGACACATTGCGCATGGCTAAATAAGGCACCGTCAAGGTTCCGCCGCCAATCGACACCAGCGCAGACACACCGCCTATCAGCAATGACACCAGGCCAATCTCAACCTTGCCTGGCACTTTATGCTGGGTCGGTTTGCGATCCAGAAATAATTGCACCGCCGCAAAAAAAGTAAAGGTGGCAAAAAACAGCGTCAAATACCTGGCATCCAGATGAATCGCCACCAGTGTCGCCAGCAACGACCCCACAAACGCCATCGGCACCATGGCCCACACGTAGGGCCAGACAATATTCTGGTTTTTATGATGCGCCAAAATGCTGGACAGCGAGGTGAACACGATGCAGGCCATCGACGTCGCCAGCGCCATATGAAACGCCGTGTCGGCTGCAAAGCCTTTGGCGACCAAAATGGCATGCAGCATGGGCACCAGCACAATGCCGCCACCAATCCCGAGCAAGCCAGACAAGACACCGACAATCACGCCCATCAGGCAAAACACAGCATATTGTTCAAAAAAAACGGTTAACCAGTCCATAGCAGTTTTTTGAATGATCAGGCCGCACAGTATACCTTCTGAGATTATTTTTTCTTTTGCATCCCTCCTGTTTTGTTTAACTGCCCACGCACCAATTTTTGTTACAATAATCAAATGAACGAGATGGTTGATCAAAAAGCAGGGGGCAAGCGCCCAGGTGCCGGGCGCAAACCTGGCTCTGGCTTATACCAGGAAGCGACAGCGGGCATGCGGGTGCCTGCCAGCCAACAGGCCGCCATTCGCCAATTGCTGGCCAGCTATGGCCGCAAACAGCGGCAACCATCAGCGGATAGCCTGGATAACCCGCAATCTTTTGCGCAACCGGCGCGCGATACGTCAGGCATTGCCTTACCTTTATTTCAGTCCAAAGTGGCGGCAGGCTTCCCCTCGCCTGCGGATGATCATATCGAACAACGGCTGGACCCCAACGAATACCTGATCGATCAGGCAGATACAACGTTTTTTGTCACCATACAAGGCGAATCCATGATTGAGGTGGGCCTCATGCCTGGCGATAAAGCCGTGGTGGATAAAAACAAACAGGCGGTGATGGGCGATATTGTGCTGGCCATGATTGATGGCGAATTCACCATCAAAACCCTGTCCAGACAAAAAAATGGCAAACCACAACTGTTACCTGCCAATGCCTCAGGCAAGTACCGCCCGATTCTGATCGAAGACGGCATGCAGTTTGAAATCTGGGGCGTTGTCATTGGCTCATTCAGGCGCTTCAGATAAGTACCTGCAGATCCGTCAAAAAACCCATTCCTGATCAGTCAAACATCTGGGCAGACAGCGCCCACCGACAGCTGTTTGCTGTGCCTCCTAGCCAGGGTGCACTCGTTTTTTCATCACGCTTAAAAAAATCTTGATTATTGTTACAATAACACTTGATTGCTGTTACAATAATTTCCATGAACGATGAAGACAATACACACGGCGGCAAAAGAGCGGGCGCCGGGCGCAAGTCAGGCACAGGCACCTACCGGGAAGAAACCTCGGTCATGCGCGTGCCTAACAGCCAAAAGCCGGTCATCAGCGACTTTCTGGAGGCCTACGCGAAAAAACAGCGGTTGGCACAATTGAAAGACCATCTTGATCGCATTGAAGAATTTACACAGTTATCAGCTGAGCTTGACCAGGTCAGTTTGCCGCTGTTTGAGTCCAAAGTGCCCGCCGGATTACCGTCCCCTGCTGACGACCATGTCGATGCACGCATGGACCCGAATGCCTATCTGATCAACAAGGCCGACAAAACCTTCTTTGTCACGATACAAGGCGAATCCATGATTGAGGTGGGCCTCATGCCTGGCGATAAAGCCGTGATTGAAAAAGACAAGGTGCCCGCTGTGGGCGATATTGTGCTAGCAATGATTGATGGCGAATTTACGGTCAAAACCCTGGCCAAACAAAAAGATGGCATGCCCAAGTTATTACCCGCTAATTCATCAGGAAGATACGCCCCTATCCTGATCTCGCAACACATGCAGTTTGAAATCTGGGGCGTGGTGACTGGTTCTTTTAGAAAGTTTTAATCATGGCACGTCAAAATACCCCTGCTTCTCACTGGACTGATGGCGTTTGCAGAGCAAACGGTATCAACATTCACTACCTGCGCACTGGCGGCAACAAACCGACCATCATTGCCTTGCACGGCCTGGCCGGCAACAGCGTATGCTGGTCACCCATCGCCCGCGCGCTGGAGCAACACTATGACATCATCATGCCGGATGCGCGCGGCCATGGCCAATCTAGCGCGCCCCTGCATGGCTACACCTATCAAGACCACGCCAATGATGTGATTGAGCTGATCCGCACACTGGGCATCAAATCGCCTTACCTGCTCGGCCACTCCATGGGAGGCATGACTGCGGCCATGGTCGCCAGCAGACTCGGCCTGGCGATCAATGGCGTGATTTTGGCAGACCCGACCTTTCTGAGTGCAGAGTGGCCGCATGAGGTCTATCACCGCCAGCTGGTTGAGCAACATCAACAGATGCTGAGTTCCAGCAAGGAAGCGTTATTTAAAGCAGACAAGGCGAAACACCGTTTTCGCGCCTCGGCCATTATCGAGCACCTGATAGAAGCCAGACTGCAAACCAGCCTGCAAGCGTTTGATGTGCTGATTCCACCGAATCCAGAGTTTGATGAACTGATCCGCAATATTTATGTGCCCACCTTAATGCTGCTTGGCAGCGAAGGCGTGGTCTCTGCGGAAACGGCGCGCGCCTTGCACCGCATCAATCCTGATCTGCAATACAAGGTCATTCAGGATGCAGGGCACGGGCTGCCATACGATGAACCCGCCCGTTTGGCGGCAGCGATTCATGCCTTCCTCAAACCAAGAACCGCCGCCAAACCGCGCCTGCAGGCGACACCGGGCATGTTCTCCATGCGCGCAGCCTACGCCTATTAATCAAACGCGACGTGCAAAGCCACGGTCAGGCTTGCTAACAAGGGGAGTCGCGGCTAGGTGTCTGGTCTGCATGCGTATGCCAGCGCATCCAGCTGAATGTCGTATCAGGCAGACGTCTTCTATGCTGACGGCCGCCATGCTGATGGGTGAGACATTGAGGCAACATCAAAAACAGCGCGTTGCAAACAGGCAAGAGAGTCATGCGTCGCGCACAAAAAACCCGGTACTAGGCGACCGGGTCTCTTGTCCGTCAGTCAGAACAATTATTTGTTCATGACGTACATGGTTACTTCAAAACCGAAACGCATTTCAGTTGCAGCTGGTTTAGTCCACATGATTGATCTCCTTGTTGTTGTCCCGGGCCGACCCCATGTCTTGCCCGTGTGAAAGTATTATCGACCCGGTGAGCCAAAATCCTGCTATTGCCGATCATGAACAAGGATTAGGGAATTTCATGAAACACACCTCATGCCAATGAACGCGACAGACGGCACAAGCATGCATGCACGCACCATTGCACTGATTGATGTGAATAATTTTTACGTGAGCTGTGAGCGCGTGTTTAAACCGGCATTGCGCCAACGGCCCGTGGTGGTATTGAGCAATAACGATGGTTGCGTGGTCTCGCGCAGCGCCGAAGCCAAAGCGCTGGGCATCGCCATGGGTGCACCCTGGTTCCAGATTCGCAAGCAGGCAGAACGCGCTGGCGTCATTGCCTTCTCCTCTAACTATGCCTTGTATGCAGACATGAGCAACCGCGTCATGTCCATCTTGCGTCAGTTCAGTCCGGCACAGGAAATTTACTCCATCGACGAATGCTTTCTGGAGCTGACCGGGTTTACGCGGCGCGATTTGACCGAGTATGCACAAACCTTGCGACAAACCATCTTGCGCGGCACCGGTTTACCGGTGTGTGTCGGCATAGGCGCCAGCAAAACGCTGGCTAAACTCGCCAATCACTGCGCCAAGCATACCCCTGCCATGCAAGGCGTGTGCAATTTCAACGCCCTGCCGCCAACCACGGTAGATGCCCGTCTCGCCGAAATACAGGTGGATGAAGTCTGGGGAATCGGCCGCCGCCTGGCCGCCACGCTGCATGCACGTCCGCTAGCGATTCACACCGCCTATGACCTCAAATACAGTGATGCCGAAACCATGCGCAGGCGCTTTAGCGTGGTGATGGAAAAAACCATCCGTGAACTGAATGGCACCGTGTGCCTGGAACTCGAAGAAGTGCGCGGGCCTCAGCAACAAATTTTGAGCACACGCAGCTTTGGCCAGCCGGTCAGAGAAATCGAATGCCTGTCTGAAGCGCTGACGTTGTACACGACCCGTGCTGCCGAAAAGTTACGCAAAAAACAGCTGTTTGCTGGCAGTGTCTATGTGTATATCCGCACCAGCCCCTTCCGCGAGGACAGCCGCTTTTACAGCAATGCACTCACCGTGCCACTACCGGTGGCCACGCACGATACCCGGCAACTGGTCAAAGCGGCACTCTGGGCGCTCAGGCGCATTTACCAGCCCGGACACGACTATGCCAAAGCCGGCGTGTCCTTGGGCGAATTGGTGCCTGCGCAGGCAATACAACAGGATTTGTTTCATTCAGGGCCGCAAGCCGACAACACTGCGCGGCTGATGCAGGCCATGGACGCAATTAACCGCAAAATGGGCAGAGCTACCTTGCGGCTGGCAAGCGAAGGCCGGCAACAGCCCTGGCAAATGAAGCAAATGCGCAAGAGCCCGAGTTATACGACCAACTGGAAAGACCTGCTGTGTGTGGATTGAGAGTAGTGACTTAACAAATAAAAGGCTTAGCTTACTCGCTTGTTAGCTCGCATCAATCAGCCCATGTTTCATGGCCAGCCTGACCATTTCTACCGGGCTGTTCACAGAGAGCTTCTGCTTGATCAGGGTGTAGTAATTGGCCACGGTTTTCTGGCTGATTTTCAGCATGTCTGCCACCTCATCCGCCCGTTTGCCCTCGGCCAGCAGCCGGAACACCTCAAACTCTCGTGACGTCAGCTGTTGGAGCGGATTACTGTCGCCCACCAGGGTTTGTAACGCGACTTTCTGCGCCACATCCTGACTTAAAAACGTGCGCCCTTTGGACACATCCAGCACGGCTTGTACCAGGTCCTCAGCCACGCCGGTTTTAGTCACATAGCCTTTCACACCGGTTTTAAGCGCCTGTGCGGCAAACGAAACGGCCTCATGCATAGAGAAAATGACGATCCTGGCTTGCGGGTAGCGCTGCAAAATACGCTTGGCAGCTTCTAGCCCGCCCATGCCTGGCATGGAGATATCCATGAGCATCACGTCAGGCATGACCTCACCATACACCTGATAAGCTTGTTCGCCCGTATCCGCCTCGGCGATAATTTCTATCGACTTGTGGCTTTCAAGCAGACGCCTTAACCCTGACCGCACCACTGTGTGATCATCTACCAACACCACCTTGACTGTCATACCGCTGCTTCCTGAAATGCTTCTGTCATCTGAAAATGGATTTCTATGCGCGTCCCCTGACCAGGCGCCGTATGAATATGCATGCGCCCCATCAAGCCCTCTACCCGCTCTTGCATCCCGGCCAAGCCGTAACCGCGCGTTTGCAACTGCGGATCAAAGCCACGTCCATCATCCTCCACCATCAGGTAAAGGCCGTTGTCCGTCTCCTTCACCTCAATCGTCACCCGTGTCGCAGCGGCGTGCTTGCTGATATTAGTCAAACACTCCTGCAAAATGCGGTACACCGTCACCGACAGCGCTTCATCCGGCTGCGACAAATGGTTAGATATCTGATTCACCACCATAATGCCGCGATTGCGATCGCGCCAGTGATGGATCAACTCCGCCAGCGCCAGGCTCAACCCCAATTCATCCAGCACACGCGGACGTAAGCGCGACAAAATATCCTGTATCGTCACCATCATTTGCCGCGTAATCTGCGCAATCGCCTGCGCACTCTCCCGCGCTGAGCTCAGCTTTTTCGCCGCCACCAGCGCACTCGCATCCACATGCACCGCGGTCAAATACTGGCCGATCTCATCATGCAAATCGCGCGCAAGTTTTTTTCGCTCTTCTTCCTGCAAATGAATAATCTGCTGGGTCAAGCGGTGGTTATTGCGGATGCTTTGTTCAAGCGTGCTCGCCATACTGTTGAACTTGTCGCTAATCTCGCTCAACTCCACTTGCTCAAAGCCCGGCAAGCGGCTCTGGTATTCACCGCGCTCAATCTGGTTCAAGCCATGAATAATCTGCTTAACCGGCTTAAACGTCGCCCGCACCGTCCAATACACAAACAGCAGCACACTCAAGCCAAACAAACTCACAATCGCGAGCAAGCCAGACGTATCATCCCAAATCTCGCGCAACTCAAAACTAGGGTCCGGCGTAATCACCAGCTCCCCAATAAAGCGGCCATTTAAAATAATATTTTTGCGCTTGGGCTCATTCAGCACACTCGAAATATCCAGCAACTTCACAAACCATTTGGGGGGGTCTTCCCCGCTATGTGCCATGCGCGTACTGCGGTTAGATTCGCGCAACCGCCCATTGTTATCGTAAAAATCCACCTTCAAATGGCGGATATTCTTCAACTCATCCAGCCGGAAAATCTGCACCCCTTCTTGCTGGGTATGCTGCAACCAGCCAAAGTCCGTCATGTAATGGGCAATCTCAGCATCCAGCAAATGCATCACCAGATTACTCGTCGACTGCACCTCCGCCAGCACATCTTCACGCGCGTTTTTAACCACTGACACCGCCCACGTCAGCAGCAACCCAAGCAACAACAGGGTAATAATCAGATTGAGTTTGAATTGAAGGCTGAGAGATTTCATCATGCTAGGGGGATTTTAAAGAGTATTCACCAAAAACATTCGGGAATTTTTCCCTATTCATTCATACAGCAAGAAATTATCAAGGCGTGGGGTCACATGGTCGATTGTAACGCCTCACACAAAACCTGCCAGCTACCACAACGGCCTATTTGAACAATTACCTATCACTCAAGGAACGCTAGAAGGACTGGAATTGTTCTCGGCAGACTCGGCTTTTGATGCATATGCCATTAAAAGGTATTAGTTATTGTGTAGAGCTGATATAAGTTGACGCAGTTAAGGTTGTATTTTAGGATGGTCTAACATTTAATAACAGCTTGAAAATGTTAAATAAACCCTGCAAATTTCCACTCAAAAAATACATCAATGACGCAAAGTTTTGCGTCATTTAGGATGCCTACTTTACGCTAGGCGATAAAACTCACAAGGAGATATCAATGAGCGGTGCAAAAATGTGGGTTCGTAATATGTATACCGGTCCCGGCGGTGGGGCATACACTGGTCCGGGCGGCGGCATGTATACAGGCCCTGGTGGTGGAGCATATACAGGTCCCGGCGGTGGCATGTATAGCGGCCCCGGCGGTGGTGCTTACACTGGCCCGGGCGGCGGACTTTACACTGGCCCAGGCGGTGGCGCCTATACCGGACCGGGCGGTGGTTGCTACACGGGTCCAGGGGGTGGCCTCTATTCGGGCCCGGGTGGTGGCCTTTATTCTGGTCCGGGCGGTGGCATGTACACCGGGCCAGACTCAAATCCATTTATGGCCATCTTTCCTCCATGGCCTCAGTTTGCCCAAGAGCTTCGAAGTATGGGAATGGAACACGAGGCAAATTTAATATTTGAGGCATTGGCAAGCATTGGCTATCGCGCCTAACAATGCGCTCGTGTGAGACGCTTAAGCGTTATGCGCCCCCGAAAAATTCACCAGACGAACTTGATAAATGACAGAAGCCCCCCTCGATCAGAAGATGAACAACTGTAGCCACCTCCGGCTTCATTATTGGATTGTTTCCTTTCTATATGTAGCCTGCCTCCTGATTGCGTACAAAATCCTTTCCCTTCCAGTGGCAACAAAAGATTTGGTCACACTTCTATCATCAGGAGCAATTCTTGCCACCTTTGGGTCTGCTGTGGGGGCAATAGGGCAGATTTGGCAAAATGACTTATTAGAGCGGGTACGGCTAAACGTAGATATTCTTTATAAAGACATAATTAAGCAAAATACCCCTTGGAGAAGATGGCCGTTCCTACCACGTTCTGGAAGAAGAAAATTACTTGATGGCAACTCGCATCATTTGACGTTAAGCAACCCAGAGGTTCCTCTTGATGTTGGAACTCATGTCCTAAAAGTGGATTTGCCTACAGTACTTGAAGACTTCTTTGATTTGCCATTGTTCAAAAATTATTGGCCGCTGTTCCGATTCAGAAATTCTGCGCATACTGTGCTTGGTAGAAGGCCCAAGGGCGAAAAAAATCCTGCGACAGGTCTTGAATCCTCTGATGAATATATGGCTTACGAATGTATGTTCGATATTTGGAAAGCTATTTTAAAATTCCGAATCGCACGATACGTTGTCCATTTTGGCTCTGGCTTAACTATTTCTGGTGCAGTTATGGCGGGCTTTTATATTGCCGTGCAATACGCATAACATGCCGCTCAACCTCGCTCCCTTCGGTCGCTGGATTCTGCACGATAGAGCCGCGCAGCGCCGGTTAGCTCTACGTTGAGCGTCATGAATCCAATCCTCTGGCTCGAGCAAAATGCTCCTGGTTTTGACGTGTTATCACAGCAAGAGCGAGATGCTATTTCCCACTTTGCGCTACTTTGGAGCTTTTTTGAGGCACGTGCTCTCTCAACACGTGGTTCTTCCCACGCAATTCTCGCACTTACTCATGAGTGGTTAGCGCAAGGTCGCCTCGCTACCGCACCGTTTTCTGAAAGCCTTCAGTACTTTAAAGAACGGTACTACGCAAACGGTGTGGAAACCGACCATTTGCACGGCCTAAATCTTCGACCAAACGATTGCCGAGATTTAGTTCACGCTGTACTAAAGGGCGAAAACACCGACTCTGCTGATTGCGTTGCCGCGCTTCTTATTGTTGTCTATCGGCTTCGGAACAACCTTTTTCACGGCGCAAAGTGGGCATATGGAATTCAGGGGCAGTTGACCAACTTCACTCATGCCAATACCACACTCATTAATGCACTTTCGATTGTGGAGCTCCCGTGAAAATGCCCAACCCATCCATCAAGCGGAACGCGCTAAAGCGCGCCCCTTATGTCAAACGTTAGTCAGATAGCGTAGACAACTCTTTGCCCACCCTACAGACTTCCCTCTTACAACAATCGCCTATCCAACTTAATGAATCACCACGCCCCAAGGCAAATTCCCCACTGCAATATCCTTAAGCTTGGCATTGGTTTGGGTATCAATCACTGAGACATTATTGCTACGGCCGTTGGCGACATAGAGTTTTTTACCATCCGGCGTGAGAGCCATATTCCAAGGGCGTTGGCCGACAGGGATGGTGGCGATGACTTCGCGGGTGGCGGTATCGATCACGCTGAGGTTGTGATCGCCGCCGTTGCTAACGTAAATGCGGCTGCCATCGGCATTGACCTTAACGCCGTTGGAGCGCAGGCCGACCTTGATATTGGCTTGCACTTTCCAGTCGGCGGTGGAGACAATCTCTAGCAGGCTGGCGGCTTCATTTGCGACATAAGCCCATTTACCATCGGGGCTAAAACCGACGCCGCGCGGGTGTTTGGTGGATGCGATCAGGTGTTCTGACTTGAGCGTGTTGAGGTTAATCACATCGACATTGTTGCTTTCTTCATTGCTGGCAAGCAGCCATTGCTGGTCGGGTGAAAACACGCAATGCTCGGGGTTTTTGCCCTGGGTTTTGATGGTGTGTTTGAGCTTGTTGGTTTGCAGGTCTACCAGCGAGACCGCGTTTTCTTCTTCCAGGCAGGCGGCCAGCAACTTGCCGTCGGGTGAAATATCAATGCCTTCTGGTTCGTCGCCGACTTTGATCAGGGCAGTTTGTTTGCCGAGCTTGGTGTCTACCACCGAGACGGCGTTTTTATCACGCACGACGACGTAGAGTTTTTGGTTACTAGGGTGTATGGCGGCAGCCTGCACCTTTTTGCCGAGCTTGCCTTTGTTGGGCAGGGTGTTGATGACTTCGTCGGTGCTGGTATCAATCACCGAGACCGTGCCGTCTTTTTCGTTGGGGACATAAGCGAGCGGTTGGGCGCTGAGAGTGAGGCTGGCTAGCAGGCCTGCGGTGAGGGTCAACAATCGAGCGTATTGCATAGAGCATCCTTAAAAAAAGTCGGCCAGTTGCTGCAACAACTGGCCAGAACATGGAGATATACTTTATGCAAATCAATTAAATTTGAAATTTAAATGACCATTGCATATTAAGCACTTAAAATCCTTGGCAATAGCGTCATGCTTCCCGATTTAACCGGGATAAACTCCCGACGCTATACTCATTCGTCAGCCTCAAACACAAATCCACCGAAGGCGCGCGGCTGTGCCCCAACCTTGACCTGTCGCGGCGAGTCCAGCCGCTGCCCATCAATAATGGCCACGACGTTGTCCATCCAACTGGTGACCACCAGCTGCTGTTGCTGGCGGTCAAAAGCAATGCCTTCGGGCGTGCCGGGGACGCGAATTTTAGCTAGCGGCCGCTGGCTGGCCAGATCGATCACGCTGACGCTATCTTCGCCGGTGTTGGTGACGAACAAGCGCTGCCCTTGCGGGTCTGTGGTCACACAGTAAGGGTGCCGCCCCACGCTAAGCGTGGCCACCACGCGCTGGTCATGCGTGTCTATCACACTCACTGAGTTTGAGTACACATTCACCACATACAGCTGCTTGCCATCGGGGCTCAGCCCGAAACCAAACGGGTGCTCGCCCACTTTAATTCTGCGCAGTTCTTTGTTCGCGCGCGTGTCCACCACGCTCACATCATTACTGTCGCGATTCGCCACGTAGAGCGTCTGGCCATCGCGACTTAACTGCAAGCCGCCTGGTGCCTGCCCCACCTCTATGCTCGCCAGCACTTGCCCGTGCACGGGCTCAACCACCAGCAAACTATGGTGATACCAGTCAGCCACATATAAACGGTTACCGGCCTGATTCACGGCCAGTCCGACCGGGGCAATCGGCAGCGCGAGGGTCTGCACCACTTGCTGCCGCGTGATGTCTATCACCGAGATTGAACGGCCATCGACATTGCTCACGTACACTTTTTTCTGTTGAGGATGAATAGCGACGCCGACCGGCGATTGACCGACCACGATGGTTTTGATCACCTGCAGTTGGCGCAGGTCTACGACCGAAACCGTGTGCTCTCCCTGATTGGTGATATAGGCGAACTCTGCCGCGGATGCGCCCAGCGTAAAACAAAGACTGAGCGTAACCGACAACGCTTTCAAGCGCAGGCGCCAGCACGCGCTCACATCAATCGTCCTCATACAAGCGTTACGATAGCGCGATGTGAGCCGTAAGGATTGAGACCTGTTCCCGCAAAGGGTCAGGAATTTTTCATGCAATAGCAGAGGCGCTCTGTTGCGAGAAATGTGCGTTGATGGCGCGCATATCCAGCGCTTGCCACATTTGCAGGTGGTGCTGCAGCTCATGCGCCTGCATGGCGCCCCTGACCATATCAATGATGACGCGATCACGCACCGTCATGAGTGCAGGCACTTGTGTCACCTGGAAATTGGCGACCAGATCGGTGGCGACATCAACATCGGCTACCGCAAACGCGACTTGTGGATGCTGGGCGGCAACCGCTGCCAGGACGGGGGCAAAGTGCTGGCAAGGCTCACACCATTCGGCCGTGAACAATACCACGGCGAGCGGATGCGCCTGCACCCACGCATTGAATTGCGCCTGGCTTGCCAGTGTCTGCACCACGGCAGCGGCTTGAGTAGATGCCAGATTGGATTGCGGATCTGAAGGGTTGGTTGTTTGCATAGGTGATTCCTAAGGATGCGCCTGCTCGGGCAGGCGTTTAATGGTACTGAGTGTCCAGTGTTGCGGGCCAGCGATGCTTTGTGAGCACCCCAACTCCTGGCTGGGGTGTTCGGCAGTGAGTTGATGGCGGGTATGGTCTGCGGTCTGTACCTGCATAAACCAGCGGTCCACCCACACCTCCAGTCCGGCCGGGGCAGCGTGCTGGCCGCTGTCAGTCAGGGCCAGCGTGATCAGTTTGCCGCCATGCGCCAGGCACAAAGAATCATCCGTCTCTTCGAGCATCACCCATGCCGCTTCACTGCTGGCAGTGCCCTCTTCCGCACTTGCGGGCAGACTGGCTGCGGCCAGTAAACCCGCAGTTGCCAACCAGGCCCAGGCGGTCGAGGCAAGCTGTGCCGCTACAGATCCAGTGAAACAGGACGCCCCACCCAAGAATAAGTGTTTATTCACAGTCATAAGCGATTGCCGGGGGATGCATCATCAATGCGCTAAGCTCAAGCACACAGGCTGGAACCCATGCGTTTAAACAAAGGGCGCAAACTGGCGCAGAGTTTTTGGCGCCAACCCTGGCTGTTTGCCGCAGCATTCTGGCGGCCTTCTTTCAAGCCTTGCAAACCGGCTTTGACAAAGGCGTCCACCGCATTTTTGGCGGATTCATCATCCTGGCCTGCAGGGGGCTCGTTGCCGGTAAAGGCGCGATAGTAACGCGCTGTCCAGCTCACTTTTGCATTGCTGCCATCGGCAGCGACTTTGATTTTGCCGTTCAAAGAGCTCACAGGCAGCGCTTCCAGGTCAATATCACCAGATAAGCGATAAGACACTGTCATATCCGCGGCAGACACTTCATCGATTTCCTGCAACAACTGCTTGCCATTTTTCAGCGTCAGTTTTTGCTGGGTATCGTTCACTGGCTCGCAAGCCGTGACTTGCGGATGCCATTGCGCCAGACTGCATGGGCTGCTGACACGTTTCCATACCGCGTCAGCCGATGCGTTAACCTGAATGGATTCATCCGTTTTTTGCGGCGTAGGCCCGTGTGCCCAAGCTTGCACACTTAACAACATCATCATTCCGCATAAAGACCACTTCATAAAACACTACTCCTTCTTGAAAAATCGTTTAAACATTTGTCGCATGCCAAGCAGCCAGGGGCTATCGGCAAACGTCAGCCCCATAAACATGAGCCACAATAGGCAGGCAGGCACTGCCAGCCAGGGCCGCAAATCCGTCTTGGCCCAGCGCCAGGCCGTCATGCCCAAGCCGGTCGCCCAGTCACCACTTTGTGCCACATGCTCCAGCCTGGCGTAATGCAAACCGGTCTCTACCGACAGACGCTGCAAGTTTTTTTCATCCAGCGCAGATAAATGGGCATTACTTAACAGTTCGTTCCCTGGCCCATGTCCGGAATTGCGGTCATGCTGCCCCTGCTCCATGGCCAGCACTGACAGCGTTTCGGCCATGCCAAAGTTGCCAAACCGTTGAACCTCTTCCTGCTCCCAATAGCCGGCTACGGCATTTTTCTCGTCCAGTTTGGGGATCTTGCTCGGTGTGGGTTTGCCCATGCCCACCAGGTAGCCTTGTACCTCACCAGGTTTGCCTGCAAATTTGGGCATGTATTGCGGATTGGCCGGCGGCGCTTGCTGGCCATCGGTAAAAAACAGCACGCGCACCTGTTTGCCCAACAACGGCGCTTGTTCCAGCGCGTGATAGAGGCCATGGGCGATAAACGAATCTGCGGCCCAGGCCATGCGCCAATCCATGCTGGCCACGGTATGATCCAGCGCGGCAAAATGGCTGCAAACCTCCACCGGCTTCACCACATTAACCGTATTGCGCTCGGTAAACATGCCCAGTGCCACGCGTGAGCCACAGGGCAACACAGACAGGGTTTTGCGTATGCTTTGCTTGGCCATCTCCAGGCGGCTGATGCTTTTCCCATTCAGCTGATAGTCGGGCACATTCATGCTTTGTGTGATATCCACCACAAAGTACCAGTCATACACACGGTTGGGTAAACTCAGTTGCGGATGAAAGAGCGTGAGCGTGAGCAACAGCGCAATCAGCCACAAACATCGCTTTCGCCAGACAAGCCCGGGCGTCACCTGCGCGTTTTCAGGGCTGCCAACGAGCAAAGCCCTGAGTTGTTTAAACCAAGCCATCATCAGGGCATGCCTCTCGGATTGCCAGGCATCGCAGGCCAGCCACTGGGTTGCTCTTCCGCTTTAATCTGCTCATCTTCGTACTGTTGCGGCCCATTCATGCCATGCGTGGTCGGCGCCAGCCTCAGGGCGAGATGGTAGTTGTACTTCACCTCTGACCAGTCAGGCTCGATACGCAAGGCTTTCTGGTAACTCTCTTTGGCCAGGGCGACCAATGGCCCCGCCTCATCCCAGGCAGGCAGGCCACGTTGTTCGAGCAAGCGGATTGCCGTGCGCAAATAGACATTGCCCGAGTTGAAATAGGCCTGCTTGCGCAAGGGTTGGCTATCGGTGGTGCGGGCAATCACGGCGGCATACTGCGCCAGCGCCTGATCAGATTTGAGTTGATCGTCATAAAACACTGCATTGGCAAATAAGGCCGGCGGTGTCTGGTCAGCCCCCAGCAAGGTAGAACGGATCAGCACATGCGGCGCCAGGCTGTGTCTGTACACTGCAGACTGATAGAGCTCCACGCCCTGACGCGCCAGCATCACTAGTGATAGCACCACCAGCAGCGCAGCCCACAGCCCGCCGCGACGTAAATGATTGATCCATTGCCTTCTTATGTTGGGATGACTCATGTTTGCCACCGTGTTAACTCCAGTTGTACCATCGCGATTAATAGCAAGGCTGCCAGCCAGGCCAGACCATAGGCGTATTGACTCAAGTCTTGTCGTGCAATCGGTTCCAGGTAACGGGTTGGTTTGTTTTTAAGCTTGGCGATATCGCGCACGGCCGCCATCACCGCCTGCGGATTTTCTGCCTCATACACGTGATAAGGCACATTGAGCGTCTGGAAATAGTCATGCAAGGCCACCTCTGGATAGGCGTCAATATTCTCGCCTTCGGCCAGGCTTTGCTTGATGGTGACGCCGTTTTCAGAGCGCAGGTAAATCCAGTACAAAGAGGCCTGTTGCCGCATAAACATGGCACGCAACATGTCCTGGGTTTTGCCATCCAGGTGTGCACCGCCATCAGAGACCAGCACAATCGCACGCGCCCCGGTCACCGGCTGGTCAGCAAAATAATCGAGCGCCATGCCGAGTCCGCGCGCGACCGCCGTAAAACCCATGCCACCGGCTTCGGTCGCTTCCAGCGCGGCTTGCACAAACGCCCGGTCATTCCCCAAAGGCGCCGCCAGAATCGGTGAGGTACTAAAGGTCACCATGCCCATCAGGTCTTCATGGCCCTGCTTGACCAATGACTTCAACACCTCACGCGCGGCCTGCATTTTCGGTTGCCGCGCCTGAGCATCGCCCTTGTTCACAAACGGCTCGTTCATGCTGGCGCTGCGGTCCAGCACAATCATCACATGCGCACCGCGCCCAATTTTTTCGATGGATTGCGATTTTAGAAACGGGCCACTCAGCGCAATGGCCAGTGCCAGCAGCAAAGTACTTAAACTGATTTTCCAGGCACGTTCCAGCCAGACAGAGAGCGGGTCTTCGGGCAACCCTTGCAAGGCCGGATGCTTGAAATGCCGTTGACCACGCATGCACCAGGGCAATACGGTCAATGGCAATAACAGCAAGGGCCACACCTGTGTCAGCCCCCATGACTCCCCCAAGCCGCTCCAGGTGATGACGGATTGCCCCCAGGCCTGCCACATGCTTAAGCGACCTCCAGTTGACTCAAGTCTTTGGCTAATTGTGTCAGCAAAGCGATCGAAGACGTCACAGCTCGGCCAGCAAAAAACGCCTGCTGCACATCCGCGTAAAAGGCCTCAAGTGCAGGCGCATAGGCCTGTAGCCTGGGTTGCCGCTGCATTAACTGTGGCAGATTTTCAGCGGTCACTGCCTGCCCGGCAAATTGATCCATGGCCCGCACCAGCAAGCGCATGGCCTGCAAACTATCCGAGGCCGCCTCGCCCCTGAGTTTGCGTATCTGGCGCCAGGCCTGCCGGAAGGGCATGTGTTTTTCTTGTGGCAAGGTGATCCAGCCGGCCACCCAGGCCAGGTAAAGCAATGCCAGTACAAGCGCACTGCCCCAACCTGCCAGTGACCACAGTTGTGGCGCGAGCGGCCAGCTAGGCATGGGCGCATCCGGATAAAGCTTGACGTGCTCGGCATCAATCCGCGCAGGCAGCAAACTCGACACAATGACCTTGTCTGGCGGCACATCAACGGTCAACCGTTGTTGAGCGCAGCTGGACTGATCGCAGGTGAATTCAAGATGCAGTTTTTTTAAGGGCAGGATTTTAACCGTGTCGCCGGCAACAAAAATTTGCCAGTCTATCTGCAGGTTAATCACGCGCTCATTCGCCAGGTCCTCATGTTGCCAATGGGCATCGCGCAGCTCGATGGCCTCATTTTGTGCCGGGGCAGGCAAACTGGCCGGATCCAGCACAAAACCAGGCGGGACATGAATCTTGAGATGCTGTGTTGCAATGCTGCCCAACGTGTAATCTGCCTCACGCGTGGCACTTTCTACGCGTATGCTGGCGTGCGTGCTTGCTGTGGTGCTGGCGGCATATGCCAGCGTAGTGGCCGCCAGCAGATACCCTGCAAAAAATGTCGCCAGCCAGCGCGTAAACTGCATCGTGCCCGCAAACCGGTTGCTTGTGATACTCATGCCATCGTCTCCATCAAGTGTCGGCTCACGTCTTCCGCACGCCAATCCGGGGCTAGCCACAAAGGGGATCTGGCACCCGCCTTGACCAAGGCAAGATTGAGCGACTGCTTTTGCTGCGCGGCATCCGCGGCGATCTGTGCGCGCAACTTGCGCCGCAATAGCCAGCTGCGCTCCTGCCCGGTTTCCATATCGCGTAATCGCGCCCAGCCGAACGCCGGCAATGCCTCAAACGCCGAGGCATCGCGCAACACGACAGGCACTACATCATGCGGCTGTGCGGCACGCATGGTGGCTTGCAATAATGCCTCGGGCCAGAAAAAATCAGAGATGAGGAATACCAGCGCACGCCGTGGACCGATGGCCTCTATCGCAGCAGGAAGGGCGCTGGCCGTGTGGCCGTGATCAGCACCCGAACTACGCGCCTGCTGCCAATAGTCATTGAGCAGCCCATGTACTTGCTGCGCTGTGCCAGGCTGAAAACTGGGCAGGCGTTGTAAACTGCCTGGTAAATGGTCGCTGGCAGCGTGCATGCCGAAGCCATCGCCCTGGCGCGTCACCGACCACGCGAGCGACGCGACAAAACGGGTCAGGCGCTGCTGCAAGTCTTGGGCAGAACGGCCCTGAAAAAATAAGGAGCTGGAAACATCCACAATGGCATAGACATGAATGGCAGCACGTTCAAGATAGGTCCTGACCAGCCATTGCTGTGGCTGCGTGCGCACACTGGCCCGAATATCAATCCGTTTGGGATCCGGGCAAGCCAGTAAAGAAGCATAGCCAGCGAAGTCAGTACCGTTGCCATGATGCTTGGTGAGCGTCGCGCCCGCGTGATAGCTGTGTGCCCGCCATGGCACCGGATAAAAGAACTGGTGCGGCTCGAAGGCGGCTTGTACGGACGCCACCGAGGGCGGTTGTATAGGCCCCTGCCCGGTCTGTTGCGCCATTGCGTTGCTTGCAGCTACCATGCTTCACTCACATCCATACACACACATCGGTCTGCATCATGACTTGAACCTGCAGCACCGCTTAGGGCGCAGAGACTTTATCCAGCACGGCTTGCAGCAATTGCGGGGCAATCCGCTCATGCTGCAAGGCATAGGCGCCGCTCAAAAACACGCGGTGCGTCACCACATACGACCAGACGGCGCGGATATCATCCGGGGTGAGATAATCGCGGCCTTCGAGCCAGGCACGCGTACGCGCACTGCGCATCAACATGGCCATGCCCCGTGGGCTGGCACCACCGGCCAGCAAGCGGCTCATATCCACCTCGGGCAGGCTAATGCCTGCGGCCAGCGGATCCTTGAGCACGCGCCAAAGCTCTACCGCATACTCCTGCAAGGCCAACTCTGCACGCACGGTGCTTTGCACCTGCGCAGCCAGCGCATTCAGTTGATCGTAGGGGGTGAGGCCTGACGGCAACTGGCCGACCAGTGCATCGACATCATAAAAGCGGGTATCAAACATCAGCGCCCGTTGCAGCTCACGTGCATCCGGCGCCTTCACCGAAATTTCCATCAGGAAACGGTCACGTGCCGCCGCAGGGATCTCAAACGTCTCTTCACGCTCCAGCCGGTTACGGTCAGCAAACACGGTCAGGTGCGGAAAATGATATTCACGGTTAAAGGCATTGACCGAGCGCTCAGCCATCAGGCGCAGAAACAAGGCGTGGGCCTGTGGTCTGGCACGGTTGATTTCGTTAAAGAAGAACACCGAGAGCGCGTCTTCATGTTGCAACAGTGGCCCCGGCTTGACTGCAGCCTGCCCCTGCTCGTTGATATAGGCATGGTACAAAAAGTCACTCGGCATGAGATCAATCGCGCCCTCAATGCGCTGATAGCCGCCGCCCAGCAATTGCGCTGCCGCGCGCAACAGCGTGGTTTTACCCACGCCGACGTCGCCTTCCAGCAGCACGTGGCCACGTGAAAAAATCGCAATCGTGAGCGCCCTGACTTGCTCAGGCATGCCAACAACCACACTGTTTAATGCTTGCTCGAACGCCAGCGCACCTTCACGCCATGCGGCCAAATCCATTTGTTTTTCCATACACCATCCATGATTCAGAATGAAACAGGCCACTATCGACTGCGCACAATCGACACCGGTATGTCACATGCAAACGGGGGACGAAACTGACACCGGAAACGATGTCAGTCTCCTGGGGGGAATTTAAGATTACTTCACGTCAAATACGAAGTTGCCGCTGGATTTGGCGTTTGCAATGCGTTTTGCATTACGTGCATCCATGGCTTTGATGGCTTCCTCTTGTTTGTTGAGTTCCACCGGATCATGTTTTGGGTCGTATTTGGAACCCGCAATTTTTTCCGGATAGCCGGGTTTGGCTTCCCAGCAGTTACCTGGCTCTTTACAATTTTGACCATCGTAAGCCAGAGCCTGATTGGACACTGCCAACACACCAGCCACGGCCAGTAATGTCATTACGTGTTTCATCACATTTCTCCTTAATCACAAATTAGCTGGTGTATTTTTTTCAATTATCAGAGGGCCCACCAGCCTAACCCTCTGGTAAGTCGTTTAACCGTGAGGCGTTGCCGCGCCACCGTTTTTAAGGTTCTCTTCCTCCTGGTGACGAATCCAGGCGATGATATGAATAATTTCATCCACTTGCAGACGGCCCTGTTGTGGCCCCATCATGCCGTTCGCCCCACCATAAATGGTTTCAAAGATGCCCTTGTCGGTTTGATTTTTAGGATAAGTCCAGTATTCATCTGCCAGCGCCGGACCTAACTTGCCCTCAGCCAGGTGACCATGGCAACCAGAACAGGCGGTTGAGAAAATCGTATAGCCTTTTTTGATCGCTTCAGGATCGGAGCGGTAGGGGTTTTCACCGGTGGCTAAAAAATGCTTGGCTTCAGGGGTAAAGGTCTCACCGTCCATCGGTGCGATCTCCAGCACATCCCCCGAAATCGTGCCACGAAACTCCAATGGCGGACCATCTTTCAACGCGACATGCACGGCAGTGGCTGGTGTTGCAGGCGCCTCTGCTTTAGCCGCAGAAGGACTCGCAGCAGATTCATCTTTGGCGCAGGCCACCGTCAGAAAAGCAGCCATGACCAAACCCGTCAGACCCAAAGCCATGGTCAGCGGTTGACGCAGGCGGCGTAAATGCGGTTGTTGAGATTCTTTCAATTCAAACTCCAAAACTTGATTAACAAAATACAGTGACTTAATGCAGACTCAACAGAGGAATGCCTTCATCCTTGAGGATGGCAGTAATCTCTGCGCCATGCGCATCAATGACACGATTCAAAGCATCCACCAGCTCGGGGTGCTGCTTGTTGACGCCCATGACCACGTTGTAGTGCATGGGGATTTTTTCACCGTTGGTTTTCTTGGCGGTATCTTCGACGATCACCATATTCAACGGCACTTCGGAAGCACGCACATAACGCGCAGCTTCTGGCGCCCACAACATCGCCATATGCAAGTGCATATTGGCCACATCATTCACCAGCCGTGACGGCTCGACGTGGATGTAACGGTTGCGGGTGGACTGAAAATTCTGGATTTCAGTAAAGTAGTCAAACATGTCGTCAAAACGGTTGATTTGCAGCAACATGTTTTTACCGGGGCTATCCGGCATGACACCGATACGGAAATTTTTCTCTTTGAGGTAGGGATGATCCCAGGAGGTCACATCAATTTCACGGTCTTTGCGTGTGATAAACACGTAAGCTGAACGATAGTAAGGTTTGGTCGTCAGCACACGCGGATCATTCGGATCGGTGCCAATCAACACATCACATTTACCTGCTTCCATGTCTTTTTGCAGGGTGAGTGGATTGGTCCACCAGAAATAGTTGATTGGCAGATTCATGGCCTTGCCAATCACATTTGCAATCTTGTTTTCAAAGCCCTCTTGCTTGTCATTTGAAAAAGGCAGCTCAGACTTACCAGCACAGACATTGAGCGCATTTGCAGCCACGGCAGGCAACGCCAACAGACTGAATGCCAACGTGAGGCAGGCGCTAACCCAGCCAGCACGGACTCTTTTTACATCAGGAAACATATTTGCTCTCTTCACTCTAGGGCTGAGAACAGGGTGACCGGCCCGTCTTGCGACCGACGGCCACCCTGCACACTACATCAACAGGTTCAGGACTTGAATTACAGGCTGAACACCATCAGGCCACCGCCCATTTGTGTGTGGTTTTGCAGTTCTTTGAACGCACCAACCGCACCCAAACCAGCACTTGGGTCTGTCAGGTCAAACACCAGACCAACGCCTGGCCAGCCACCGACACCGTACATGCTGCCGACGTATTGTTTACCCTTGAAGGAGTAAGTCATTGGAGATCCGATACCACCAGATGGCATCTTGAAGTTCCACAGCTCTTTACCGTCTTTGTTATCCAACGCTTTCAGGTAACCATCCAGTGTTGCGTACCAAACCAGGCCGCCTTTGGTGTACAAAGTACCGCCCCAAGCTGCGAATTTCTCCCACTTGGTCCATTTAGCCTTACCAGTGGTCAGGTCAAATGCACGGATCTGACCCATTTCTTTCTTGGTTGGGCCATTCGGGCCAGGGTACATCGCCAAGGTTGCACCGACGAAGAACTGACCGGCACGGTATGGCAGCATGAACGGCTCCCAATCCATACAAATGTGGTTCAGGCCTGCGTACAAGGTACGGCTTTCTGGGTCGTAAGAGTCAACCCCCTGGTTGTGGAAGCCCATCGCAGATGGACAAATGTTGGTGCCTTTGTGGTCCATACGGGTTGCAAACTCTGGATCACGCACTGGTGTGCCTGATTTCAGGTCCACTTTCTTGAACACGTTCACGGCTGGGTCGACTTTTTCAGCCACGATCAGCTTGCCGTTTTCACGGTTCAGCGTGTACAAGATACCGTTACGGTCAATGTGGCTGAGCAGCGGTGTCATCTTGCCGTCAACCGGTTGGTCAGTCAGTACCATCTGGTTCACACCAGCAAAGTCCCACTCGTCATGAGGTGTCTTTTGGTAACCCCATTTCGCCATTCCGGTGTCGAGGTCACGACCCCAGATAGTCATGGTCCACTTGTTGTCGCCAGGACGCATGGTTTCGTTCCATGGTGCTGGGTTGCCGGAACCGTAGTAGAACAGGTTCAACTTAGGATCGTAAGCATACCAACCCCAGTTAGTACCGCCACCGATTTTCCAGGCATCGCCTTCCCAAGTTTTGAGGCCCAGGCCAAATTGACCGTAGTGTGGGTTTTCTTTGTTGAAGTCTTTTGCCAAACGGATGGACTCGTCAGAACCGGTTGCGAACGCACGCCATTTCAGTTCACCTGTTTTCAGGTCCAGTGCGTTAACCGCACCACGCACACCCAGCTCAGCGCCAGAACAACCGATCAAGACCGTGTCTTTGGCGACAAACGGTGCCTGTGTCAATGTCTGACCGACTTTCGGATCACACATTTCCACTTCCCAGTTCACCTTACCGGTTTTGGCATCCAATGCCAGTACATGGCCATTGGCTTGTTTCTTCACGATTTGACCCGCGCCGTAAGCCAGACCACGGTCTACCACGTCACAGCACATCACTGCTTTGGTAGAAGCATCTTGCTTAGGTTTGTGTTGCCAAACAATTTTGCCTGGATCGTTCAGATTCAAAGCATAAGTGTTGTTTGGGAAAGCGGAGTGGATGTACATCATGTCACCGATGACCAATGGCGCACCTTCGTGACCATTGAGCACACCGGTAGAGAATGACCAGGCTGCTTTTACATTTTTAACGTTGGATTTGTTAATTTGTGCCAGCGGGCTGTTGTGCTGGCTATAATAGCCACCGGTTGCCACAGGCCAAGCCCCTGGGGTGTTCAATGCCTTGTCCAGGTCAGCATCCGCAAATGCCAGACCAGAAACGCTGGCAAACAAGCCTCCAACCAAAGCGCCAACAATGGCACGTGTTGAATTGTTTTTCATACGATCTCCTAATCTCTCAAGAATGAGTTTGATGTGTTGTTGCAGTCACCCCCCCGAATGCTGCACTTCACGACCGAAATTGTTAATAATTTGTAACATTGGCAATAGATGAAACATTCCCTATCATCTATTCAAGAATTCATCATCGCATCACACCCCACAACGGGAATCTTTCACTACAGCCAGCTTAAGGATGTGGTCTATAGTGGCGCACATTCACTTGGCGCAAATTGACCGCCAACACTGTCAATAGCAGATGTGCTCTGCGCTGACTGAGTGGATCTTTCAAGTCATGCATTCATATCATTGGTCTATGCCATTCTTTAGGGTATTTCATCAGCTCGGCCATCTCAGTCGGGCCAGTCGTGACACGCTTATCGTGATCGCAGGCGTGGCCGTCACCTTTGTGCTGTCATCCGCATTCGACCTGGCAGAACGTGTGAACGCCTGGCTACTCACCTATGAATATGCGCAACTAGACGAAGTCCCGCTGACGCTGTTTGTATTGGTGTTGCTCAGTGTGTGGTTCAGTCAGCGCCGCTGGCGTGAGATTCATGCCGAAATCCAGCGCCGCAAACAGACCGAGGCGCGTCTGAGTAGCAGCCAGCAGCTCTATAAAACCCTGTTTGATGGAGATTTGACCGGGAATGTCGTGCTGGACCTGGAAGGCAACATCGGCATGCACAACCGCGCCTTTGAGCGTATTTGCCGCCCGCTGAGCCACAACCGCAATACACGTGAGTTGTTCAGCTTTGACTGGCTGCCATTTATTGTGCAATTGCAACAGCAGCAGGAAATCAATTTCAACAAGCTGCAAATCCGCCGCCCGGATGGCCTGCCGTGTTATGTGAGTGCCCGCTTTGTTTACATGGCGCCCAGCGACAACCAGGCCGCACAAATCCATGGGTATCTGGTAGATATGACCGAGCAATGCCTAGTCGAGCAGGACCTGGAACGTACCCTGAAAGAAAACCGTGTGCTGGCGCGCCATGCCATGCAGGTGCAAGAGCATGAGCGCAAATATATTGCCAGCGAGATTCATGACGAAACCGGGCAATACCTGACGGCAATCCGTATGGATGCACTCACCCTGCAAAAAAGCACGCCGGAGCAGGCGCATGTGATTGCGGTCAGAATCGCCTCCAATACGCAACACGTCCAGCAATCCATCCGCGCCCTGATCAAGCATCTGCGCCCGCCCGCGCTGGACTCACTGGGCCTGGTCGGGGCCATCGAGCGACTGGTGAGTGACTGGAAAAAACTCAATCCGCGCGTGGATTGCCATTTGATGCTGGATACCGGCGAGCATGCCTTAAACGAAGATATCAATATCGTGGCGTTTCGCGTGACGCAAGAGGCGCTGACCAATATTGCACGTCACGCCCAGGCCACCGAAGTCTGGATCGATTTGCAGGTGATCCAGCGTCAGGACAAATGGTGGTTGCAGATTGAAGTACGTGACAATGGCAAAGGCATGGATACTTCACTGGCCACCGAAGGCGTCGGCCTGGTCGGCATGCGCGAACGCATCGAATCCCTGCATGGCAGCTTCAAGCTCATGAGTGGCTTGCAAGCCGGCACCTTGATTACTGGCCTATTGCCCTTGCAGGCACACCCGCAGGCTTTGCCTGCCTCTTCCTTACCCACCAACCCGGGAGTCAATGACTATGCAACATCCTAAATGGCCAGGCCTGATCGTACTGCTGTTCCCTTTTTCGCTCGCAGCCAAAGACCTCAACACGCTAGAGCAGCCCTTCTTGCAGGCTTATAGCGGAAAATCCCGCCAATTTGTCGAAGAGCAACTGGGCAAACCGGTGAAAAAGGAAGTGGCCGTTAAACCCCATAACGCTGACCAGATCCTGCAGGAAAAAGGTCAAGCGACGGCAGGCGAAGGTGACAGCGTTGAAATGTGGTATTACCAGGGCAAGATTCAATATGCGCCAAATAAATATTTCAATACCGCCGAACTCACATTTGCCAACGACAAATGTGTGAACATCACCTTTGCCAACAAGAAGTAAGGAGTCGTACGCGTCATGGCCAAAGTAATGATCGCAGATGACCACGCCATGCTGAGGCAAGGCTTGCGGACCATGCTGGAGCAGGCCAATCACCAGGTCACGCAGGATGCATTGAGTGGCGAAGAAGCCTGCCTGCTGGTGGAAAAAAACCACCCGGACTTGCTGATCCTCGATCTGGACATGCCTGGCATAGGGGGGCTGGAAACGCTCAAACGCATTTTGCACCGCAAGCCGCAGATGCGCGTGTTGATTTTTAGCATGCATGATGACTGCATCTATGCCACGCGCGCGATTCAAGCAGGCGCACGCGGCTATGTGACCAAAACTGAGCCGCCAGAAGTAGTGCTGGAAGCGGTGCAGAAAATCCTCAAGGGCGGCCGCTACATCAATAACGAACTGGCGCAGAGTTTGTCCATGTATCACCTGGAAAGCCAGGAAAACCCGATCCAGAAACTCTCGCCACGCGAGTTTGAGGTGTTCAGACGCATTGCCCAAGGGGAGGCGCTGGCAGCGATTGCCAAGGCCATGCATATTGGCTATAAAACCGTCGCCAACATCCAGACCAGTGTGCGGCAAAAGCTAGGCGTCGAAACCACGGGCCAGCTGGTACATATTGCCGTGCGTTTCGGCATTATCAAGGGCTTGTAAGCGCAGGGTTGCCCATGATACTGATCATTGCCCGCAAAGAATTACGCAGCCTGTTTGCCACACCCATGGGCTGGCTGGTGCTGGCCATCTTTCAGGCCATTGTTGGCACTTATTACAGCCTGAGTTTTAACCAGTATTTCGAGATCATGCAAAGCGCGCATTGGCAGGTGCAGCGTATCGGCCTCACCCAGTTTATGGCGGAAGGTGTGTTTGGTGTGGCAGCCGTGCTGATGCTGTTTGTAGTGCCACTGGTGAGCATGAAGCTGATCAGTGAAGAGCGCAAAAACCAGACCATGGCCTTGCTCATGAGCGCGCCACTCAGCATGACTGAACTGATTCTGGGCAAGCTGCTAGGCATCCTCAGCTATTTGAGTCTGTTAATTCTCAGCATGGTGCTGATGATCGCGCTGCTGCTGCCCTGGGCAGAAATTGACCTGCCCTATCTGCTCACGCATGCGTTTGGCTTATGGTTATTGATGCTAGCCAGCAGTGCACTCGGGCTCTATATTTCTTGCCTGACCGCCAACCCTATCCTGGCAGCATTCTGCAGCCTGACCGCGCTGACTTTTTGGCTGTTGCTGGATAAGTTTTTCAGCGACGACCACCAGGCCCTGTTTCATGATTTTTCACTGATGCAGCATTACCGCCAGTTTGCGCTGGGCATTCTCAATAGCTACGACATTCTGTTTTTTGTCTTGTTTGCCGGCTTTTTTGTGCTGCTGGCGATCCGGCGTTTACATGCGGACCGACTGTATGGCTAATACACCCAAAGACACCTCCACCGTCCCTCCATTAAGCCAGCGCCTTGCCCACTGGTGGCAGCATCAACTGGTGGTGCCTGCGCTGCTAATTGTGGCACTGGGACTGGGCTGGCTGGCCTGGCAGTTTCATGCCACGGCAGATACCACACACAATCATCGCAACACCTTATCTGCCACCAGCCAGCAGGTTCTCAACGACCTGCCGGGGCAGATAGAGATTATCGCGTTTTGCAGCAACAGCCCGTTCAAGGGCCGCTATTTCCGCAAGTCGATTGTGGCGCTGGTGCAGCGCTATCAGCAGCAACACCGCGGCATACATCTGCAATTTATTGATCCGGCCACCGCACCTACGCTGGCCAGAGAGTGGCAGATTAAAAAAGAAGGCGAAATGCTGATCCGCTATGCCGGCCAGCAGCAGCGCCTGTATTTGCCTTACACCGAAGAAGCCTTTACCAATGCCTTACTCAGCCTGCAGCATGGCGAACGCGCCCCGCTGCAATTTCTCGCGGCCCATGCATTGCATGACACGCATGGCACTGGTTTGAGCCAATTGGCACAAGCCCTACAAAATGCAGGCATCCCCGTCTTGACCGGAGACCTGCCAGCCACGCCAGCGAAAACCTTACCAAGTTTGGTCCTGGCCGGGAGCGACAAACCCTACTCGCCTGCACAAATCGCGGCGATTCGCCAACATGTGCAACAGGGCGGCAACCTGGTTTGGCTCACCACCTCGCCACAGGCACAGGGCTTGCAAGCACTGGCACAAGACCTGCGCCTGACCATTAGCCCAGGCATAGTCATTGATCCAGTCAATCGCCAGTTTGATATTCCCCTGCATGATTTAAGTACCCAGCGCTATGGCGCCCGCGGACCGACACAGGAATTTGGCTTGCGCACCTTCTTCAACCAGGCGCACGCGATAGAGCACCAGCGCATCCCGAATGACCCGTGGCAAAGCCTGCCTCTGGTGGCAGCAGCAGAACAAGGCTGGGTAAGCGCAAGCTATCAGCCCGCACATCCAGCGCCCTCCTCCATGACCTTTAATGCCACCAAAGATACGCCCGGCCCGGCCACACTGATGCTGGCGCTGGAAAAACCCCTAGCCTCGGGCAACAAACAACGCATTCTGGTCATCGCGAGCGCAGACTTTTTTTCTAACCAGCAAATCCAGCGCGGCGGCAACCTGGCACTCAGCCTGCAAAGCCTGCAATGGGTCGTGAATAACCAGCCTACCGTCAGCCTGCCCGTGACGCCACTCCGCGATACCGTGATTGCATTACCAACGCAACGTACGTGGCTTATGCTGCTGTTTAACGGTTTCCAGTTTGGGCTGCCATTGGCCTTGCTGCTCGCTGGCGGCTGGGCCTGGCGCAGAAAACAGCGTGCTTGAGGTAAGGTTAAAGGTTAGTGTGTTCAGAGGATTGAGAGGACGCTTGATGGCCGCAAGATCATCACTTTGCTTGAGCTGATGATTGAATCTATTTCATACTGCGGACTGTAAATGAGTGCGCCTTAAGCGTGCTTGACTTCATAGCCTATCAATTGATTTTGTTTAAATTAATTATTAATTGCTACGATCACAATTTGCTGCGACTCAGCAATAAACGAATTACCTTTATCAGGATTAAAAATGCATAAGCAGAACACAAAAAAACAAACCACTTCATGGTCCAGCCATAGTGATGCTTAAGTAAATTCGCTTTCTCGTTGACTGCTATCCTTTGGCAAATAAAGATCTTTGACGCCATTAACTTTGCTTTGCATGCCCGCCTTCTAATTACAAAACTACAAAAGCGGCATTACGGTTTTTGTCTGCATCTGAAAATCCTCCCATAAACAAAAGCCCCGCAAGATGCAGGGCTTTTGTTGATTTGGTAGGTCTGCCGTTCCGTTGGCAAGTCGATGCTTACAAGCCGGACAAACCTTTTTCAATCGCCTGATTATGTGTGGCCTCTGTTGGCGATGTTGGTGCAACCGCTGCAGGTTCTGGTTTGGCTGCCGGGACTGCAGGCGCAGTGGTGTCAGCGTTCAGGGTCATTTTAGAGAAGTCGCCATAAAACTCGACCTTGGCCTCTTTGCGCAAACTCGCAACCTCATTCTTGATCAGTGTTTGCTGTCCAGAGTTGACCAGGAACTGCTGGATCACTGGTTTAGCATTGTCAAAATTGACCGGTTGGCGATCAATTTTGGCCAGATACAGCAAAACCAGCGCTTGTGGGCTTTTGACCACCAAGGTATCACCGGCTTTCAACACGTTAAGCTGCTTGAGCAACTCGAGTGGCAACTGTTCGGCGGCTTTGCGGCTGGCATTCACGTTAAAGACGTATTTATTATCTTGCAACCATTTCGCAATTTCCTCAGGCGTCTTGGCAGCATTAATGCCTGCTTCAATTTCGCTGACGTGTTGCGTGCCATCTTTCACGGCAAACTCCTGGATCACATACACATTACGCTCGCTGAATAATTCAGGATGCGTGTCATAAAACTTCTGGATTTCATCGGCTGAAGGGGTGGCCTGCTTTGCCGCCACTTTTTGCATATAGGCTTGCGCCAGCACTTGCTGCTTGGTGGCCTCTAGCACTTGTAACACATTCGGGTCACGGTCCAGCTTTTCGTCGACAGACTTTTGCTTGAGCAATTCCATGTCTACCATTTGCTGTAACACTTTTTCAGACGCGGCTTTCACTTGCGACTGGTCCAGCTTGCCCAGTTTGGACAAGGCAAAATTCAACTGATGCACAGTAATTTCACTGCCATTCACCTTAGCAACCACCTGGGAGCCGCCTTTACTGGCTTCATCATGTTTGCTGCAACCAGCCATTACCAGCATCAGTGCTGGTACGATCAATGCGATTTTTTTCATCATCACCCTTTAATATTCGCTATTTTTAACTTCTGTTGCGATCACTCGCAACCTGATAACGGTTTTTAATCCGCCGTCTTGAGCAAGACGCGCTGTTCAAGACAAACGCTTACACACTCGGTTCACCAATATTGCCAATGGTCACCAAACACTACCCACGCCCCTAAGAGCGCATTGGTGGTGACATGCGCAATGATTGCGACCCAGAGCACCTGGAAATGACGGTATAACCAGGCATATACCAATCCTGCCAACAGCCCTGCAAACCAGAGTTGATGCTCCACAGCGAATAATACGCTACTTAGCAGGATTGCATAAGTCGTGACTGCGGCAGGTGACACAGTCAGAAAATCGTTCGCATCCAGCCTGCGCATCAGATACGAACGCCAGAACAATTCTTCAATGACAGGCACAACCAATGCAGAACCCGCCCAACGGCACGCTAACCAGAACAGATCCTCCCCTGTCTGCATAGGCATCGCCACGATGGCTTGTGTCTCGCTCCCGCCCAACCAGACTGGGTAAGGCGCAACCCACAGCACAAACACCAGCACCCCCGCCAGTAAGGCAAGTCCGATCTGCGCGCGCGCAGGCTTGTCGGTCAACTCGCGATAATCGGCTTTAAAGTAGAACAGGCACGCCAAGGCCAGCAAGCAGCGACACAAATACGCCGCTTGCCCCGCCACCCCCAGCGCAGTGAAGAGATCCACTAACCAAGGCTGCAGGGCCAACAGCAAAATAAAGCCGATAAACGGAAAGATGCGCGCACATTCTGCGCGCGTGAACCAGTGATCAATTAAATGCATCATGCAGGCAAGCCTATCATCAAACCAGCTACCTGCCTATGCTGGAAGCCACTTAAGGCGTTGCAATTTTGTCGACCTTGTTTTCCAGTAACTGACTGTGTTTCTCTTGAAGGATATTCTCGAGTTCAACCCGCTTTAATTGAAAAAACGGCTCTGAACGCAGCACTTTTTGATAAAAACTGGCATTGTCATACAAATCCACCAACTCATGCCCATACGCATACAAACGGCTGTTTTTTTCTTCGCAGCTGGTCAGCTTCTGGTGGCTGTCACTCACTTTGGAAAGCAGTTGTTTGCGTTGCTGCTCGTTGCTCTCTTGCGTCGCATGTGCAAGCTTGAGTTGTTGTTCGGCCGCCTCAAGTTGCTGGTTCTTTTCGGCGAGCTGTGTTTGCAACTGTTTGAGTTGCGCAGATAACGCGTCTTTTTCCTGCAACAGCTTCTGATTGTCAGACTGCAATTGCTGGTTGCGTTTGAGCTGTCCCTGCAATTTGGCCGAATGCGAGCGCTGTGCAGACTGTGCCTGATCCAAGGCTTGCGACAAGCCCTGTTTTTCTTGCTCAAACTGCGATTGCAGGGCAGATTTTTCAGCCTCCAAATCCTGCTTCATTTTTTGCATGAGGATGGCGGCACGTTTGGCCGATTTGTCCTGCTTTTCTGCAGCAGCCGTTGGCTCTACACAGAGTCCAATCAAGCTCAGGCTCAGCAGGAGTGACGAGATGAGTTTCATACAGTCCCTTTAAAACCGGCCATTAAAGTCGAGGAAAAAGGTATCCACAGAGAATGGCAAACCAGAAATTTCATCGGCACTGACGTATCTGGAAGATAACCAGGCATTTTTGCCCAAGCCGTACTGTGCGCCCAAATAAAAGCCTTTGGCATCTGTGCCACCAAGACGGAAGTTAGAGTCGGTGAAACCATCCAACATAGCGTCAGCTTCAAGACGCCTATATCCCCCAAACACTTGCCAGTCATGCAGTTTTTTAATCATTGGATGCCCAACCATGAGCGCAAACTCATACCCCTCATCCTGCTCATCATATAATGTGTTGGTTCGACGCAATATTTCTTCTTGATCGAAGCCGATATTTTTAACATAGGCCCCATGCAAAATGACATGGACAGGATCGAAAACTGCCAAGTCGACCTCACCAGTAAAGTTGATTAGCTGAAACTGCGAGGCCAGCCCACAAAGTGAAGGATTGTTTTGACTGCCGCAGTTATTTCCAAACGGATTCATTTTAAAGGTACTGTTCCCCTTTTGTCGCCAGAGAGGAACAGTCGCGTCATAGCGTGTATCTCCAACAAACTCTCTCGGCTTACCTTCAACGTTTTTAAAATCATAATAGGCAACGCCAAGCTTCACCTTACTGTTGTTATCAGAGGTCCATTCAATCCCACCTTGCGCGGCATATAACCATTTATCGCGAGCCTTGTTGGTATCTGAACTTTCAATCTCTTCAATAGGGAAAGCTCCTGCTGTTGAGAAGAGTTGCCAGTGTTGGTTAAGTTTAGGATTGACTCTCGCTACCAAGCCATCAAATGCCAAATCAGGATCCCAGAGCAAGTCTGTGTTGAACGTCTGATTGCCAGTAAAGAATGGGTTGGCAAACCGGCCGCCTGTTAAGGTTAACCAATCATAGGGTTTAGCCTCAAGAAAAGCTCTGTCCAGCCCAAAGATAAATTTACCCTGCGAGAAGCCTTCTGTCTGGTTTGGAGTCACTGGCGTCTGTAGCATACCAGTGGTAAACCGAATACCACCATTCAACCAGTCATTAATATGTAGATTAGCGCCAAACAAGGCGCGAATACGCTGACGCTGTCTGTCTTCACTGGTGTTATTGACTTGCATATATTGCCTATTATTAGAAGCAAGATCTGCAGGCGTCACATTATTATCACTGAACATATCTTCCTGGTAGCGCAAACGCAGAGCCCCCGTCCACTCAACGCGATCAATCCACTCTGGAATCCCTAACCGCTCGCCTGCCTTGTAATTGAGTTTTTTCATCACCTCTTGCTCAATCTCAGCACGCATTTCGTTTTTGACATGCTCAGGCACATATTGCACGCGGATCGCTTTCGATTGCGTCGCCGCAGCTGGCGCATCTGGTGCTGCAGATTCGGCAACACTGGCCGCTTCTTCTTGTGCTTTTTGTTTGGCAGCTTGCGCTTGCTTGAGCAAAGCATCCGCTTTTTCTTTAGACAGTACACCCTCTTGTACCAGCAACTCGATCAAATTCATGGTGGTGGCACGCACCTCTTCCAGTGATTCACGTTCACCGGCGATTACACCCTGCGCTTGTGTGCTAAACAGGCCGGCCACCAGCCATGGAATCATCCAGTTCTTTGCTTTTATCTTCATATCTTTCCCTAGTTACTTTCGCTCTTTACCAAGAGGCTCTTTACTGCGAGGCTTGCGATCAATAGTGATTAACGCTGTTGTGTGTTCCGTACTTCATGACATGTTTTTCGAGGCCATTCTGACGATGACCTTTCTTGGCATATCCTCTGGCGCAGACTCTTTCAACGGCGGAATCCGGCTCAATACTTTGCGGATCAAGGCATCGGTTTCAGCATCACCACTGGAGTCAATCAATTCCGCATGATCAATGTCGCCCTGGGCATTTAAAAACACCCTGACATCGACCTGATACTTCACTTTGCTCAGTCCACTTTCTGCATCCAGCGCTTTCTTGATTTGCGCATCTACCTTGTTGGTAAACCAGGCAAACGCAGCCATATTCTTTTTGCCGCCAATTTTGGGACCAGTGGTGACGTCGCCCCCCTTGTACTCATTATTCACGGCACCGGACTGGAAGGGACTTGGGCCATCTCCCGCAGCGCCTTCCATCTTGAGGTTCTCGGCAGGCGGTGCTTCAACCGGTTTGGGCTCAGGCTCTTTGGGCGCTTCTTTCGGCTGCTCCTTCGGCGTTTCCTTGGGCGGCTCTTTAGGCGGAGGCGGCGGCGGTGGCGGCGGTGTGTCGGGTAGCAATTTCACAGTAGTGATTTGCTTTTTCTGCGTCGGCCCACCCGAAAACAGTTTTTTGATGCCATAAGCGATGCCAGCCAACACGGCCAACACCAATACAGCAATCAGGATGCGGGTCGCCCAAAGCCGTGCGGGATGTACCTGCGTGTCAGTGGAAAGGTTATCTTCCATCGCCATACCCTAGGTCCCAATTTTGCCGGTCACCAGGCCGACGTTTTCAATTTGCAAGCGGTTAACCAGATCAATCACGCCAATGACCCCGGCATAAGGCGCTTGCGGCTGGCCTTTGATCATGACGTTGAATTTAGGGTCCATGGCCTTGGCCTGGTTGAGTTGTGTCTCCAGTTCAGCCATGGTCACGCCAACCCCATTGATGGTGAGCGTGCCGCCCTGTTGTACCTGCACGATTTTGATGTCGTGTTTTTCAGTGCTGGGCTTGTTGGAAGGCTTGGGCAGATTCATGGTCAAGCCTTGCACCCCCGCCGTGGTCATCAGGATAAAAATCACCAGCAGCACATAGGCCAGGTCCAGCATGGGCGTGATGTTGATGGTGTCGTATGGTTGGGCGTCGTTCTGGACTTGCATGGCTTACTCCACCACTTTCTTGGTCACCAGGCCGACTTCGGTAATGTCCAGCCGTTTACAGATTTCCAGCACTTCAGAGACCTTTTCATAATGCGCAGCGGCATCGCCCTTGAGCACCACCGGCAGCTCGGGATTGCTGCTTTTGTATTGCGCCAGGCGCTGCTCCAGCTGTGCCATATCCACCGGGAACGCATCAAGGTAGACACTGCCATCACTGGTAACGGTAATCGCGCGCATTTGCGGTTTGGCCAAGGCAGCAGAGTTCACCGTGTGTGGCATGTCGACTTTGACGCCTTGCACGGACGCGGTAGTCATGATGATAAAAATCACCAGCAGCACATACGCCAGATCCAGCATGGGCGTAATGTTGATCTCGTCGTAGAGCTGGTTCTCTTCTTTGACGCCTTCTGACATCGCTTATGCCTTATTCCTTACCGTACAGTTCAGCGGTACGGGTAATGAACTCATCGACAAAAATCTGCATGGCGATGGTGATGTTTTTGACGCGGCTGGCCAGATAGTTGTAGCCAAACAGGGCAGGAATCGCCACGGCCAGGCCAGCCACCGTGGCCAGCAAGGCGGCTGCAATCCCCGGCGCAATCGCGTTCACGTTAACGTCACCGGCGGCGGCAATGGCAGCAAAGGTAATCATCACACCCACCACAGTCCCCAACAAGCCCAGGAAAGGTCCACCGGAAATCGCAATGGTCAGCAACACCATCATGCTGTTCATGCGCTGGGTTTCACGCACCAGATCGGCATCCACAGCGGCCTTGATCGCATCAATTGAGGCGCCGCCCAAAGCCACTTTGCCATCCACTTCACGTTTTTTGATTTCACGTAAGCCCGCTTTGTACAAGCCAAACAGATTGGAGTGGGTGTAGCTACCGGTTTTGTCCAGTGCCAGCAAGTCAGCCGCACTAGACTGTTGAAAGCGCTTGAGAAACAGGTCATTGTCTTTGTCAGTACGGCTCACCAGGCGTGCTTTGCTCACCATCACCCAGGCGCTGATGGCGAACATCACCGCCAGAATCGCGATCACCACTTTGGCGTCCACGGTCAGGCTGTTGATCAGAATGCCCATGTAGTTGGCTTCGCCGCCTTCTGCTTCTTCTTCCCCGCCAGCGGCTGCCACTTTCACCATGCTGGCATCCGCGCCTTGTGATTGGGCAACCAAGGTCAGCCAGGCGGCACTGCGGGCAGTGTTCGCCAACTGCAACTCATCGACTTCAGCATTCAGGTTTTCGCCCAGCGTGAATGTCGCAGCCGCTTGCGCATCGGTCACTGCTACTTGACCAGCAACTTGGCCATTCAGGTAAACCAAAGCCTGACCCGCCTGGAACACCAACGCCACATGCTGCCATTGGCCGGCCTTTAATTCGCCTGCTTTGGTCGTTGCGCTTCCAGCCTGCAAGGACAAGGCGCTACCATCCAGCTGCAGGCTGACATTGCCGCTTTTGAACAATACGGCGGTTTGTGGCAAGCTGGCAGGCTTAAGCCAGACTGACCAGGTGCTGCCATTGGCCAACGCAGGTACGGCAGGCAAAGTCAATGCCAATGGACTGTTATTCAGTACGGCGCTTTCTGCAATCAACCCGGCTTTTTGTACAGTCGCGTTGCCGCTGGCCGTCAGCTGGCTTGGGCCGCTATCCTTGAGCAAGGCATTTTCAGAGAAGGAAAACCGTGCCAGCAAGGCCGGATCATTCAGTGCCTGCGCATCGCTGGCGGCTGTGGCAGACTCATTGCCTGCTGCCAGATTGATAAACAAATCCTTGTTGGCCGAAGATACTTGCGGCAACACCACCCAGGCCACCGCCAATTCGTTGACGGCATCATATTTTTCCAGGGTAAACTTGAGTTCGGTTTTGTCATCCGCTGCAATAAAACGCAGATCAGTCCCATCCACATTGGCGCCGGTAAAATCAAAATTACCTGAATGCAGACGCACCAGCATCGGCGCCTGGTTGACTGCCTCTTTGATATTGGTAGTGTCTATGCTGATTTTCTGCTGGGTAGCCCAGTCTTTGTTCCATGCAGCCTCGCCGGAAACAGAGAGTGTGAGCCCTAAAATTGCAACCAATAAACCAAGTGTGTTCTTCATAGTTTTGCTGACAAGTGAATTTGAGCAGCAAGTCTAAAGAGTGAATGTTGCAGTCACATTAAGACAGGACTAGTCGGACTAGTTTTTTCTGACACATAGGCAGCGCGCAAAAAAGCCCGGCGAACCGGGCTTTTTTTGCTGCAAGTGCAAACAGAATTATGACTGACGGCGGGTAGCGATCCAGCCAATCATGCCCAAGCCCAGCAGCATCAGACCAGACTGGGTAGGCTCTGGCACTGCAGCTGCGTAGGTCAGGCTACCAGCACCGGACAAACCCAGTGTGGTGTCATAGGTAAAGTACGCATCGGAGGCATCAACACCGCCCGCGATAAAGCTAAAGCCAATCGCCGGGCTATTCGAATCCACAGACCACTCAATGCCAGTAAATACGCCATCTTGAAACACAGCCGTCGCACTGGATAAAGCCGGCGTGCCCAAGTCAAACAGGCTGCTGCCAAATTTGAAGTTCAAGCTGCTCAGGTTAATTAACTCAGTGCCGCTGGACAGCAGACCAGTATCATCAAAGCTGAATAAGCCTTGGTAGCTGGTGCCATTGTAATATCCGGAATCCACCAGGCCATTAAACTGCAGGGATTGAATAGCGGCTTGCGCAGGCATCACCACTGCCAGCAAGGCCACCAAAGTGAGTTTTTTGATCATATTCATTGCAATATTCCTCTAGAAAACTTTGAAATCGTAAAACTTTTAAATAGTAAAAGTATGCATTAGTAAAACTGTGAAAACTTGAGCGTTAAAGTGTGAAATCGCGAGCAGGCATCACTTGTTTCGCCGTCAGGCCTTTGAGCGTGAGCAGCGATCTGGCAGCGGCAGGGCCGGCAGCACCGTCACTGTCTACCCAAAGCTGCACACCGCCTGTCACATCCACCAGGCGCAGATAGCCACCAGTCAATGCGGTATTGGCAGACACCCCCAGTGAAGCCAGCAAGGCAGTTAACTGCACTTTGTCGGCATAAGGGGTAAAGTCAGTGATGGTGTCACCCGCTTCACGCAGACTGCTGTAGACAAACACGTCGTTACCGGCGCCACCTGTCAGCGTATCCACGCCCAGACCACCATTGATCACATCATCCCCCGCAGTGCCTACCAGCACATCACGGCCAGCCGTGCCCGTGCGGGTCACACCAGCAGTCGAGTTGGCAATCGCCAGGTCAATCAAACGGCCGCCTTTGTCGTACTGGTTTTCCAGGCCATAAAGGTTGGTGGTGATTTCATCGCCATCGGCATTGTTCAAGCGACCCAGACCGCCTTCAGCTTTAGGCGTCTGGATGTAATTAGCCAGGGCCTCTTGATAGGTAATGGTGAATGGGCTGTTTTCAAACACCACGCCATTGGCTGCAAACGGGTAACCATCGCCCCCGGCGGCCGTAAAGTCTATGGTGGTGAAAGAGAAGGTACGGCTATTGTTGACGACCACACCGTTATCAATCAGTACGGTGCCGTCATCCAGCACCACACGTTGAATGCGGCTACCTGTGCCTTGCGTGGTTCTGGCCGGGTTGCGGCTGTCGTAGATCACTTGCATGCCAGAAATCTGGGCATAGCGGCCATTGGCACGACCGGTCGGGCTGGTGTCGCCATAACCGTGCTCCAGCAAGTCTTTGAGCTGGGTCGCGTTCATGGCGGGTGCGCGTTTAACCAGATTGGTAAACGGCAGAATATTAAAAGTATCGCCGACGGACACGTTGCCAGCCGCAGCGATATTGGTACGGATGCCGCCACCGTTCTGAATCGCCACATCGGTTTTACCGGCAAAACGCATGGCATCAGCCACCAGATCACCCAAACCGGTTTCAGCATTACGCACGCCTGCCACAAAAGTGCATGGCAAAGCAGAACAGGACGTATGTGTGGGGCCGTTTAATTTCACCGCAGTGGTGCCGATGATTTGTGCATTGAGCGCATTGATATAGTTTTGCACGGGTGTCACCACCTTGCTTTGCAAGGTCGCATCCCCAGCCACGCGGTCAGCATCGGCGGCCGCGCCAGACACGCGCATCATCTTGCTGGATTCAACCGCTGTAAAAGTGCCTTTGGCATCATCAATCGTAAAATTGAGCTGGCCGACATACCGGTTACCAAAATGGCTGGTCATCACTGGCACATTGCGGCCATTGGCATCTACGGCATAGACCGGATCAGAATTATAAGTGGCACCGACTCCGCCGTTGATCAGCAGGTCATCTGGATCCACCATGAGTTCATGACCACCGCCAGACAATACCAGATCCACCCCGGACAATGCAGGGACCACGACATCAATTTCGTTAGCGGCATTTTGCAGATGGCTCATCAAGATGATGGTGGTCGCACCTTGCTCGTTACGCAGGCGATTGACTTCAGCCTGAATCAGGGGAATCAAGGCTTGCAGGTTTTGTGCCTCGGTGTGGTTGGCATCGTAGCCGATCACGCTGACTGCACCCGGTGAAGAAATGGTAGGCAACAGCGGAGTAGTCGCCCCGACCAGGCCAATTTTATGACCCGCTGCGGTGGTGATCACTTTGGAAGGCGCCACTTGACCGCTGGCTTTTAAAGCACTGAATTCAGCGGTGGCGTTAAAGTCCAGGTTGCTAGAGAGATAGGTGCTGCCAGTTACTTTAGCAAAACGCGCAGCCATTTGTGGACCCAGATCAAACTCGTGGTTGCCAAACACCATGGCATCAAAGCCAATCTGGCGCAAGGCGATCGCGTCATAAAAATCCTGACCGCCATCGCTGTAGCTGGTAGACAGGTTGTTCAGGCTGGCCGTGAAACGTGGACCAGGCAAAAAGGCATCGCCTGCATTGAGCTTGAGTACCGTACGGCCTTGGGCCACGGCTGCCATTTCGGCATTCTTGATCACGGTCGCCAGACGGTCGACGCCACCATAAAATGAAATTGCCTGGGCACTGGTGTCACGCAGGTTGCCCTGGGCAGACAGCAACCAGCTCTCCTGATCTCCCACATGCAACAGGGTCACGCCCTCAGCCCATACACTGCTGGCGCTCATGGCCAAAGCCACACACGCCGCTAATTGTTTCAGTTTAAACATGCTTTTCTCCACAAAGTGCCATGCACTTGCATGACACTCCTGACAAATGATTAATAGACGCTTTAGGGATTAACGGGATTGGCGACGACGTACCAGTGCCAACACACCCAGACCAGCCAGCAACATGCCTACGCTGTCAGCTTCAGGCACTGGCGTCACAGCAGCCACGGTAAACGCTGTGGTATTGGGAACCAATGCAGCAGAATCACTGTTGTTTACAGTGTCTACATTCCAGTTATTGACGTTAGCCACTTGTGCCTTGTAATCAGTAAAGTGATTCAGGCCACCACGTACACCGTTATACTCGGCGTAGTCAGGATTGCTGGAGGCACCGGCTTTAGCCGTCAATTCAATGGCGTTCACGCCTGCAGTCAAACCAGTGTTGTTCAGAGGGCCATGGGCATCAAACGTCCCGTTGGTAATGGCGCTCAAGAATGTGGTTGGTGCAGTCGCAGCAGTCCCCAGATAGGCGTAGACAGTTTCACCAGAGTTAGAGATGCCCCAATTGCTGTTACCGCTGACAGTCACGCGGGACAACACGCCGGTAGACGCTGACAGGCTGGTTTTATCGTAGGCGGAGAAACGCACCACTGTGCCTGCAGCAACGACGTCGCTGGACACCCACTGGTTGTAGCTTTCGCCACTGTTGAAAGCACTGCCAGTCCATTCGTTATCGCTGAAGAAAATGGTGGTGTTGGCGGCGATATCAACAAAGGTCACAAATGACAAACCATCTTCATCGGCATTGAAGGCCGTGAACATGATGTCGCCGGCATTCAGGGCCGCGTTGGCCTGGCTAGACAGCAACAAAGCTGCTATTAAACTGATTTTTTTCATCTTAAATATCCTCTCACTCGGTTTGTTAAAAACAACTTATTGATTTGTTATGGTTGATTACCAGCGCACATCGCGTTGTGCATCCAGTTGATTCATGGCTAATCCTTTCAGTGTGACCAGTGGTCTGGCGGTGGCCGTCCCTCCTGTGCCATCGGCATCGATTTGCAATTGCACGCCGCCTGATACGCTCACCCAGCGGGCGAAGCCATCGGCAAACGGCTGGCTGCCGCTGTAACCCAGGCTTTGCAGTAGTTCGCTGATCTGCAACTGGTCTTCACCTGGCGTAAAGTCGGTAATGGTGTCAGTGGCATCACGCATGCTCTGGTAAACAAAGGTATCGCGCCCGGCCAGACCAGTGAGGGTGTCCGCACCCAAGCCGCCGGTGAGCACATCATCGCCTGCGGTGCCGGTCAGCGTATCGCGCTGATTCGTGCCATTGACTGTTTTCACCAATTGCACGCCGACAATGACCGGGTCATGGTCTGATGAGCGGTATGGACTATCGCTATACAGGTCTTGCGGTTTGAATTCGGTGTTGTAATCAATCACCATGGGCTCGTCGGCATTGATGTGCCAGTGCGTGGTACCAGTCACTTGTGCCGCCATGCTGCTGCTGGCCAAGGCGTGGTCGATATAGCCAGACTCGCCATCAAACACATAGGAGTAATCACTGTCGCCACTAAAGCGGGCAATCTGGTCCTGCAAGCCGCCTGAGGTCAGGGTCAGGATAGGATCTTCTTTGCCATAGCTATTCAGGTCGCCAATCACCACCACATCCTGATCACCTGCTTGCGCTTGTACGGTATTGATAAATTGCAACAGACGATCGGCCTGAGCCACACGGCGCATGTTGTAACAGCCCTGACCATCGCCCTGATCGGCATTGCTACCGGAGGCATCGGAACAGCTCTTGGATTTAAAGTGGTTGACCAACACTGTGAATTTTTCGCCATTGGCCGCCTTGAAGGTTTGTGCCAAGGTTGGACGGTTGTTGATGCTGTCGTTATCAGACAAGGCCGCCGCAGCCGGGGTCAGCTTGGCAGGCTTGTAGATCATCGCCACTTTGATCGCGTCAGTCCCTGTGCCAGTGACTGGATCAGCAATCGCCGCATAAGTATTGGCACCTACGGCGGCATTCAAGCCATCTACCAGATTTTGGACAGCGGTGCTGCCGTTATTCTGGATTTCCATCAGGCCCACCACGTCCGCATTCATTGCACTTAATGCGCGGATGATTTTGTTACGCTGGCGGTTAAACTCGGCCAGGTTGTTGGCACCGCGGCAGTTAGAGGCAGAAACACTGCCGCCCAGGCTGCAGCCCTGGCCAGTTTGGCCGCTCGCTGTGGCGCCATTGGCAAAGGTGGTGAAGTAATTCAGCACGTTAAAGCTGGCAATCTTGAGATTGCCCGGCACGCTGGCAGGCGCTGCCGTACGTGGGTTTTCACGCTGGAACTGCACAGGCTCGGTAGGATTCAACTTGTAATCGCGTGGGCCGGTGCTGGAGGCCGTGATCAGGCCATAATCAATCACCCCGGTCAGGTTTTGCACTATATCGCCGGCGCGTAGCGTGTTGTCTTCACCGATAAACGGGATCGGGTTAGGATTTTGCGCACTGCTGCCGTCATCCAGCACCAAACGGCGACGGGCATTCTCATCCGCTAACTGGGCTGCTGCCGCAGAGTTGGCTGGATACAGATTGCTAGGCTTGAGCATGCGGCCATCCGCAGACAGCGTGACTTGACCATAGCGGCCCAAAAAGTAATTCTGTGAGGCGGTCATTGGGGTGGTGATACGCACCAGCATGCCCTCGTAGGCTTCCAGATCGCCCTCGGTCACTTCAGGCAGGCTAATGTCGGTCGGCAAGATGACATTGTTGCTGCTTAATACTTGCAAACCACTCACATTCACCAACTCAGTGATGGTATTGAACTCGGTCACGTTGGCCGTTAAGCGGATTTTTTGACCTTTGCTGACGGTAGGTGCAACGCCGGTTCCCAGGTACACAAACACACCGTCTGACGTCTGTGGATTGCCGTCACCGCTCGCATCTTGCAGATAAAACCCGTTCAGGCTTGGAAACACGGCTGTGACCACCCCCTCAGTGGTGACGGTTTGACCATTCAGCGGGCTCACAGAGGCGGTGCCCAAGGCGCTGCCCTGAATCTGGTAAATACGCGTGATATTGCTGTTTTTGATCGTGATATTGACGGTACAAGTCGCGGTCTGCGCTTCGTTATTAGCAAACTGGATATCGGCCGTATATTGTCCGGCTGGCAAGCTGCCATCCAGTTGCAAAGCGGCGCTGGCTGACTGGCCATCATTGCTGGCTGCGGCAAAATTAACCAAGCTCACGCCATTTGGCGCATTAGAAGCCAAGGTCGCTGCATTGACTACACTGTCAGCATCCGACGCCTGCACCTGGCCTGCACCTGTCTCGCCCACTTGCAGCGTAATCGCCGGGCAGGAAGTCACAATCGGTTGATTACCTGTGCTGCCGCCACCACTATTGCCGCCACCGCACACATTCACGGCCGTGCTGCTATTGCGTGGCGCAGGCGTGCCAGCGACAAAGTCGCTGCTGTTCTGGTTGGTATCCTGGCAACCGTCGCCTTTGCGCAACAAGGCCTTGCTGCTGCTAATCGCCGGCGCTGCTGAACCCTCAGCAAAGTTGGCCGTGCCATAGCCCACCAGATCAGCAATCTGCGCCAACTGGCTGCTGCTACATGGATTAGAGCTGCCATTACAAGTCAGGCCAGTACTGCTCTTAACCAGCACCACCTTGCCATTGGTGCCACTCATATCAGTGCCATTATTGCTGGCATCAGGCGTTGGCAAGGCTGAACCGTTAGCCGCACTACGCAAACCCACCAGATAATATTGACCCGCTTGCAACAAGCCAGACAGAGTAGTCACCCCATTGGCAGAAAAATTCCCCGTCCCTGTCGCGCTGGCATACTGCACAGACCAGCCACTGATATCAACCGCAGCGCTACCGTTGTTGAATAACTCAACGTAGTCCTGGTTATACACACTGCCCTGTCCGCCATACACCTGGCTAATCACCACCTCGGCATGTAAAGGAAGACTTAAAGAAGACCAGCCCAGACAAGCCAGCAACCAATGCATTTTTTTTAGTTTCATTCAGAACTCCGTCGTTATCCGCTCACGTAAAATCCTGAATACTTTAGCAACTTAGATTGCTGCCAATATTAATTTTCGCGCCATAACACTAGGTAGCTCGGACTATGAAAACTGCTAAAAAGAGGGCTAGATTTGTACTTTTTTAGTCTTGATTGACTATGTGGCCGCTAGTCCGTGTAATCAGAACAGCCCTTAGAAAGACACTTCTTCATGACTCAGCAGAGGTAGGGATCAGAAATAAAAACGCCCACCAAAAGGCGGGCGTAAAAGTGTAAACCGTCACCGGCTAATCTTCTAGGCGGATAGTTTTAACTGTCACAATCGGTGGCAATTCCTTGGGCGCAACGCTCTGGTTATTCATCTGATTGGCGATGTTCTCAGTCAGCGCATTGGTGGCCCCCGCTGAAGTATTGGTTGCACTTAAGGCGGCCCCGGCCAAGCTGCCAGTATCAGAAACCGGCACGCCAGCAGAAGTGCCAGCGGCAGAAATATTAGCTGCGTTGTTGATCACTTGCGCGCCAACAAACAAATCTGCACCAGATGAAACACCTGCCTCACCAGCATCCAGTGCACCTCGTGGCGCTGCCAGATAAACGGTGCCAGACTTTGGTGCAACCTGATTACCATTCGGCCCATCCGGATCATAAGTCTCGGTCGCCAAGCCACTGCCTGAAGCCACGCCCTTCACTTCAACAACAACATTACCGTTATTGTCGACATTCACAATCCGCTCAGGGATAGAGACTGCAGTTTTAGAGCCACGACCTGCATCAATATCACCGTTGTTGACCCATGCAATCAAGTCACCACCAAATAGTGTTTTGACTTTGGACTGATTGACTTCAAACCCTTTGTCCGCATATACATTAATATAGCCGCCGCGCTCAGTAATAACCCCAATTCCGTGAGGCAAATTGAGCGGGTCAGCAGCCACACCGGCGTTCAACAAGCCTCCTGGCAGCAGCAAGCTGATGTTACCCTCTCGTGACGTTACGATCTGGCTTTGATACATAGAGATATTGCCAGCATACGAATTTTGAGTTGGGAACAATCCGCCAATCAGCTCATCCCCGCGGGCGGTGTTGGCTGTCTTAACATAATCCTTGATGGCAAAGACCATTTCCTTGCTAAACACGTCATACACTAGTGGCGCCTGCTTGTTGGTATCCAATGTTAGGAACTGCTGCATGGCTTGATCAGCAGTCAGCACTTTGCCAGTGATGTTTTGCATATAAGCCCGTACAGTGGCATTGACTTTAGCACGGTATTCATTCAAAGCTGAACTATTTAGCAAGTTAGCAGGCCCTCTACCTTGTGGATCTATGTAAAGATTCACAAATCCTGCAATATCAGCCCCCTGCTCACCCAGGCCAGCAAGCACAGTAATATTGGCACCATTAGTCGGCAAGTTGGGGTTCACGTTATTGGCTCTCGACAAAATACCGGCAGAATTTCCCAAGTTAATATCCCGTCCGGCCTGCACAATCAACTCTCCTGGCCCGTTGATCTCGATTTTTGCAAGGGGTTGGTCAAACTGCATCACGATATCGTTGCCCGCTTTGAGATAGCTTATATCACCCTGGTTATTATGCTGAATAGAGGCATTCAAGGTCAGATTTTTGCCCGCAGAGATATAAGCTGGCATAGATGACTTGAGACCGAATACACCTGCTCCAGCAGATTCATCTGAAAGTGACCCAGGTGGTATGCCTGGCAAATCTACATTACCCGTCTTGGAAATAATCACGACGGAGTTTGCTGTCCCCGTATTAACAGAGCTTAGCTTGTTGCCAAACTTGATATCGCCAAATAAAACAAGATTGTCTGAGGGCTTACCACTGAATGGATTCTGAATGCTTAAATTATTTGTGGTATCAGCATTTGATACCAGAATTTGAGCCACAGGTTTATCACGGCCACCTGAAGAAACGGGGCCTACGATATCATCATGGGCCAACAAGGTCAGTCCGCCATTCACCGATGGAGCGAGAATCATCTTCTGAACAGTCAGCCCTCCTGAAAATGCGGTTGCTCGCACCTGACCAGGATGAATCGCGGTCATATCATTTTTAATAACGGCATCGAGGGAGTTATCAGAATCATCAAATAGCAAGTCACTATTCAAGCTTTCGGGACTACTTTGTCCAATGCTAAGATCACCCAGTAGAGAGGCCGCACTGAATGCACTGTGATCAGTGTAAGTATTAAAGAATGTTAGATTATTGCCGGTTGTCACCTTGCCATTTTGCATCCATAGCGTTGGGTTATACACCGTTTCGATCAACGCATTCCCTTTAGCACGTACATCGGCCTGTGCATCTTGTAAGGCGATTGATGTACCCGTATTCCCAGTTTTCTCAATGGCTCCATCCACGCGAATATTTATTGCACCACGGCCACTATAATAAATACCATTGGTCAGATTACCTCCTGCCTGAATATTCAAATCACCGCCGCCATTGACTACAGAATTACCAGTCGCACCAGCACCAACCGTATCATATTGCGCGTTGGTTGCTGAAGATGCAGACAAATTCGAGATATTATTACCCGCTTGAATGTTGACATCTCCCCCAGCCAAGGCAGCCACCCCCTGATTAAAGAGATCAGCCCTGATCCACCAACTTGTGTCAGCAATTGCACTGCCCTGTCGAGATAGCCATTCGTTCACAGTCTGCCCTGATAGCACACCAGTGATGTCATTCCCAGCACGAAGCGCAATATCACCGCCATTATTCACATAGCTACCATTCACGTTATAGGAATTTTTATCCCGTGAAGACTCAGCAGTGCGCGGTGCAGTGAAGCCATTAATGTTTGAGACCGTTTTGCCCAAGGTGTAAATATTGGCATTTGCTGCGAGCTCAATGTTATTTCCTGCAACTACCGTAATATCACCTTCTCCTGTCCGAATCAGCTTACCGCTTGCAAGGGTAACATTGCCAACACCGTCCTTTGTGCTTGTTTGGTTAGCTGCAGTAAAGTCAGCACCGGCGATTAAATTGAAGTTAAAAGTGGATGTGTTGGGCTGTAGAATGCCCGCCGTCGACGCAGTGTTAAAGCCATCACTCAAAGAGCCGTTCATGGCAATATTCCCAGCCGCCCGCAGGGTTAACGTTCCGCCTTTGCCTGCTTGTAAGGTACCAAAGCTACGTAAGTTCTGATCAGTTGTGGCTGTAATGCCTGTCGTACTTGTGATCTCAATATGTGGCAGCACTTTAACCGCCAGGCCATCTTGTGTGCTTGCATAGCTACCTGCGTTTTGGTTTGCATTATAGAAGTTGTTGGTATCATTAACCAACCCGACAATGTTGCTATTCAAGGTCGTACTGGTGTAGGTTTTTACTCCCTCTACTCGAACTTCTCTAGCACCCTTAATAGTACCTGTTGTGTTAACAGCCACATTGACCGTATTTGCTGATCCCGTCGTGCCACGACGTCCTCGCAGGGTCACCGAGCCATCTGCACCGTCTAAGCCTCCATTATTGTTAGCCTTTTTATCATAGCCACTTACGTCAATGATTGCTCCTCGATCAGCTGAGACCGCATTCGTTGTGCTCAAGCTGTTTGAAGAAAGCAAGATATCGCCGCCAGACCCCGTCTGCATATCCCCAGCGGATTGATTGGCTTGCAGGCCGCGCGCAGTAATCTTTGCCGTGTTGGCGAGTTTGACCAGGCCATTTGCGTAAATCTCGACATTGCCACCCTTGTTACCATCAGCGTTAATGGCCCCGGCAATAGTGGCATTCCCGTCATCCACACCCAGTGTAAAGCTCTTGGCAGTGACCGTATCACCTGCCTGGATATTGACATCGCCCGTTCTGACCCGAATATCACGGGATTGATTGAACTGCCCCGCTTCTAGAGCTTTATTCACAGCACTGAAATTGCCTAGTGATTTAACATCCAGCTTAAACTCGCCAGCACGCTCATTTGCGCTAGCACCGCCTTTGAGGGAGCCGTCGGCAACTAGGAACTCACCATTCTTTGCATTGATAGTCAGTCTACCAGCCTCGCCTTGCTGGCTGCCGCCTGAAACATCAATCAGTGCATTTTGTGCAATATCGACATTGCCCGTGCTAGAGGTAAGGTTCACATCACCGGCATCCGTGGTTTTTGTATGCGTTTTATCAAACTGTACTGTAGCTGAGCGAGTGATAATTTTTCCACTAGCACCTAATTTCAAATCCCCATTGGTGGAGGTAGCATTCAATTGACCAGCCAGTAACTCAACCGTATTGTTAATGGTAGTTTGAGCCGCGGTGAGTGAAAGTTTGCCCCCAATGCCTGTGGTTTCTGCCAGCGTATTGCCATTTGAGTTTGTGACCAGGCTACCGCTGGCATTCACCACATACTTACTGCCTGTTTCTGCGGTAACTTTTGCTGCACTTAACTGCGTTTGACTCGCTTGCACTGCTAACTGACCAGCACCCGCAGTAGTAATCGCTTCTTGCGCATTGATATTGACAGTCTCAAAACCTTGAACATCAAAGCGTTGCTGATTGCCTTTAACAGACTGGGTGCCACCGAGCACAGTATTTTTGGTACTCAACACCAGGGTGGATATACTTGGGTCCGTAGGCGCATTAAAGGCGCTACCATCTTGGGTATTTTTTAAAGTCAGCGTGTTGGCACGGATTTGCACATCGCCATCACCGTGGTGGGCCAATCCACTGGTATTGAGTGTGAGGTTTAATTGCTCACTACCAAGATTTACTGCCCCATAAATATCAATATTCTGATAGCTATTGAGGTTTAATTTGCTCAGGTCACCAAAAGCAAGCAGGGTTTGCTGGTCCAGCCTTGTGCCGTCTACTGCCGGAATATTATCGCCTAGCAGGAAACGATTAGTGCCCAAGGTGAGGGAACCACCTGTGCCAACGCGGATATCACCGTTCAATGACAGCTGCTGACTGGCGTCAAGCACGGCTGAGCGGCTTGCCTCGATATTGGCTCCAGAACCAACTACCATATTTCCAGAAGCCGGCGTCGCGTTATTACGGTCAAATTGAAGATCGTTCACTGAAGAAATCGCAATAAACGCCCCAGCCCCATCGGTTTGTAACTCACTGATACTAGCGCTATTGCCCGTACGTTCAGTCGTTTTAACAGACGCGCCATCCTCCAGGCGAATCTCGTTTTTGGCGGTAACCAGCAACTCTTTCATCACAACACCATGGTCAGCATCGTTTGAGAAGGTGACATCGGAGGCATTGGTGGTAATGGTCTGTTGATTACCTTTTACCGTTCTGCTGCCACCCAACAACACGCTGTCAGCTTCAATCTTACTGAGCTGATCAGCACCCAGGGTTAGCACCCCCGCTGTAGTCCCGCCTGGGGTAGAAACCACTTGAATACGATTAGATGAGATATCGACCAGCGCCCCTCTGCCGCCCGCTACCGCCTGGCCCGAGATTTTACCATTCAGCCCCAGTTGATTCAGAGCCTGGATGGAAAGTTGACCTGCATCTTTTGCCAGGGTAAGCGAGGTGTTATTGGTGGCAGCCTGTTTTGTATAAAAATCGTTTAAATGTGTTAGCAGGTACTCTGCCGGACCTTTGTAGTCTTTGGTGCCAGCATTCTTGGTAAAGATGTTACCGTTGTAGACACTAAAACTATTAAACTGGCCACGGCTACTGTCATCCAGGCGGGTAAAATAACCAGACATCAGTGATCCGCCATCCAATTGAGCCAGCGTAGTGTTGATCGGTGTCTGTGTATCAGTTACCTTCACCAAATAAGCACCTGGCATCAGAGCATAATGGGCTGGCAATAATGTGTATTTGCCCGCAGCTAGCCCATTCCCTCCCGAGAGATAAATGGCCCGCCCGACAGTCACATCGGACTCACTCTGCATATTAAAGTCATAAGGCGCATATTGATTGCCCAAGCCCGGCAGCACAGCATAGTAACCAGGCTGGTTCAGCACATCCACCGACCCGCCTATGCCCGGAATAAACTCATAGGCCAACATGTCGCCGCCACCGGAAATATCCACGGTAGCTCCTTGCTGCATATTGACGTTTTTAGCATTTAGAAGAATCTTCTTGCCAGAATATGGCGAGGCATCACTTCCCGTACTGTCTTTGTCTGGCACCAAACGACTGCCACCGAGTGTAGTCACCAGATAAGGAATCAGACTGTTATCGGCAGAAACTGAGGTCAGGCTATTTTTACCAAGCACTAATCTTTCTGTGGCATTGAGGTTAATTTCGCCCAGCGGTGCTCGCAAGGTTCCTGCTTGATCAATCAGATCGGCTGTGAGCGTTAACTTGCCTTGTGCAGAGAGCGGAACTTGACTGCTGGCTTGGGTGCTGTTTTTGACCTCAATGACCGTGTTAGTGCCAGTGGGAGCAATGTTAAATGCATGCGAAGTCACTGGATAAATCTGAGCCGCGTCCATGAGCAGCTTTTGCGGGGTGATTAACGAGCCGAGATTACCGGATTTGCTACGTATGCCTCCCAGGCGTATATCGCTGGTACTTTTAAGTCGCAACTCATTGATATCGGTAAAAGCGACATTACCAATCACATCAATAAAGTTAGCGTTCAAGTTTAAAGCACCTGAGCCTAGTGCTGGGGTACTTACAGTGCTGGCATTACTATTGGTAATCACCAATGCCGATGTATTAATGGTTGCAGCGCCCGAAAATGAGGACGCATCCAGTGTTAGAGACACTGGCACATTCAAATTCAGCCCTTTTTCAAAAGTGATCCCACTGTTTGAGTTTTCAACGACGTTATCGACACGTAATGCCACATGGTCAAACCCACCTTCGGTAATTTGCTGTGCAGAAATCTGGCCTTTACCCACGGCGTTCGTCAATGGCTTTTGAGGGTCAGAGGTATCGATCAGATTACTGGTTAATGAACCTGGCGTATTATTGCCAGCTACCGTTTTTCGCTGTTGCGTCACGGTTAACAAGCGTTGCCCTGCCGTATACAAAAGTGGATTGTTGGTATCTCCTTCTGTACCACTGAGTGCAACATCTGTTCCCAAATTCAGCGACAATGATCCCGCAGCACCTTTGCCACTGGCTTGCCCCATGAGCTGCCCATCTAACGCCATACCATCTCTGCCAGCCAACTTGATGGTTCCTGCATCACCATCAACCTGCTGGCGCGCAAAACCACTTGAGACCGGCAAATCAATCGCACCCGATACCGCTGACACATCAAGTTGGCTACCCTCTTTAAGTATCAGAACCCCATTTTCAGCGGTCAAGGAAATCGTGCCGGCATCCGCCACCGCCCGATCCCTGAAAGTCCCATTGAGAGAAGGTGGCGCAATATAAGCACCCTTCGCGCTGATCAGGGCATTTTCTCCGACAAAGAGACTCAAAGTCTTATCAAATTTACCATTCGGAATATTAGGACTGCCAGCTTGTGATTTGATGGCCAATGTCACGTCAGCTGTGGGTGCAATAATACCCCCCAGAATAGTCATTTGCCCATAAGAGCTGATGTTGACGTTTCCTTTGCTACCATTGGCGGTAACAGGCGCATCCGTGCGGATGGTCGCATTTTCATTCAACAGAAACTGGTTACCGGCATTCAGAGTGAGGGAGACAGGTAGCCTGTTGTATGAAGGCATCATCACGGTTGCGGTTAGATTATCATCCATCAGGCCGCTTGAACGGCCACTTGCCACATTGCCAACCAGGCGTGTCGCCTGTTCTGGATGAATTTCTGTGATACGTCCAGATTGATCTCCAACTGAGATCGAACCAAAGGAATTATTCACATTACCATTTTGATTATCAATGGTATATTTTGAGAAGCCGCCTGATTTGAAAAAGCCTTCCGACAACCAGAGTGTATCTGCCTCCTGAGGATTGTTGCCACCTAGTTGTATATCCTTCACGCCACTGGTGCCACCTTGACCTTGCAAATGCACCGTCAACTGACCACCATTGGTTTGCGTATTGCCACTGGTGATACCGTAGGAAGTGATCTCACCATCAGCAAGGGTATTCTGAGCCAGGGTCACATCCACATTACCCCCCTGGGCTGAAACCACCTCACCAGTCTCCTTTATCCAAACGCCCGCGCTGGCATCAATTCTGGAACCTTTCCCCATGACTAGGCCATCTGCGATGGTCACATTGCCGCCTTTGGTGACTATCAGATTTTGCATTGCGCCGGACACACCAGGCGTGTCATTTGTAAAAAGCCCTGCAGTGCTGATTTTGACATTATCAGCCAATACCACATTAGCGGTGTTACTCGCAGACAATTTGACTTGTCCACCTGATGTGGTGATATTCTTGTTTACATTAACACCTGCCCCGCCATCAATATCTATAGTCCCGGACGCGACAGTCTTAATGGCGCCATTGATATTGACTTGGGCAGAGCTGGCGGTCACTTTGAGATTGTTCAGGCCTTTTGAAAATATACCAGTGCTAAGCTCTGTTTGCTGCTGTTGCTCGTTGGTTAATACTGAGTCTTTTGTAAATCCATCAGATAGTCTGGCAATCTGATCATTAATATTAAAAGTACCTGAGCCAATGTAATCAATTATCAATGATCCACCTTGCGGGGTCGCTTTGGCATAGTCACCGCGCTGATAGGTACCGATAGTTCTATTTGCAATCACATCACCTTGAAACGCAAGTGCTGTTGATGCGACATCAAGTTTGCCAGCGTCAGCCCCCTCAACGTACGCAGCCTGATACTGCCCGTTAACATTGCCACCCAGATCCCAAGTTCTGGTCACTCCCCAGCGCTCACTGGTAATCGTATATTGGTCGTTAATACTGGTGTAAGGAACGCCCGCCACCGCTTCTGACGCACTCACCCACTTGCCGTTGTAGAGTAGGTTGCTTTCCCGGATATTACCCGCTGTATATCTGGTGACCCCGGAAGACAGGTCCACCACAGAGCCTGCTTTTGTCACTACGCTATCGGCAACGAGCGATACCGTACCTCCAGTAGTCATACGTTCGGCGATCGTACGTTCCTGAGACAGCAAGGCATTGTCAATGACAGATTGACTGATAATAGCGGTCCCTTTTCGTACATCCAGATACAATTTTTTGCCGAATAATGGCCCCCCTCTCAAAATAGGCGAGTCATTCAGTTGTTGCGAGTACAAATCAATCACCAGCTGATTACGAGACATTGGGGCAGTGGCATCCACGCCAGAGACATCAATGACTGCTTTATCGCCCACAAAAAGTGAGGTCGTCCCTGTATTGGTTTTGCCAGCCACATTAATATTGCCGCTGTTGGCAACAACGGCGCCCTCAATGGCAATATTTCTGCCTTGAATATCAATCTTGGATTTTGTAATTTCCTGCGCTTTTTTAACGGTTTCAGTATCATTTACCGCCACACTGACCTCTGTGCGGCTCCCCTCACTAAGCGAGACATTGCCGTAAATGTCTGTCAATGCGTCATTATATTTTTGAATTGACTTGGCTTTTAGGAGAATTGACCCGTTAGCGCGCACTGTAGTAGTGGCAGAGATCAGACCCTTCTGATTTACCGCTAAACCGATCATGCTGGCATTACCGTTTTTAACAATCACATCTCCAAGGTTGGTCGCTGTCCCCCCTGATTGCACCTCAACCAGCAGGCCCGCAAACTTATCCAGCGTGCTCAAGTAAACCGTTTTACCCGCCGCAAGAATGGTCTGACCATCTGGAGTTGTAATCACCCCACTGTTTGTGACATCAGGCGCCAGTAGCATTACTCTGCCGCCATTGGCCGAGGTAATGGTGGCGCCTTTGGCAACATCAATCACACCAACAGCATCGGCAAACGAGAACACTGGCTCGGTCTTATTCGATAAAATACCGTTTTTATAGATGTTTTCTATATTATTATTTGCAAGATCATCCAACGTTGTTGCCGTTAACGAGCCAACATTCACCTGCGCACCGGCGCCGAAATAAATTCCGTTCTGGTTGACAATATAAACATGCCCACCATTAGGTGTATTCAGTGCTCCGTTAATATAGCTAGCACCATTGCCCATCACACGATTTAATACGCTTGATGAAGAATCTGGCATATAAATATTGACGCCAGCTTTTGAACCAATATTAAAGCTATCCCAACGAAGTACCGTATTTTGAAGCGTTGTAGTGATGTTCATGGTGTTATTCACTGGCGTCGGGATAGTCACGCCTGCGGGTAGCTTATAATCACCACCAGAATACTGAACCGGCAATGTATTTTCATCCATCGCCAATAATGGCGCTGACATCCAGCTCAAACACCCTGCCAGCAACAAGGCCGCACTGCCTGTTGAAATACGCCATAGCGGTCGAAGCATCACCTCAGCCTGATGATAGGTATCGGCTGCGCCTGACAAGGTGACTGTTTTCTGATGTGTACGCGCAAACTCGGCAATCGGCACCAGCATGCCTAGACGTTTGCTAAACACCAATTTAAATCGTAACTTGTTCATCACTTTACCTCGTAAAATTCAGCCTGCTTCTAACTACCAGTCAAAACCGACTCTAAAATGCAAACGCGTATCCCCGACCTCATACATCCCGGTAGGTTTAGTTGCTCTCCGACCATTTTCTAGCTCCCAGCTTGACTGCAGAACGCGGGCAAAATCCAGTCGCAAAAACAACCCTCTCACCCCTTTTACATCTATGCCAAAACCATAAGACGACAGGATGTAACGCTCAATTTGTGAAATTTTGTCATCGGCAAAAGTGATAGGATCCCGTGTTTTAGCAAGACCATAGTCATAAAAGCCAAGCAAACGCAGCTCTTTAACCCAAGAGCCAACATATTTTTGCAAGGGCGGTGTCCGCAACTCAATATTGAGATTGGCACCATTGTCACCGAGCGCACTGGCTTCAAGAAAGCCGCGTACGGTATCTAGGCCACCCAAAAAGAACTGCTCATTGGAAACCAAAGAGTCACCTGTGACCTGACCACCAATAGAACCGTAGGCTTGCCATTGGTATGGCAAGGTGTGTGTGTGCTCAAGCTGACCGCGCAAATAAGAAAAATTTGGCCGCGCCAAAAAACGTCTATTCGCAAACTCTTTTTCATCATTGACCAACGCTTTGGTAGAAAACACAAAATTCAAGTCAAGCTTGGATGTACTTTCTGGCGTAGTCAGGTTGCCGTTGTAGCCAATCAAAAAAGGCAAGTAAGTAATCGGATTGCTACCTAAGTCGGCACCCAATCGCCGAGTGTTTTGCTGAAAATCTTTGTAATCGACACCGAGTGTCACATTGTGATTAAATCCAGAAATCGGGCTAGGCATCGGATGGATGTAGCGCAAACCATACAAATCACCTCTGCCGACCACATTCAAATCACCCACAGCACTAATATCACTTTCGTTAACTGCACCATACATCGCCCAATAGTCTCCGGCATAAGGGATCACATAGGTAGCTGAAAAGACCTTGACCTGATTTGTATCTTCAGGAGTCACCTGAAAACTTAAACCAAGGCTGTGGTCTCTCTGCCATAGGTTGTCGTATCTCAAGTTGCCGGAAAGCCTTGTTTTAGTTGTGTTAGGCGTATAGCGATTGTTGTATTCCATACTGGCGTGTAATGGAAACTTGTCGTCTACTTTCAAATCCACTTCGACCATGCCAGGTGTTTTGCCAGGGCGCAACACAGGCGCGACAACACGATCCTGATTGATATTCACTGAGGCAATTTGTTTCTGCACAGTCGGAAAATGTGGAACCTGGCCTTCCTTGAACTCGGTCACACTTTGTCTGATCTTACCGAGAGAGTAGTACCGGGAGCCAACAACATTGAGCCGCTCAACCTTTCCTTCCAGCACGTCCAGCTTCACAAGCCCGGCATTGACTTCCTGCTCGGGGATATTCACAAATACGGTAAGATAACCCGCATCATGAAACGCTTTCTCAAGCGCACTGCGTGCCTTCTCGACATCTTCAATCGTGCGCTGCTCTCCAAGATAGGGGTAAACCGCTTTTTCAATGTCAGAAACACCCAGAACAGTATTACCCTCAATCACATATTCAAAAATATCAAACTGATCTTTGCTTTCCGTTTGTGGAGAGGCATTTACATCTGATCCAGCTTCATCGCTAGTGGTTACGCCCCAGGCACTCACTGCTTTTGATGCCGATGTCTCGACCTCTGCTGCACACAAAGCAAAAGACCAAAGCACACAGGCCAAACACATTAAACGCAAGAACAATTGCAAACCCTTTCAATATCCGTTGAATCGCCAGAGGCGCTTCTTAAGGCTTGCCATTTTGAGAGCACACCGTGTCACAAAGATGAAATGCGGACTAGTCCGGTGGCTGATTTGGTTAGCCCGAGTGGGTCATTGCAGCGATCCGATGAGATCAAGTCGTTTCTATAGCAATCAAATGCGAATCAATGAATCAGTGGGTGGCTGAAAAATGCGATTGAGTGCTGATACATCTACATTCACGAGCAATCAAAAAACAGGGCATAAATAAAAAAGCACACCCGGTAAGGTGTGCTTTTAAAAAACTGAATATAGCTTTTGGCTACATTAAGCGATTTGATTAAAACTTCCAGGTCAATGGACGGCAGTTGTTACCTGAACGAGTTGTTTTAGTAATGTGTACGCCAGCGTTTGTAGCTGGGCATGCATTTGAAGCTGAGTTCAAGATCAAGCCACGTGGCACTGAAGTGCAAGATACAGTTGATAAACCACTAACGATGTTATTGATCACAGTCTCACCAAATGTCCCAATTGCTTCATTGGCAATAAAGCCTTTCAGCTCAATCTGGAAAGGATACTGCCCTTGTGCAGAAGTGTAGCGAGCAAAACTGTCAACAGTATTATTTGCGCCAGTTTCAGGGTGCACACCATCTACTTTCAGGTAGCGTCTACCTGCAGCTGAAGCGTTCTCAAGAGAAACCACACCAACTGCAAAATCACCTGCCGTTGTCGCATTTGAAATTGCATTGCGAACATCAGCTGTTTCACCACCTTCGATGACATTGTAGAAGTCAGGGTCACTATCTGCAGCCTTAGTAGCAACCAATGCGCCGCCAGTAGATGGGTTACCCAAACATGGGTTACCCATGAAGAATGCATTAGAGGAACCTTGTGTACCGGAAGTATTCACACGACGTGCGATCACTACTTTTTTAGAGGCATCAACACCTAATGGTGCCCAAGTTGCCAAAGGATCGGATGCCAAAGAAGCGTACTGCTGTTTGCTAATCGATGGTGCATTTTTTGGCAGGAAGCTTGGATCAGCTGTATTAGCATCAGCTTCAGAGGCATAAATCCCTTGCGCTACTTGCATTGCACGATAGAGAGGTTCTGAAGCCATTACGCCAAAAACTTGTGTAACTCCGGCATCAAGTTCTTTACCAAAAGGCGAAGCATCTACACCAAACAACGCAGCTTCCACATCAGAAAACCCACCTGCTGGTTTTTTGGGTGTATTGTCAGTTGCTGCAAAACCATTGATGACAGCACTTGTACATCTGTATACAGGGGTGCCACCTTGATTAGTAACAGTAATTGTTCCTTGATTTGAACAGCTTGCAGTTGCAACATTCGCCAAACGATTCAGGTTTGTTATTACACCAACAGAACCAGTACCGGCAACATCGTTCGGTACATGTGGCGCAAATGCATTGAATGAGCCGCCCTGATTAGTGTGATACAGTACAGATACTACTCCACCACGCTTACAGGCGTAAGCAAACGCATTACCTGTATTGCTTGCGCCGGGATTAGCTGCACCTGCAGTGCCACCGTGGAATACGGCCAATGTGTTAGCATCGCAACCAGCAGCAAAACCTAAAAATACATTATATGTTGGAGCAGATGCACCTGAGATCCAAGCTTGATTAAGTTTAGAGGCATTTTTAATATCTGTTGGAGTCACTGCTGCTGCAAATGCGCTAGTCGCAGAGAATGCAGTCACCATAATGATGGCCAATTTGTTCAATTTCAACATGTTCGCTTCCTTAAATTAAAGTTTGATTGGCGGTCAGCTTTTGGCTGACCGTTATTCATGGCTTAAATATAATAGTGATGAATTATTAAGCCTTGCGACGACGCGCGACCAAACCGATCACACCCAGACCAGCAAGCAACATGGCATAGCTGTCAGCTTCTGGCACCGCAGTTACAGCACCAACAGTCAACAAACCAGCGGATGAAAGTTTGAATGTATAGTTGGTACCTGCAGCATTTGCCACAAACTCGGCAGTTGGTGTTTTAGAACCTTTAGACAAAACATGCAACATTTCAATACTTTGGCCAATTTCAGCTCTAGCAATAGGACCAGCGCTGCCAGGTTTACCAGTGCCATAAGCATTTGCGCTACCAGCACCTGCCGTTTCAGTTAAAGTAGCAGTACTTGCACCATTGGTCTCGGAGCCATGATTGCCTGAGCTAATGCTGTTGTTCGCATTAATGTATACATCCATTTTGTTCACTACAGTGCTAACGGCCCCTGCGCTAGCGATCTGTGACATACCATCTGTACTATTAGCTGTAGTGTAGTAGCCATAAGCATCTGCAGTTCTAGCAGTACCTAGGCTATCGCCTGCAAAAACGGCCCAGTAAGTAGGCTTGCTGGAAGAACCTGAAATGAAGCTCCATGCATCAGCATAGCTACCAGCAGCAATGTTAAATGAACCTTGATTGACTAAGCTGGCGAATGAGTTGTAGTTAAAGCCCAGATCAAAAGTAGCTGAGCCAATATCTGCATTCCAAATAGACAGTACAAAGCTGCCATTACCAGTAGAACCCAAATCCATTTTAGCTTGTGCAGACAATGATGCAGCAGACAACGCCAACGCGGCTACCAATGCTTTATATTGAAATTTCATAAACCTCTCCTAAAAATTATTAAAAACAGCTGAAAGAACAAACCATCAAGATGGCGATTTAAAACACAACGTTAGAAATATTGTCAGACCAGCATGTCATCCCTATGATTTGCAGTTAGTCCACATGGACTAGTTCAAAACAAAAAGAATTTGCCAGTCGATGAATCCAGCAGAGTTTAAGGAGAGGAGATGACATCCATTCAACAGAGACTAGTCCTATCGGACTATATTGACTAAAGGCCAGCAAAAAATATATGACGACAGGTTTACTGCTTCCTATGAATTAACCCTAGCTTTAGCGCCTTGCTCGCGGCCTGACTACGATTTTCAACATCCAGCTTACGTAAGATGTTCTGAACATGGTTTTTGATTGTGAGCGGGCTGACTTGCATAATATTGCCAATTTCCCAATTGGTTTTTCCGACCAGCAACCACTCAAGCACTTCGACCTCGCGCTTGCTTAACGGCTTGACCCGACCGTTTTTGGTTGCGGTTGATAAAACAGATGGACATTTGTTAGAGGTGACTTTAACAATCGCACAATGTAGGTGTGGCATCAACAACTCAAGCAGGTGTGCAGTACGTGCATTGGATGGGGAGCTCAAGCGGCCAAACATCACCATGGTGGCAATTCGGCTATGCTCATTGCCAAATCCATGCACCACGAACCGTTTAAGCTCAGAAGCTAGCATAGGCTCGGCAGCAATTTGTTCTATTGCATAATGACTATGAACCTGTGATGCGTGTTCGGTGGTATAGAACAGAGGGGTACCAAGTTTTCCCCACTGCATAAAAGCCTGATTAACAAGACCGTCTTGTTCGTGCAACACCAGATCGAACTGCGCATCACCGAAATAACGACTAGAGGTCAGATACTCGTAATCGTAACTGGCACGCTCCATGCCACGCACAGCGATAATCACCACTTCGTGGGCAAGCAAATATTGAAAACCACGCTGCAACCAGTTAAATAAATGTGCACGATTTTGCAGACGAAGTGATTCCTCGATCACCTCCATAAATAGCGTGCGTTGTTCCTCATTCAGTGCCAACGTCCATTGATCATTGGCCTGATCGTTCCCTGTGATTATGGTGTCCATGTGTTGTGCACATTGATATAAATGTGCAGCAAGTGTGCTTAAAATTTGTGACAAAAAAATGATTGCACAGCGTCAGTTTGTTGATGAATTAATGACAACGGATTAATACGCGGACTATTCTTTACGAAGAGAAAAATTCATCAGACAAAGCAGTCATCAAGCAACAGCAATGGTGATAGAAGCATTCACGCACTGAGCGCTCATTAACAATATAACCAGTCTACGTGTCTTAAGAATGTCACTTGCGCATGAGACTATTGAGAGATGCCAAACCTCGTAGTCAAATTGCGTGTATTTTTTGTGCTCACCTTACTGGTGTGCATTCCAGCACACGCGGCTGACGCGATTGAATACTTGGCCGGACAAATTGTTCTGGACCCTTCTGATGACACAGAAATTGTGATCAGCAATACTGCATTTCCTGACACCGAGACCGAATTGGCAATTGGAGACAGTGAGCGCAAAGCCTTGACATCGCGCTGGTCGTCAGAAAACTTGCCTTATCAGGCAGAAGTACAAGCAGCTGCGCAAGTTACACAACTTGAGCCCGCGCTGATTCACGCCGTGATTGCTACCGAGTCTGGCTACAATGCCAAAGCCACTTCGCCTAAAGGGGCTTATGGCTTGATGCAGGTGATGCCGGCCACCGCAAAAACGCTGACCCCTACCCCGGTGCGGGCCTGGTCGGCCTCGCAACAAATCTTATGGGGATCCCGCTATTTAAAGCAGCTCATGGACTTGTTTGAAGGCGATGTGGTACTGGCCCTGGCGGCTTACAATGCTGGCCCGCAAGCAGTCAAGTCGCATCAGCGGACGGTGCCGCCTTATGCAGAAACGCAGCAATATGTGCCTAAAGTATTACGCTACTACCAATTATTTAAAACCCATCTTATTCAACCGCGACATTAGCGGTTGGCCCAGGCCTCTTCTAAACCAGCCAGACTATTCGGCTCGTAGATAAACTTCCAGTCACTGTAATGCTTGGCCGCTTGAAAGTCGGCTTGCGCATCCTGAAAACCATTGCGACGGATGGGCACAAGCGTAGACGGACTATAGACGCCGATAATGCGCCCGTCTTTAAGGATCAGTCGCATGCCGTGCTTCACCGCAAAAGGATCTGCGTAGAGTTTGCGTAGATGTCTTTTTGGCACAGGAAACCGCTTGTCTTCAAGCAGCTCCTCCAGATTGGCAGGATATTGTTTGACTGAAATTGGCGTAGATTCATAATAACGCCCGATTGCCAGCCGGTAAGCTTCCCCCACCTCAAGCAAAAGCGCTTCGTTGCTACGTTGAGACTGTTGTTGCCAAAGGCTGGCTGCCCCCTGCATAGCAATCGCTGCAATCGCCAGGGTGACCATGATGCCTAAATACGAAAAGCCGCGCAGGAATACGCTGCCACGCGGATAGGTGACTGCTGGTTTAACAGGCCTCATATCAAGCGACATAGCCCTGGCCCATTACCAGTCCGTATAGGCGCTGCCATCCGAAGCCTGGCCGGTCGCACTGCTATGCAAGGTATAAACGCCACCCAGCAAAGGCAGCTCTGGCGGTGTAATTACCCAGGCATCGTTATGCTCCGAGATAGGGTCCCAAGGTAATTTGTCCAGATAGCGCTTATCCACTAGCTCCTGCAGGCTTTCCGGGTATTGCCCCTGATCGGCATAAAACTCATCCAGCGCCTTGCGCGTGGTAATTAACTGTTGTTTGAGCGCCTGCTCTTTGGCGCGTTGTACGCCAGAAAAATAGCGCGGTAGTGCCAGCGACAGTAACAAGGCTAAAATCGACAGCACCACCAATAACTCCACCAGCGTGAAGCCACGCCACCGCCGCCAACGATTACCACTGCGCATAGGGAACTCCATTCAGGCCGATGCGCGGGCTCAGTGAATACACATCATAGACATCCTGGTTATAGCGCGGCTGGTCGGGTGGACTGTCATAACTACGCAAGCCCCAAGCCGCCACTGGTGCTGTGTCGTCGCGCTTGTTGAGCATGGGATCAAAAGGGATGCGCCTTAAAAAACGTAATTTTTTATGCTTGGGGTCTTTAAGATCGTCGACGCCCTCGACCAACACTTGCAAGTTGGGCGGGTAACCGCTGGCATCTGAATTTTTTTTCACACGGCCATCCTCCGCCGCCTTTTTATAGGCATCAATCGCGCGGCGGATATCATGCAAATGTGTACGCAATTGTTGTTCTTTTTGCCGCTGCACGGTGACTTGTATCATGGGCGTGGCAATGCTGGCCATGATGGCGATAATCGCTAGCGACACCATGAGCTCAATCAACGTGAATCCACAGTCTGGGCAAGCACTAGACTGCAAGCACGCGCGTTGGCGCATCAGGGGATCTCCTTGGGCGCTGGCAAACTGGTCGTGCCCTGTTCAGGCAAGTCCCTGATATTGTTTGAAAGACCATCCGCTGAGGGCGTCGCTTGTGGCGCGGCGTTTGTATTGGCCGGTGTCGTGTCTGGCGCAGGTAAAGCCGGTTCCGGCGGCGGCGCAGCATCAGGCGTATCATTGGCGGGCTCATTGGCAGGTGTGTTGCTGCCCTCATTCAACTCATTTTGCCGCTGTAACTGCAGCTCACGGATTTGCTGGCTACGATTGAGTGAAGGCACAGCTGGCATGCTGTTCATCAGTGGCTTGTCTGAAATCACGCTGTCGGTGCCACTCCAGTACTCAGAGAAGGTGGCTTCTGGCAAAGTGACATTACTGATAACCTTGGGCGTAATCGCCAGCACAATTTCTGTTTTACTCTTGTCATCGGTATTGTTGGAGAACAGGCGGCCCAAGATCGGGATTTCGCCCAGCCCAGGTAATTTGGTTGCGTTCTTGCGCTCGGAATCCTGGATCAAGCCGGCCAGGATCTGCGTTTCGCCATGCTTAAGCCGCAGGATGGTGCTGGCATTACGGGTACCAATATTGTAAACCTTGGAATTATTGCTCAAGGTCACAGCCTCCCCCAGTGAGCTGACTTCGAGGTTCACCTTGATGCTGACAAAATCATCCAGCATGATACGCGGCTCTACCTCAAGCTTGAGGCCGACATCAACATAGGACACACTCTCGGAAGTCCCTACATTGGCGGTGGTATTGGTGGTGATCACAGGCACCTTGTTACCCACCAGCACCTTGGCTTTTTCGTTATTTTTGACGCGGATACGCGGATTGGATAACAGATTCAAATCACTGTCTGTGGTTTTGAACTGTACGCCAGGGTTAGGGCTGACGCCAATATCACTCGACTTGATGCTCTTGAGCGCTTCCAGCGTCAAGGGGCTATTGAGCACCGTGAGTGAGGTGGGATAGCTGATGCCCAGTTGTTGCAACTTGCCACGCGTGACTTCCATCACCTCAATTTCGAGCATGACCTCAGGGTCGGCAATATCCTGCGCCTTGATCATTTTTTCTGCCAAGGCCAACACTTCCGGCCGGTCACGCAACACCAGCATGTTCAGGCGCTCATCGACATACACATCACGGATTTTTAAAATCGTCCGTAACATATCCGCGCACTGCTTGGCACTGGTGTTGGCAAAATAAAAGTTACGGATCAACAGGTCCTGATAGTCCTTGTTCTTTTGCTGGGTGGCCGGATACACCAACACACTGGTGGGTGACAGCACTTTTTTCTGCAAGCCGTTGCTGGCTAGCACCATCTCCACCGCCTCTTCAATTGGCATTTTCTTGACGAACACCGAGGCCTTGGTCTCGGCTTTAATGTCTTTATCCAGCACAAAATTAATCCCGGTGGCTTTGGACAATGCCTCAAACACTACCTTGATGTTGGCATCCCGCAATTCCAGCGTGACCGGTTTGTTAATGGCGGTTTGCAATTGCGGCAGGCTGGCACGTGCACGCGGCTCCATGGCTATCAGTTGCTTTTCCAGCGCCTGGGCTTCGCTATTGGTCGGTTGCTCCAACAAAATATCCCGCACTTCCTTGAGTGCCTGCTTGGGCTGGTTGATATGCTGCTTGGCAATCTCTAACTGCTTGCGCAGCACAATTTCACGATCACTGGCACGCGCATAATCCAGCGCTTTAGGTTGATAAGGATCCAGCGTCAGGATGCGGGCATAAGCTTGCTTGGCCGTGGCAATATCGCCTTTGGCATCTGCCGCAGCGGCGTCCGCCAGCAAGGCGTTGATTGCCAGCTCACGCTCGCGAAACCAGCGGTTGCGCAAAGTCACATCCGCAGGATGCTCTGCCACCTGTTGGGCCAGCTCTTGGACTTTGCCTTCCGGGGTCGTCGCCGTCAGTTTGGGCGGAAACAGGCCGCACGATGACAGTACCAGCGTACAGGCAGCGAAAGACAAACTGCGTGGCACGCTTGACCATGATCGCAGACTTGGATTCAAAACATTCATTGGTTTAACATTTCTTCTGTTGGATTGTTTTCTGGCTCAACCTGACGCGTGGTTGCGGCTTTGCTTTTACTCAACACCACCCCTTTGTTTAATGGCAGGTAGGTGAAATACACCGCCTGCATATCCTCGCGGTCCAAGCGCCATTGCGTATCGACCTGAGAGCCCAGTTTGGGCATCAACATCTTTTTCTGCTGCATTAAAATCACCAGGTCGCCCCCCGGCATCTCCTTGAGACTACCGACATAGCTATAAGGCAAAGGCGGCGCCTGCGGCGGAGGCGGTGGGGGCGGCTTGACCGGGGGCGGTAACCATTCATGCGCCGCAAATAGCACATGCGCAGGCTTGCCCGCGGGTAACTGGCGCTTGAAATACGCGGCCTCTGGCATGGCAGCGGTTTCCACTTGAGGGCTGGCAGTTTGACTGCTCGCCACACGCGCGGACGGCTGAAGCGTATCTGTGCGACTGTCACTGCGGTCGACACTGACTGGCACAGACTGAGCCACAGCTGTCTTCTTGGCAGGTCTGACCGCAACCAGATCAAGCTCCGCTTGAGGCGCTGCCGACCATTGCCAGTAGACCAAGCCCAACGTTAACAGCAAGGCCAGCCAAATCACGGGCGAGGTCGAGGATTTGGCGCTAACTGCCATGCTTGCGCCCTCCCCGGATAAACACTGAAAACGTCAGCGTCGCGTCCAGCATCGGCTGCATGGTCTCGTTTTTGCGCAACTCGAGGCCAGTCAAGGCCATGGCAGGATATTGCCGCAACACATCGATAATAAACTGCCGGCAAGTCAGGTAATCGGTCTGAATATTGAAGCGCATGTCATATTGCTGAATCTCCTGCGTGGCGTCACTGGCGGCATGCAGTTGCCACTGGTAATCGCCCACATTCAAGGCCATCTGGCGTTTTTGCGCCAGGCGCGCAATCTGCATCATGCGTGGCGACAGGTCGGCAAACTCTGGTAATTGCTGCCATAAGGCGGCCAGGTATTCCGGCGCATTTTCGCTCACCACCGGTTTGGCAATGACGGTTGAGACCGGGGCCACAGGTGCTACCGGTTGGCTCTCAAGCTGCTGGATGGCTTGCGTGAGCAAGGCCATTTGCGCCGTTGTGGCAGACTGCTGCTGCGACAACACGCCCCATAAGATCAGCAACAAGACGCTCATCAGCATGGGCAGCCAGCCAAGATACCAGGCCGCACGGCGTAGCAGCCAGACTATAGTCAGGGCCGAAAACATACGTGCCGATTTCATGGTTGCCAGCCCCCCTGAATTTCGAAGCTGACCGGGCGCTGCGGATGGCTGTCATTGACCTGGTGTTTTTGCAAATGCACCTCATGCAGCGTCGTCAGGCCTTGCAAATGACTCACATAATTCAATAACGCCGCGTAGCTCTTCGCCTCGCCCGACAATACAAATTGGCCGCGATTGGCATCAGGGGTCAATTGCAACAATGCGATATCGGCAACCTGGCTCGCTTCTAGCGTCTGCAACAAGTCAAACCAGCGCACATTGAGTTGCTGCACAATTTTTTGCGCTGCCTTTTGTTGCGGCTGGCTTAATACCGCCACCGGCTTGATGTTGGCTTGACTGAGTGGGTGTTGCTCAGTGCGCGGCGCAGCGCCCTGCATTGCGGACTGCTGCTCGGTCAGTTGCTGCTGCCGCTGCGTGAGTGACTGCAAGTGCGCGGTTTGCTCGGCCTCTTCGGCATAGGTGAGCCATACCGTCATCAATAATGCTGCCACCAGCGCCAGTCCTGGCCAACGCACGCGTTGCCAGGCAAATAACGGACGCGCAAAATCCATATGATACTCAGGCTGCGGCGACATGACTGACCTCCTGGCGCAACTGAGTGAGTGGTCTCGCTGATGGCAACAGCTGCCAGTTGACCTGACCCGCCAAAGCTTGTTTGAGGCGATGACCGGTATTTAACGCCCTGTGGTTGCCGGGCTCGGTTACCCAGTAACACGCTGACGCCTGCACGCCCAGCAAAGTACGTTCACGCAACACCCAGTCTGCCATGGTTTCCACTGCCTGCAGAGAGGTCGCCAGCCCAGCCACATGCATGATACGCCCTTGCTCAAGCTGCAACAGCCTGAGCATTTGCGGCTCTGCGGTTAGCACGGTACCGGTTTTGGGCAGCCGGGTGTTGGCCCACAAGGCGCAAGCATAGGCTTGCACCTGCCATTGCAGGGCATGCGGACGTAACAACGCAGTCCAATCCAGTGTCTGTAACACCGGGATAGCCACCAGCAGGCTATCTTGTGGTTGGCAAACATCCTGTAAGCGGAAAGGCCAGCTACGTGCGGCTTCACCATAAGTTTGCATAAGCATGGCGCGCGCATAGGCTTGCTGATCCTGCCCGCTCCAGTCAAATGCCTGCAGACCTTGAGTCATGGCAGGCAAGCGCATCAGATGCACATGCTGGTCAGCGAGATAGAGTTCTATCTTTTGCCAGCGTGTGGCTGGCAACTGTGCCAGCACTGCCTGTAATGCTGGCTGCAGCGCAAGCGCATCTGCGCCTGACCAGGCAGTCGTCGCAAAGACAGGGGACGAAGCAAAGCCCGCCGGAATATGTTCGGCCTGCAACTGGTCAGACAACACCAGGATCCGCGTCAGGCCAAGTACGCTGAACTCAGGCAACAAACGTGACACGGTTAACCTCCTGCAAACTGGTCATGCCTTCAGCCACGGCGCTGATCGCCGCCTCGCGGATGGTACGCATACCATTTCTGGCAGCCGCCTCTTTCAACTGGCGGATCGGCTGGCGGGCAATAATCATCTCGCGTAACTCGTCATTAAGCACCAGTATTTCGGCCACCGCTTTACGGCCTTTGTAACCCGTGCCACGGCAATGGCCACAGCCCTTGGCATGCATAAACTGCATGCTGGCGGCCTGCTCAGCACTTAAGCCAGAGGCACTCAGTAAATCAGCATCCGGCACGAACGGCTCGGCACAATGCGGGCACAAGGCGCGCACCAGGCGCTGGGCAATAATGCCATTCACTGCTGACACAAAATGGTAAGGGTCTACGCCCATATGCATGAAACGGCCGATGACATCGAGCACACTGTTGGCATGCACGGTAGAAAACACCAGATGGCCAGTCAGCGCCGCTTGCACGGCAATTTGCGCAGTCTCGGCATCGCGGATTTCACCCACCATGATCTTGTCCGGGTCATGCCGCAGAATTGACCGCAGGCCGCGCGCAAAGGTCAGGCCTTTTTTCTCATTGACCGGGATTTGCAGCACACCAGGTAACTGGTACTCAACCGGGTCTTCAATGGTGATGATCTTGTCAAACCCCGTATTCACCTCTGAAATGGCGGCATATAAAGAGGTGGTTTTACCACTGCCGGTTGGGCCAGTGACCAGCACCATGCCATACGGCTCGCTGGCTAATTTGCGGAATCTGGCAATCACATCGGCATCAAAGCCCAGCGCTTTCAAACTCAAGCCTTGCGCCTGCTCGGTCAAGGCCTTGCGGTCCAGCACCCGCAGTACGGCATCCTCGCCAAACGCACTGGGCATGATAGAGACACGGAAATCAATCAGGCGGCCCATGGCATGCACTTTAAAGCGGCCATCTTGCGGAATCCGGCGTTCGGCAATATCGAGTTGCGCCATGACCTTGATCCGCGAAATGGCCTGCTCGGCACTGTCCAGACCGGGGCTATTGGCGATACTGGCCATCACCCCGTCAATCCGGTATTTCACGGCCAGACCGCCTGCATGCGTTTCAAGGTGGATATCGCTGGCGCCTGTTTTGAGGGCATCATATAAGGTGGAGTTAATCAGCTTGACGATGGGGTTGGCATCTTCGTGAATGGACTTGAGCGAGAGCTGCATGACCAGCTCGTCCTCGCCTTCTTGCATTTGCTCACTGGGCAAACCTACGCCATCCATGGCGCGCATGGTTTCTTCTTCACCCGCGAGGTAGGCGCTAATCTCCAGCCGATGTGCCAACTGCCAGACAAACGGCTGCTTTACGGCATGCTGTACCCACAACGGCAATTGGCGGTTAAACGGGTCAGCAAACACCAGAATGAGTGTTTTTTGCGCGTCATAAAATGCCAGACACTCTTTTTGCTGCGCTTCGTTATAACTGATGACTTCAAAAGCTACCTGCCACTCGCGCATATCGCGCATGGTGGCGACCGGGTAATGCAGCAAGTCAGCCAGTTGGCTCACCAGGATTTCCGTGTCCACCGGGAGCAGGTCTTCGAGCACCTCGATCACGCGCCGTTGCTGTTGCAAGGCCTGCGTTTGTGCTTGCGATAATAGTTCTGCAGAGAGCGACTGTAGTGGCTCAGCAGGCACGTGCTGATTGGGGAGAGGCTGGTTCATTGAATTTGTCCTGCCAGTTCAAAAATGGGCATATACAGCAACAGCACCACCACGCCGATCACCAGGCCAATAAATAGCATGAGCAAGGGCTCAAACAGCCGGGTAAACCAGTCTATCCAGCGTGCCAGCTCTTCATCATAAAAGCTGGCGATGCGGTCCATCATTTGTGCCACATTGCCCCCGCGCTCGCCCACCAGCAACATGCGCTCGCCTATCGGCGTCGTCATGCCGTTGACCTGGAAGGCCTGTGACAGGGGTTGCCCCTGGCTAATCATGGTTTGTGCCTGCTTGAGACTCAGCGCAAGACTGCTATCCAGCAATCCTTCCAGCGAATCAAGTGCCACCATCACTGGGGTCCCCCCCGCCAGCAACATCCCCAACGTGCGGTAAAAGCGTGCCAATTGATAGAGTTGCAGCTTTTCACCGATGGCAGGAATACGCCACAAGGTGCGTAACATCCACTGCCGCATGGCTGGATGTTTCAATAACACGACCAGCATGACCAATACACTGACCAGTAGCGTCAACATCAGCTCGCCATGCTGGGCAATCAGGCTGCCCCATTGCAGCATCAGCTGCGACATCCAAGGCAAGTCTGCCCCCGTGCCTTCGTAGACGCTGCTGAATTTAGGCACGACAAAGCCCATCAAAAACGCAATGACCAAGCCGCCAACCACGATGAGCAGCAGCGGGTAAATTGACGCGCTGACGATTTTCTTTTTGAGTAATGACACCTGATTGTCATAAGCGATATAGCGAGACAAGGCATTGCCCAGGTCGCCCGTGCGCTCGGCGGCTTTCACCGTGGCGATATAGAGGGGCGGAAATACCGCAGATTGACGCTCTAGGGCCGCAGAAAAAGACTTACCCTGCTGCAGTGATTGCAAGATGCCCTGCAAAACACCGCGTGTATGATCCTGCCGCAAAGCCAGTGCATCAATGGCTTCGACGAGGTTCAAGCCGGAATCGAGCAAGGCCAGCAACTCCTGGCTGAACAAAGCCAACGGAAACGCCTGGCGCTTGGCTATTTTGCCCTGCCTTTGTGCCTGCAGCGAGACCAGCAACAAGCCTTTCGCCTTTAACTGGGCGTAAGCATCCTGCTCATCATCGGCTTGCAGCTCCACCATGGTCAGGGTGCTGCCATTCAACACTTTTGCCTGATAGTGCATGGCATTTACCAGTTGCTGATATCCTGCGCTTCGTCACTGCCACCGACCTGGCCATCCTTACCCAGGCTGTAGAGATCATACTCGCCGTGCTGGCCGGGCATGCGGTATTGGTAAGGCTTGCCCCAAGGGTCGTTGGGCACTTCTTTTTTCAAATAAGGGCCGGCCCAGTTTGGCTGGTTATCTGGGTTATTCATCAGGGCCGTCAAGCCTTGTTCAGTACTCGGATAATGCCCGACATCCAGACGGAACTGATCCAGAGCCTGCTCCAGCGCCGCAATCTGCGCTTTGGCCGTTTTGACTTCTGACTTGCCAATCTGCTGGAAATATTTGGGGCCGACATAGCCGGCCAACAGACCGATAATGACCATCACCACCAATAACTCCAGCAAGGTAAACCCGCGATTACAACGGACAGCAAGACTAGCCATCGAAAATACTCCATGAAAATTTGATGACAATACTAAGCAGATTAGATTGCAGAAAAGTGGCGGTAATATGACAGACTGTCACAATTGAACAGAGGCGATGCCAAGCACAGCCATAAAAAAATCAGGCCGAATGGCCTGATGATTGAAACGTGATATTAGAAAAGGAACCGTCTGGGAATTGCACGGGCTATTCGCCCAGAAAGCCACCACTCTGATGCGTCCATAATTTGGCGTAAATCCCATCTTGCGCCAACAAGGCCTGATGGGTGCCGGTTTCGACCACCCGCCCCTGATCGAGCACAATCAAGCGGTCCATGGCTGCAATGGTGGACAAGCGGTGTGCAATCGCAATGACGGTTTTACCTTCCATCAACTGCGACAAATGATGTTGAATAGCGACCTCGACTTCAGAATCCAGGGCACTGGTGGCCTCATCCAGCACCAGAATGGGTGCATTTTTCAGCATGACACGGGCAATGGCAATGCGCTGCCGCTGGCCACCGGACAGCTTAACCCCGCGCTCACCGACATGGGCGTCATAGCCGGTACGGCCTTTGGCGTCGCGCAAGGTGAGGATAAATTCATGTGCCTCGGCCCGCTTGGCAGCCACTATCATCTCTTCATCGCTTGCATCTGGGCGGCCATATAAAATATTTTCCCTGACGGAGCGGTGTAATAGAGAAGTATCCTGCGTCACCATACCAATCTGTTGCCGCAAGGAGTCTTGTTTCACTGAAGCGATCGATTGCCCATCGATACGAATATGCCCGGCCTGAATGTCATAAAACCGCATCAGCAAATTGACGATGCTAGACTTGCCCGCGCCAGAGCGGCCGACCAGGCCGACACGCTCTCCGGGGCAGATATGCAAATCAAACTGCTTCAACAGGGGTGGTTGCTTGTCATAAGCAAACTCCACTTTCTCAAATACGACTTCACCCTTAGGGACGTTTAACGCGACGGCATCTGGCTGATCGAGCACGCGGTTTTCAATCGACAGCGTATTCATGCCATCTTGTACGGTGCCAATTTGCTCGTACAACGAGGTCAGCTCCCACATGACCCAATGTGAAATGCCATTTAAGCGCAGGCTCATTGCCAGCACCGCCGCAACCGCACCGGCAGCGACCAGGCCCTGTGACCACAGCCATAGCACCATGCTGCCACTGGCAATGATCAAACACATATTTAAAAAGTGATTGATACTCTCGACACAGCTCACCATGCGCATTTGCCCATGCACGGTATCCAGAAACTCTTGCATGGCCGATTGCGCATAGCTGGCCTCGCGCCCGGCATGCGAAAACAGTTTAACCGTGGAAATATTGGTATAGGCATCCGTAATCCGGCCGGTCATCAGGGAGCGCGCATCTGCCTGATGCTGTGACACTTTGGCCAGACGCGGAATAAAATATACCAGCGCGCAGGCATACAAGCTTAACCAGCCTAAAAACGGCAAAACCATCCAGGGATGAAAGCTGCCCACCACCGTGACGATGGTAGTGAAATACAGCAACACATACACCATGATATCGGCCAGAATAAACCACACCTCGCGCACAGCCAATGCAGTCTGCATCACTTTCGCCGACACGCGGCCAGCAAACTCGTCCTGATAAAACCCCATGCTTTGATTGAGCATATGCTGATGAAACTGCCAGCGCAAACGCATTGGGAAGTTACCAGCCAATGTCTGATGCTTGAGTAAGGTCTGGAACAGAATGACCACGGTACTGCCAACCAATACCGCCGCCACTAGCCATAATGTAGATTGATGCGTCGTCCATAATTGTGCCGGTTGGATGGCTGTCAACTTATCGACCACCTTGCCCATCAAGGCAAACAGCAAAGCCTCAAACGAGCCGATACAGGCTGTCAGCAGCGTCATGATTAAAATATAACGGCGCATCCCATACGAACAGGCCCACATAAAAGGCCAGAAACGGGTAGGTAAACGCGTCAGGATTTCGGCAGGAAACGGCGAAACCAGTGCTTCAAAACGGCTAAACAATCGCATCATCAACTACTTGGAATACACAGTACAAACGGCTTCTGCCGCAATACCTTCACTGCGGCCAGTGAAGCCCAGCTTTTCAGTCGTCGTCGCTTTGACGTTGACCTGTTCAATCGCCACATCGCAATCACTGGCAATATTCATACACATCTGCGAAGTATGCTTGCCCAATCGTGGCGCCTCACATATCACCGTGGCATCAATGTTACCAACCAGATAACCCTTGTCATGCAGCAAGCGCACCACATGCCGCAGAAGCTCGCGTGAATCTATGCCTTTAAAGCGCATATCTGTTGGTGGAAAATGCTTACCGATATCTCCCAACGCGACAGCCCCTAACAAGGCATCACAAATAGCGTGTAACAGGACATCTGCATCCGAATGCCCATCCAGTCCATGACTGTGCGGGATATTCACGCCACCGATAATGCAATCCCGCCCGGTTACCAGGGCGTGCACGTCAAAACCGTGCCCAATTCTCACAGGAATCATACTTTTTGCTTTCTATGACTGGCTCATCTGCATCAACGCAGCAACCACTTGCAGGTCGTCAGGATAAGTGACTTTCATGTTTTTAAGGCTACCTTGGACTAGTTTTGGGTGATGTCCCATCCACTCCATGGCTTGCGCTTCATCGGTAGGTTGTTTTTCGATCGAGTGACTGAGCGCAGATTGCAACTCCGCATATTTGAACATTTGTGGCGTTTGAGCCTGCCATAAATGATTACGCGGGATGGTCTCTGCAATCGTGGTCTGCGTCCCGGCACGCTTTAGCGTATCGGCCAGCGGCAAAGCCAGAATCGCTCCAGTATCCTCATCACCCACGCTGTCTATTAACCGTAATAGCATCTCATGATCTATGCCAGGCCGCGCGGCATCATGCACCAGAATCCAGTCTCGCGCCTGAACTTGAGTATTCAGGGCACGCAATCCGTTTAGCACACTTTCAGCGCGAGTCGCGCCACCACACAGCAGCACGCGTGTTTTCTGGCATCCCGCAAGTAAAGCCGGTTGCCAGTCCTGATCATCCTCTGCGATAACCACCGAAATGCTAGCGATGGCTGCAAACGACTCAAATGTCTGGATTACATGCTTCAACAGCGGCTCACCATTCAATGGTAAATACTGTTTCGGTCGTGATGATTGCATACGCGAACCACGACCAGCACTGGGGATTAAGACATGGTATTGAGACATCGTGTCATTTTAACATGTCTCTTTTAAGGCTTTATGCTCACACGTCTATTCCGCTGAAACTCTTGCTGAGATTTCTTGATAGCCCACTTGGGTCAATGACATACGCCTGTGTATTTTTTAAGATGTGTGTAAAAGAGGGAGAAGCAGCAGAGCAACAACCGCTTGAGCGGTGTCAATTATATTTCACGCTGCAGTGCAGCGCTTAAGTTTTCATGGCAGTCTATTTTGAGTTGATCTTAATAGACACTTCAACCCGGTGCTTGCACCGGGTTTTTTTCTGCCTGAATTTCATCTGCCTACCGCTTGCAGGCAATAAAAAAGCCCCCGACATTGCTGCCGAGGGCTTTTTAGAATAGGAGCTTGGGGATGACCTACTTTCGCATACGAAGAGTACACTATCATTGGCGCAAGTTCGTTTCACGG